>NZ_JBEXCR010000057.1:0-80128 GCF_040605375.1 Nonomuraea sp. NPDC005650
CCTGGCCCGTCCTCGTCCTGACCGGCGGCATCGTCCTGTCCCTGGCCGCAAACCTGCAACAAGCCGACCCGACCGTCTGGGGATGGATCACCGCACTCCGGCTTGAACCTCGCGAGGAGTTCGTGGTACTCCGTGAGCCGCCAGGGCACGTTGACCTGCTGGCGACCGTGGGGATTCACGTAGTAGTTACGCTCCTTCGAGTCCGGGTCGTTCCAGATGAGCGACTGCATCGCCTCGTCCAGCCGGGCGTTGTAGTCCTCGAAGACGTCTTGGCGCACCGTGAGATAGCGGTGACCGCCCTCGATCAGAGCCACCAATCCCTCTGCGATGTATCTCGCCCACGCCTCCATCCACACGATCAGCGATCCCGAGCGGTTCTGCGAGTTCGGACCGTACATGACGAACAGGTTGGGGAAGCCGGGCACCGTGATGCTGAGGTAGGCGCGCGGTCCCTTATTTGCCGGATCCTCCCACACGTCCTCAAGCCGCACGCCGCCCAGACCGCGGTACTCGGCCGGCCAGAGATACTTCTCGACCTCGAAGCCGGTCGCGGTGAGGATCACGTCGAAACGGCGTTCCTCGCCATCGGCCGTCCGGATTCCGGTCGGCGTGATCCGCTCGATCGGCTCCGTGATGAGCTCGACATTGTCCTTGAGCAGAGTCGCGTACCAGTTATTGTCGACGACCATGCGCCGCGCCATCGGCGCGTAGTCGGGAACGAGCTTCTCGAGCAGGTCGGGCCGGCTGCCGACCTTCGCATGGATGTAGTTGACCAGGCTGTTGCGGAGATTGTCGTTCGCCTCACTGACGAACCCGCCCTTCGCCTTCCACTCCGGATCCGGCTCCTGCGTGAGCTGCCCCGCGAGCCGCATTGTCGCGATCGAGTAGCAGTACCAGTTCCAGTAGTAGGGCATCGTGTCCAGCAGCCAGCGGGTCTCCGGTGCGATCGGCTCGCCGTACCGCTCGCGCGGGGCGATCCACTGCGGCGTGCGCTGGAACACGCCCAGGCTCTTCACCTGCTTGTGCACGGCGGAGAGCATCTGCACCCCGGTCGAGCCGTTGCCGATCACAGCGACATCGAGGCCCATGAAGCTCTCCTTCCCGGTGCACTCCGCGGTGTGGATGATCGTGCCCTGGAACTCCTCGACGCCAGGTGCGCCGAAGCGCTTGGGCTTGGAGAACAGACCGCTCGCGCTCACGATGGCATTCGCGGTGACATGGCGCTCCTGACCGTCCACCACGACGGTGATCCGCCACGTACCGGCCTTCTCGTCGAACTCCGCCGCCTTGACGTCGCTGTTGAAGCTCATGTGGTCGTACACCCCGTACTTCTTCGCCACATGCTCCAGGTACTCGCGCACCTCGTGGCCGCGGGCGAAGTACTCCTTCCACGGGTAGTTCTTCTCGAAGAAGAACTGGTAGAGGAAGTTCGTCGTGTCGACCCGCACATCGGGGTAGGTGTTGCGGCTCCACGTCCCACCGACCTCCGAGCGTCGCTCGTAGACGGTGTAGGGGATCCCGAGGTGTTCGAGCTGGACGCCGATGGCGATCCCGTCGTAGCCCGCGCCGATGACCGCGACCTGGAATCCGGCCGGGATCTCGGGCTTGGCACCGGTCCAGTTCGCCTGGCGGGGGTGCGGGTCGAACGCCGCGAGGTCCCGGCGGTACGCCCACTCCCGCTCATCGAGCGTCTCGTTGCGGAAAGCCTCCATCATGCGGCGCAGGGCCGCGTCGTCCGGGACCGCCTCAGTGAAGTCCTTGGGGAGGTTGAGCAGGAAGGCGGTCACCCTCTCCCGGATGATCGGCGCCGCTTCGTCCTCGACCTCGGTGTGCACCGTCGCCCCGCCGTACACCGGCGTATTCTTCAGCGGCAGCTGGAGCAGGCTCTCATCTCCCGTTGCCTGGTAGAGCGCGAGCCGGAGGGCGTTGAGGTCGGCATCGTCCAACGCCCTCCGGACGAACGCCTCGTCAACACGTCCCGGCACCTGCCGCTGGGTCGTAGCGTCCACGGTCATGGGGGTTCCTTCCTCGAACGCTCACACAAGGCGGTTAATGAGGTAACTGAATCTACTTATATGATTCCTCTTCACCATACCCCAGCACTCTGGATACGCTCTAGATCCCTGCACCGGGTACGGAGACCGGGCGACGCACCCGCTCGAGGTCTGCAGGAGATGAGGCGAGAACCATGACCGGCACCGCGGCCAGAACCCATCCCGTGATCGCGCTCCGCTACGATCTGCGAGCCCCGGACTTCGGCCCGAGCCACGCCGAGCTCTTCGCGGCGATGCTTGACCAGGTGGTCTACGCGGACCAGAACGGGCTGGAGAGAGTACACGTTTCGGAGCACCACCACACGACGGACGGGTATCTGCCCTCCGTGTTCCCGGCGCTGGCCGCGATCGCGGCGCGCACCTCGCGAGTACGCATCCGGCCCTCCGCTCTCATTCTGCCCTTGCACGATCCGGTCCGGATCGCCGAGGACGCCGCCGTGGTCGACAACATCAGTGGCGGCCGGCTGGACGTCACCGTCGGCGCCGGCTACCGCGAAGTCGAGTTCAGGATGCTCGCACGCGGCTTCGCGGATCGAGGTACGCGGCTGCGTCATGCGGTCCAGGTCCTGCGGCGGGCGTGGAGTGGGGAGCAGTTCACCTGGGATGACCGGCCGGTGCTGGTGCGCCCACTGCCGGTGCAGCGGGACGGGCCGCCGATCATCATGGGCGGCAGCACACCGAGAACGGCCCGCCGCGCCGCCGAGATCGCCGACGGCTACGACCCGGCGAGCCCCTCACTCATCGAGGACTACCTCATGGCCTGCGCGGAACTCGGCAAGCAACCAGGCGAGCACCTCACCCGGGTCGGTCCCTTCTTCCTGCACCTCGCCGACGATCCGGAGCGCACCCGGCACCTGCTCGCCCGCCATGTGCAGCACGAAATGCAGCAGTACGCCTCCTGGAACGCCGACAGCGCCCACTTCGGGGCCGCGCCCGACATCCCGCTCGAGTCGGTGTGGCAGGTCGGCAGCCACCGGGTACTCACGCCCGACGAGGCCATCGAGCTGGTCCGCGGCTTCCCGCCCAACAGCCTCCTGACGCTGAACCCGCTGAGCGGTGGCACCCCGCCCGCGCTCGCCCATGAGAGCTTGCGGCTCTTCGTGGAGAAGGTCCTGCCGGCGGTACGGACCGAGCTCGACGCCACCGCGGGAAGGCAGGCATGACCGCGCCGGGCACACCCCGGGCTGGAGGTCTATCTCGACGGAGGGGTCCACCACGGCGTCGACGTCCTGACCGCGCTCGCCCTCGGCGCTCGCGCCGTGTTCGTCGGCCGGCCCGTCCTGCTGGGCCTGGCCGCCGGCGGCGACCACGGTGTGGACGTGGTGCTGGGACAACTACGCAAGGAGCTCATCAACGCCATGCACATGCTCGACGTCAACTCCATCGACGAGCTCGACGCCTCGTACGTCACGAAGAAGAGCGGATGAGCGCGATCGACTCCACCCACGGCCGGCCATGTCCGCCGGCCGGACGACGACCGATCGTCGTCGTCTACCGGCCCGACACCGTCCAGGCGCTCGCCGCGGCCGGACTCGACTGCGACATCGTCGAGTGGCGGCGGGGGGAGGCCCCACCACCCGGTCACCGCGCCGACGTGTGCTTCGGCGGCTACAACGTCGACGCGAGTGGACCGGCGTGGGCGCAGGGCGCGAGCTGGATCCACCTGAGCGGCGTCGGGATCGACAACGTGCCGCGCGGCCTGCTCGACGGCCGGGTGGTGACCAACTCGGCCGGCGTCAACGCCGTCCCCGTCGCCGAGCTCGCCGTCATGTTCCTGCTCGCAGCGGTGAAGGACGTCCCCCGGATCTGGGGCCCGGCCGCTCCGGACGCGACGTGGACCGATTTCCAGCTTGACGTGCTTGACGGGCACACGCTGGGGATCATCGGTTACGGTCACATCGCCCGCGAGCTTGTCCCCCGCGCGCGGGCCTTCGGGATGACCGTGCTCGTCCACACCCTGACCCCCCGGCCGGACGGCGACGGCGTCGCCTTCGTGACGAAGGAGGAGCTCGCCGCCTCGGCCGATCACATCGTGGTCGCGGCGACGGCGAACGAGAGCACGCGCGACATCGTGGACCGCACCTTCCTCCAGCGCACCAAGCCCGGCGTACATCTGGTCAACGTGGCCAGGGGTTCGCTCGTCGAGCAGGAGGCGCTGCGGCCGTTCCTGGACTCCGGCCACGTCTCGCGGGCGTCCCTCGACACGGTCGAGCCCGAGCCTCTCCCCGCCGATCACTGGCTGCGCGGCCATCCCCGGGTGAAGCTCACCCCGCACGTCGGCGGCGTCTTCGCGCATGCCGCGATGACCAGACGCGCGGTGGAGCGCTTCGCGGCGAACCTGCGGCGCTATCTCGCGGGCGAGGAGCTACTCGACATCGTGCGGGGGGCGTGAACGGTCCGGCGCCGATCGCGCCCCGGCCCCTGGCACCAGGTCAGCCGATCCGGGGCATGACCTCCCCGGCCAGCCAGTGCAGGCGCTCGAGATAATGCTGATAGCTCCTCAGCTTCGGCAACGGCGGCGCCACCTCCGTCACCCCCACGCTCCGCACGCCGCAGATCTGATCGACCAGCTGCTGCACGTTCCACGTATCGAAGTCGTGGTCGTGGTCCTTGCCCACGTGCCCCTGGCTGAGGCGGAGGTTGGCGAGGTTGTAGAAGACCTCGATCGGCTGACCGCGGTATGCCGGGTCGGACCTGATCCGGTCGATGCCTTCGCCGATCTTCTCCAGCGGCGTGAGATACGGCGACCAGCCCACGCCCCACATTGCCACGCGACGCAGGGTCGCGGGGACGTCACCGGCGAACCAGAGCGGAACACCGCCGGGCTGCAGCGGCTTCGGCTCGGCGGCGACGCCGGCGAACCTGACGAACCGTCCCTCATAGGAGGCGACATCCCGGGACCAGATCTCCCGCATCGCCTCGACGTACTCATCGACGATGCGGCCGCGCGCGCCGAAGTCGACGCCGAGGATGTCGAACTCCTCCTTCAGCCAGCCGACACCGACGATCAGGTCGGCCCGCCCCCCGCTGAGCCAGTCGAGCGTCGCCCACTGCTTGGCCTGGACGACGGGGTTCTGCAGGGGGACCAGGCTGACGTTCGCGGCGACCCGGATCCGCTCGGTGTGCCCGGCGAGGTAGGCGAGGGCCGTCGTCGCGTGCAGGTAGTGCGCCCCGGAAGCCGCCACGTGGCTCTGCGGGATCGCGAAGTGTTCGCCCACGGTGAGCCGGCCGAAGCCCAACCGGTCGGCGATCGCCGAGATCTCGCCGATCTCCTTCGCCCCCACGTTGTCCTGCCAGGTCTGAAGGAGGGTCGTGACTCTGTGGTTGTTGGGAACCGTGAGGTTGAGCTTCATCGGGCATCCTCGAAGAGCCGCCAGAAAATTATATAGTATGGTGAAATTATTATACCTTTTCTTGCGTGGCGGCCGGCGCCGGTTGCGCGGTTCGCCGTCGATCGGAGGAGCCGGTGATGACGCTTGAGGAGTTCGAAGCGCTGGCCGAGCAGGTGAACAATTGGGGCCGCTGGGGGGACGACGATCAGCGCGGCACTCTCAACTTCATCTCCCCCGAGGTCGTCACGAGGGCGGCCGAATCCGTCCGCACGGGCCA
Source organism: Nonomuraea sp. NPDC005650 (assembly GCF_040605375.1). Taxonomy (NCBI): domain Bacteria; kingdom Bacillati; phylum Actinomycetota; class Actinomycetes; order Streptosporangiales; family Streptosporangiaceae; genus Nonomuraea; species Nonomuraea sp. NPDC005650. The sequence continues at coordinate 5,664 of NZ_JBEXCR010000057.1, forward strand.
GGTCTTCTCATTGGCGATGACGCTCTCGCTCAACGGGCCACAGGACGGCTCGCCACCGCCCGGCCGGATCAACCCGGTGCGGACGATGCTCGCGATCAACACGCCCATGTCCGGCTCCCCCAACTCGGCGAGGTACAGCGACGACATCGTGGTCACGCCAACCCAGACCGCCACACATTGGGACGCGCTCGCACACACGACATTCCGCGGAACCATGTACAACGGCTTTCCGGAGACCGCCGTCGACGCGTCCGGAGCCACGAAGCTGGGGATCGAGGCAGCGGGCGAGATCGTCTCGCGGGGCGTGCTCCTCGACGTCGCGCGCCACCAGGGCCTCGATGTGCTCCCCGGCCGATTCGCCGTCACTAGGGCGGTGCTCCAGGCCGTCGAGGAAGCACAGGGCAGTCCCGTCGAGCGGGGCGACATCGTGCTCGTCAGGACCGGACAGGCATCGTTCTTCCTGCAGGGGGACGTTCCGAGATACCGGCGCCCGCTGGCCGCGTGCGACTACGATACCGCGCTGTACTTCCACGAGCGTGAGGTCGCCGCCGTCGCCATCGACAACGCGCCGTTCGAACTGCTTCCGGCGAACGTCGAGGAGGTCGTGCTCCCGCTCCACGTCCTCAACCTCGTGTACGCCGGCTTGATGCAGGGCGAGAACTTCGTCCTCGAAGAGCTCGCGACCGCGTGCGCGCAGGACCGACGGTACACGTTCCTGCTCAACGCGACGCCGGAGCGCTTTCTCAGGAGCACGGGGGGCCTCGTCAACCCGGTCGCCATCCGCTGAACCGCCTGGGAGGCTGCGCGCAGAGAATCCGGCATGACCCTCGTCGAGGTCGGCGAGGATCATGCCGGACCCGTCGGCCACGGCAGCGGCGGAACCTAGGAGCTCCACTCCTTCAGCAGCGCCATGTCCCGAACCCGCGCCTCGTGCGTCACGGCGAGCGGCCGGACGTTGAGCGTCGTGGCACCGGACTGCCGGAAGGCCGCTATGCGCTCTTCGACCTCCGACGGCGTGCCGATCAGCGCGAGGCCGGCTACCAGTTCGTCGGGAACGGCCGCGGCGGCTTCGGCCTTGCGGCCGTCGAGGTAGAGGTCTTGCACCTCCTTCGCCGCCGCCTCGAAGCCGAACCTGCCGATGAGCGCGTTGTAGAAGTTCTTGCCGCGCGCGCCCATCCCACCGGCGTACAGGGCGACGTGGTCGCGCACGACCTGCCTCGCGGCATCCGACTCCGCCGCGTCCTCGCTGATGGCCACGTAGGTCTGCGCGATGATGTCGAGCGGCCCGAGACCATCGTCGCGCCGCGCGGCGCCTTCGGCCAGCGCGGGTCCGAACGCAGCCTGGGCCGCTTCGGGCAGGTAGAAGATCGGCTGCCAGCCCTCGAAGAGCTCGGCCGCGAGCGCCACGCTCTTCTCGCCCAGCGCGGCAAGCGTCATCGGCACCCGGTCGCGCATCGGACGGTTGATGAGCTTCAGCGGCTTGCCGAGCCCTGACCCGCCATGCTCAGGCCCGAGCGGGACGTGGTAGTGGCGGCCATCGTGCGTGAGCGGCTCACGCCGCCAGACCGCCCGGCAGATCTCGACGATCTCGCGGGTGCGCCCAAGCGCACCGTCGAAGCGCACGCCGTGAAATCCCTCGACCACCTGCGGCCCGGACGCGCCGATTCCGAGCTCGAACCGGCCGCCCGAGACGTAGTCGAGGCCGGCGGCCGTCATCGCCAGCAACGCGGGCGTCCGCGAGTAGATGTTGAGGATCGACGAGGCGATCCGGACTCTGTCCGTCTTCGCGGCGAGATAGCCGAGCTGGCTCACCGAGTCGAACGTGTACGCCTCAGGCACGAAGACCACGTCGACGCCGGCCCGCTCGTACTCCACAAGCCGTTCGACGGTCTCGGTGAAGCCGCCGCTGTACTCGATCGGCATTCCGATCCGCATGCCACCTCCCGCATCAATCACACATAGGAATACAATAGTTAATCTTAGGTAGATGATTCAGGGAGGTAGCTTGTCCATCCGTGAAGCCGTCATCGTCGAGGCTGTCCGCACCCCCATCGGGAAGCGCGGCGGGTCGCTGGCCGAGATCCATCCGGTCGACCTGTCGGCACTGGTACTCAAGGAGCTCGTCGCCCGCACCGGCATCGATGCCGGGACCGTTGACGACGTCTACTGGGGATGTGTGACGCAGCTCGGGGACCAGTCGAGCAACGTCGGCCGGTTCGCGACCCTGGCCGCAGGTTGGCCGGAGTCGGTTCCCGCGGTCACCGTCAACCGCGCCTGCGGCTCCAGCCAGCAGGCACTCGAGTTCGCGGCGAGCACGGTGATGTCCGGCCGGGCCGACCTCATCGTGGCCGGAGGCATCGAGGTCATGTCGCGCGTGCCTCTCGGGGCTGCGCGCGAGTCCGGCTTCCCATACGGGCAAACCGTGCTCGACCGGTACAGCGTCGACCGCCTCGACCAGGGAACCGGAGCTGAGCTCATCGCCGAGCAGTGGGGCCTCACCCGTGCGCAGCTCGACGAATACGCGGTCCGTTCCCATCGGCTCTCGGCAGCCGCGAGCGACAGCGGCGCCTTCGACCAGCAGATCGTGCCGGTGCCGCTGGCGGAGCGGACGTTCACATCAGACGAGGGTGTGCGACGCAACACGACCACCGCGATCCTCGCCGGCCTCAAGACCGTGTTCAAACAGGACGGCGTAATCCACGCCGGAAACTCCTCTCAGATCTCCGACGGCGCCTCCGCGGTCCTCGTGACCACTCCGGAGAAGGCCAGGGAACTCGGGCTGTCACCGATCGTCCGCTTTCACTCCCAGTCCGTCGTCGGCGACGACCCGGTGAAGATGCTCACCGCGCCGATCCCGGCCACGCACAAGGTGCTGCGGCGGGCGGGCCTGTCCATCGACGACATCGGCGCGTTCGAGGTCAACGAGGCCTTTGCACCCGTCCCGCTCGCCTGGCTGAAGGAGACGGGCGCGGATCCCGAGCGGCTCAACCCGCTCGGCGGTGCGATCTCGGTGGGTCACCCGCTCGGCGCGTCCGGAGCCATCCTCGCCACCAGGCTCATCCACCACATGCGTGACAACGGCATCCGCTACGGCCTGCAGACCATGTGCGAAGGCGGCGGCACCGCGAACGCCACCATCTACGAGCTCATCTGAGCACGCATGCGGCCCAGGCCGCGTCGGCGGCGGATCAGTACGCGGCCAGGAGCCGGTCGCGGTGGTCGCCCGCGACTCCCCAGCGCCGCAGGACCTGACCCGCCTCCGCGCCCGCAGGCGCATGCCCCAGCGGAAGCCGAGGCTCCCAGCCATGTTCCGGATCACCGTGGAGGATGCCACGGGCGGCGACGTGTGGATTGCCCGCCGCCTCGGCGAGCGAGAGCACGGGCGCCAGGCAGGCGTCCGTCGCCGCGGCGAGGTCGGCCCACTCGTCTCGGGTCCTGGAGCCTATGGCGTCCGCGATGCGGCTGCGCAGCCTGGGCCACGATCGAGGGTCCTGTCGATCTTGGCGGTCCGCCCCGCTGAGCCCGAGGAGGTCGGCGAGTTCCTCGAAGAACTTGTCCTCCAGCGCGCCCACCGCCACATACCCGCCGTCCGCCGTCCGGTAGACGTCGTAGTAGGGCGCACCCGTGTCCAGGCGGTTGGTCCCCGGCTCGTCGGACCATCGGCCATGGGCGCGGTACTCATGGAGCATCGACGTGAGGTAGTTCGCGCCATCGACGATCGCCACGTCGAGCACTTGGCCTTCGCCGGTTCGCGCCCGCTCGACCAGGGCGGCGAGCACGGCGGTGACGAGGTACATCCCGCCCGCGCCGAAGTCGCCGAGCAGGTTCGCGGGCGGAACCGGGGCGGTCCCCGCGCGCGCCGAGACGTGCAGCGCGCCGGTGACCGCGATGTAGGTGATGTCGTGCCCCGCACGCGCCGCGTACGGGCCGGTCTGACCCCAGCCGGTCATGCGCGCGACGATCAGACCTCGGTTGCGCTCTCGCAGCGCGACCGGCGCGAATCCCATCCGTTCCAGGACTCCGGGGCGAAAGCCTTCGACCACGACATCCGCACGGTCGATCACGGCGTGCAGCGCCTCGGCCGCCGTGGGTTCCTTGGCATCCACCTCGATCACCGCGCGATTGCGCAGCATCGACCGTGGTTGCTGACCAGGGCGGGCCACGGTCAGTATCTCCGCGCCGAGATCGGCGAGCAGCAGGCAACCGAATGGACCTGGCCCCAGTCCCATGAACTCGACCACGCGGATGCCGCTCAGCGGTCCCTCTGCCATCGCATTCCTTCCGGGGGTGGGGGACTCAACGTTGCGAAAATCATTCTATATAGTTCACTGATAGAACGATTAGGTGTGGCCACGTTCAGGAGGATGCTGCCGGATGGGCACAGAGTTCTACGAGAGCGAGCACAATGCGCTCCGCGAGGTAGTGCGGGACTTCGTCGCGCGTGAGGTCGCGCCGCATCTGAGCAGTTGGGACGAGCGACGGTCGATCGACCGAGCTGTCTGGACCGCGGCCGGCAAGGTCGGACTCCTCGGCCTGCGCACGCCTGAGCAGTACGGCGGAGGCGGCACTTCCGACTACCGTTTCCGCTGCGTGGTCGCAGAGGAACTCGCCCGGGTCGGCGCCGCTTCGCTCGCATCGGGACTCGCCATCAACGAGGACATCGTGTCCTCCTATCTCATGGCCCTCGGCACGGCTGAGCAGAAAGAGCGCTGGCTGCCCGGCATGGCCTCTGGTGAGATCGTGACCTCGATCGCGATGTCCGAGCCGGGCATGGGAAGCGATCTGCGCGCCATCGCGACAACCGCCCGCCGTGAGGGCGACTCCTGGGTCCTCAACGGCGCGAAGACGTTCATCACGAACGGATTCGCCTGCGATGTCGTCCTCGTCGCCGCACGCACGGGAGAGAGGGACGGCAGGCCGACGTTCTCCCTCATTCTGCTCCCCACCGACACTCCCGGATTCGCACGCGGGCACAAGCTCAAGAAGCTCGGCCTGCACGCGCAGGACACCGCGGAGCTCTTCTTCGACGACGCGAGGGTTCCGCTCGGAAACCTCGTCGGAGAGGAGGGCCGCGGTTTCCACCACCTCACCGACCGGCTTCCACTCGAGAGACTCTCCATCGGATGGCGTGGGCTCGCCGCCGCCGAGGCCGCGATCGAATGGACCTTGGCCTACACGAAGCAGCGCAAGGCGTTCGGCAAACGCGTCATCGACTTCCAGAACACGCGGTTCCGGCTGGCGGAGCTGGTGACCGAGACCGAGGTCACCCGTGGCTATCTGGAGGCACAGGTGCACCGCTACAACGACGGGAAGCTCGACGCCACCACAGCCGCGAAGGTGAAGTGGTGGGCGACCGAGCTGCAGAACCGGGTGGTCGACGCCTGCCTCCAACTGCACGGCGGCTACGGCTACATGGAGGAATACCCGATCTCACGCGCCTTCGCCGATGGGCGTGTGCAGACGATCGTAGGCGGAACCACCGAGATCATGAAGGAGATCATCGGCCGCTCTCTGGCCAACTGATCTCCCCGTTCCCCGATACCCCTTCCCCAAGGTGAGGATGCCCATGAAGCTCCACGACATCAGCGCGCTCGTCACCGGCGGCGCATCCGGCCTCGGCGCGGCGACCGCGGCCGAACTCGCCGCCGCCGGGGTTCGCGTCATCATCACGGACCTGCCCACCTCGCCCGGAGAGGAGACCGCGGACAAGCTGGGACCCAACGTGACGTTCGTACCCGGCGACATCACCGATGAGACGAGCCTGGTCGCGCCGCTGGACGCCGCCGAAGCGGCCGGGCCGTTCCGCGCCGTGGTGCACTGCGCCGGGCGCGGCGGCGATCGGCTCCGAATCCTCGACAAAAAAGGCGATCCAGCCCCCGTGGAGAGTTTCGAGCAGGTCCTCAAGATCAATCTTGTTGGGACGTACAACATTCTCCGGCTCGCGGCCGCCCGCATCGCCAAGCAGGACCCCGACACCGACGGCGATCGGGGAGCGATCGTCCTGACGGCGTCCGCCGCCGCCTTCGAGGGGCAAATCGGGCAGACCTCGTACTCGGCGTCGAAGGGTGGCGTGCACGCCATCACACTCGTCGCCGCGCGCGACCTGGCCAGCCACGCGATCCGGGTGAACACGATCGCGCCCGGCGTCTTCGACACCCCCATGCTCGCCCGCCTGCGCCAGGACATTCGCGACAGCATCGCGGCCACGGTGTTGCATCCAAAGAGGCTCGGCGACGCGGGCGACTACGCCGACATGGCGGTGACGCTGCTGCGCAACCCGTACGTCAACGGCGAGACCGTCAGGCTCGACGGCGCCCTTCGGATGGCTCCCCGTTGACGGCTTCGGAGGTCCTCGTCGCCGCCGACGAGGGCGTGCTGATCATCACGATCAACCGGCCAGCGCAGCGCAACGCGATGACGCTCGCCGCGGCTACCGAGATCGCGCGTTCGCTCGACGAGCTGGATGACTCCCCCGAACTGTCGGTCGGCATCATCACCGGTCACGGCGGCACGTTCTGCGCGGGAATGGACCTCAAGCGCTTCCGGGAGGGCGAGCGCCCGTCGGTCCCGGGGCGGGGATTCGCCGGGCTCGTCGAAGCGCCTCCGCGCAAACCCCTGATCGCGGCAGTCGAAGGCTGGGCTCTGGGTGGAGGCTTTGAGATGGTACTCGCGAGCGACCTCGTCGTCGCGGGTAAGGGCGCCCGTTTCGGCCTACCAGAGGTGAAACGCGGCCTCGTAGCGCGAGGCGGCGGGATGTTCCGCTTGCCGCAGCGCCTGCCGAGGGCGATCGCGCTCGAGTTGCTGCTGACCGGCGATCCGATCGGCGCGAGCCGGGCCGCGGCCTTCGGCCTCGTGAACGAGGTCGTCGACGATGGTGCGGCGCTCGACGCCGCGCTGGCGCTCGCGCGGCGCATATCCGCCAACGCCCCGCTGGCGGTGGCCGCCTCGAAGCACATCGCGACCGCCTCGCGCGACTGGCCGCAGCCGGAGTCCTTCATCAGGCAACAGCCGATCTCGGACCAGGTATTCGCCTCGCAGGACGCGCAGGAAGGCGCGGCCGCGTTCACGGAGAAGCGCAAGCCCGTCTGGCAGGGGCGCTGAGCGGCGTCGGCCGGGATCGGCCGCAGCGCACTGATCTTAGGAGTGAGATGAATCAGGCACGGACCGACGAACAATTCGGAGTCCTCACAGATGCCGCTCTGGAGCGCTCTCGCGGGCGACTCGGCATTCCGATCCCTCAGCCGAACCCCCCGCACAATTACGAGGTGACACGAGACGCGGTCCGTCACTTCGCACAGGGCTACGGCGACGACAACCCTCTTTACTGCGACCCGGCCTACGCGAAGACCTCGCGCTGGGAGGGTGTCATCGCCCCGCCGACCTTCCTTTACACGATGGGCGAGGACATCGCCCCGCAACCGGACGCGGAGACCAGAGCACTTCTCAAGGGCGACCCCTTCGCGGGCCTCGGCTCCTACCAGGCGGTCATGGAGTACGAGTGGTGGCGCCCTTTGCGGCTCGGTGACTCCTGCAGGCTCCTGGTCACCCAGGTCGGTGTGGCGGCCAAGCTCAGCAAGTTCGGTGGGCGGGCGGCCCACGTCACCAAGGACTACGTCTATGCCAACGGCCAGGACCAGGTCGTCGCCCTCCGCCGGGGAACCTGGATCAATGCCGAACGCCACACCTCGAAGAAGCGGGCCAAGGAAGCGGTGACCTTCGAGCCGTACACTCCGGAGCAGCTCAAGGAGATCGATACCCTCTACGCCGTCGAGACGCGGCGCGGTGCGGATCCCCGCTACTGGGAGGAAGTCGAAGTCGGTGACGAGCTCCAGCCACGGGTCAAAGGCCCGTTGAAGACGACCGACATCGTCGTGTGGCATGTCGGCTGGGGCATGCAACTCACGCCGCCCGGGTCGTTCCGTCTCGCCTATCAAGTGCGCAGAAAGGCGCCGGGGCTGTTTCCGCCCGACCCGCTGAACATCCCTGACACCGTGCAACGACTCCACTGGGATCCGATCCGCGCCCGGGAACTCGGCCTGCCGACGTCCTACGACTACGGCGGAATGCGGGAGACGTGGCTCGTGCACGCCATCACCGACTGGATCGGCGACGATGCCTGGTTGTGGCGGTTGCGCTGCGAGCACCGCAAGTTCAACTACATCGGTGACACCACGTGGGTCCGCGGCAACGTGTCCGCCAAGCGCGTGGTGGACGGGCACCACGTGGTGGACTTGGACCTGCGTTGCGAGAATCAGCGTGGCGAGATCACCACGCCGGCGTCCGCGACGGTGATCCTTCCGACGCGTGCCGAAGCCATCGCGCTCCCCCAGCCGCCCGCTCCGACAATCGATGGCGTCGTCGCCGCGGACATCGAACGCTTCAGCATCGGCTGACGGGCTGCGCGGTGACCGGGGTCAGCCGAGACGAGGAACCTGGTGATGATGATGGACAGTGAGGTGCGGCCGTTCCGCATCGACATCCCGCAAGCCGAGCTGGATGAACTACGACGGCGTCTGGAGGCCGCGCGGTGGCCCGAGGAGCTTGACGTGACCAGGCGCGAGGACGGCATCACGGTCGAGATGATGCGTACCCTCGTCGAACGCTGGCTCAACGGCTTCGACTGGCGGGCGCACGAGGCCGATCTCAACCGTTTCCCGCAACTGGTCACAGAGGTCGACGGGCAGCGGGTACACGCCGTGCACCGGCCGTCGCCGCGGCCGGACAGTGTGCCGCTGGTGCTGCTGCACGGGTGGCCGAGCACATTCGCCGAGTTCCGCCGCGTGATCGACGAGCTCGCCGAGCCCTCTGGTGCGGCCTGCCCGGCGTTCGACGTCATCGTTCCGTCCCTCCCGGGCTACGGGTTCTCCGGTCCGCTGCGCGAGCGCGGCTGGGGCGCCCACCGCATGGCGAGGGCCATCGCCCAGTTGGTCCGGCGGCTCGGGTACGAGCGCTATCTCGCGCACGGCGGTGACGCCGGTTACCAGGTTGCGGCGGCGCTGGCCCGAGTGGACACCCCGAACGTCGCCGGCGTCCACCTCAACCTCGGCGGGGTCGGGCTCGCCGGAGCCCACAAGCACGAGCGCCCCGCCGACGAAGTGGAGGCGCGAGCCCTTGAGCGCTACGCCGACTATGTCCGGGACAAGTCGGCGTACGCGCTGCTCAACGCGACCCGCCCCCAGACGGTGTCGTACGGGCTCAGCGACTCACCGGTCGGGCAGCTCGCCTGGATCGCCGAGAAGTTCATCGACTGGGTCGACCCGGCGTACCCGCTGCCCCTGGACGACTTGCTGACAACAGCGTCGATCTACTGGTTCACCAGGACCGCCGCATCCTCGGCGCGCTTCTACCAGGAGGAGTACACGGCCAACCGGGCGCCCGGCACCGGGCCGGCGCTCGATCGGACGTATGTGACCGTTCCCACCGGCGTCGCCTCGTACCCCGGCGAGCTTGTGCCGCCCGTGCGGCGCTGGGCGAAGGAACAGTACAACATCGTTCGCTGGGTGGAGTTCCCCGCGGGCGGGCACTTCGCGGCACTCGAACGCCCCGACCTTGTGGTCGGGGCGCTCCGTGAGTTTGCGACGTGCCTCGGCGGTGCCGGCTGAGGCACACTGATCAGCCCGGCATGAAACGGCCGCCGTCGATGACGAGGATCTGGCCGGTGACGAAGCGCGCGTCGTCGCTCGCGAAGAAGACCGCCGCCCCGGTCAGATCCTCGGCCTGGATCGCACCCTTGATCGGCTGCGCGCTCACCAACTGACGCAGGCGCTCCTCGCTCGCGGCCTTCGCCAGGGCCTGGGTATGCGTGGGACCGGGAGCGATCGCGTTCACCGTCACGTCCCAGTTGCCGAGTTGTGCCGCCGTGTACTTGGTGAGGCCGTTCACGCCGTACTTCGTCCACGCGTAGCTGAACGAGCCCAGGCCCGGGAACTCGTCCGCCGGACCGGTGTAGGTGTAGCTGTAAGCGTTCGTCGACGACTGGTTGATGACCCGGCCGTGCCCGCTCCTGACCAGGTACGGCGCCGCAGCCCGGGTCACCAGCCACACGCTGAGCAGGTTCACCTCATGAACACGCTTCAGGTACTCGAAGGTGTCGTCCTTCGGCGACCAGTCGCCGAAGAGTGCCGCGTTGTTGATCAGTACGTCGACACCGCCGAGCCTCGCCGCCGCCTCATCGACGGCCGACTGAACGGAGTCGGGATCCGACACGTCAGCACGGATCGAGAACACAGTGCCGCGTTCGGCGAGATCCGCCACCGTCTTCTCCGCGGCCTCGGTGTCCAGGTCGAGGATCGCCACGTGCGCGCCCTCTTGGAGGAACCGTTCGACGTAGGCGCGGCCGATGCCGCGACCGCCTCCCGTGACGATCGTACGCCTGCCCTTCAGTCTCATGCTGCCTCCCTCGACGTGCTGAAATCGCTGCCGCCCTCCTGGCGGGCCAGCCGGGCCGCCCTGGTCAACGGGCGGTAGGACGATGACCAACGCCGCAGAAGACGAGCCCAGACGTGGTAACGGCGATGCGTCCACGGCCACTGCACGACGTTGCGCCCGCTCGCCGAAAGGTAGAAGTTGTGGCATCCCGACTTCCACGTCTCCACCGCGTCGATGGCCTCCTGCAGCACCCGCTGGTACCACACGTCTGCCGCTTGGCGCACCTCGATGGTTCCCCCGCCGCCACGTCGCAGCCGCCGGACATCACGGGCGACGAACTCGGCCTGCCGCTCGAGTACGAAGGACACGACGGTGCCGTGCGTGTTCGGGCCGTAGAGCATGTAGAAGTTCGGGAAACCCGGCACCGTGATGCCGAGGAACGCCTTCGGGTCGTCCCCCCACGTTTCGTGCAGGTCGCGTCCGCCACGTCCGGTGACCCGCAGCGTGCCCAGGAAGTTCGCCGCCTGGAAGCCCGTGGTGAGTACGACGATGTCGGCCTCATGCTCCTCCCCCCGGTCATCGACGACACCGCGTGGCGTGATTCGTTCGACCGAGCGGGTGATGAGCCGGACATTAGGCTCCAGGAGCGCGGCGTAGAAGCCGTCCGAGAGCACGTTGCGCTTACATCGTGGCTGGAAGTCCGGGGTGAGCGCGTCGCGCAGTTCCGGATGGTCCTCGAACACGGAGGCGATGCGGGTTTCCAGCCTGTTCCGTTGCGCCGCCACGACGTTGGGGTCGCCACGGCCGCCACCTTTGTCCATGGCCCGCAGCACCCTCCAGCGTTCGAGCTTTCGCCGCCCGAATCGGTTGAGCTCCGCACGTTGATCGGAGGTGTAGTCGTGATCTCCCTTGGGGAGCACCCACCCGGGCTCGCGTTGGAAGCTCAGCAGTTCCGTGACGCGCGGCTGTAACGCGGGAACGACCTGTGCCGCCGACGCGCCCGCGCCGACGACCGCGACGCACTTTCCGTCGAGATCGACGGCCGGATCCCAGCGCGCGGAGTGGAACAGCGGCCCCTCGAAGGAGTCGATCCCCGGCCAGTCGGGAATCTTCGGCACGTTGAGCATGCCGACCGCGCTGACGACGACGTCGAACCACCGCGCCTCCCCGGTCGCCGTCGTCACCAGGTACTGCTGCCGCTGGTCGTCCCATTGCGCGCTCTCGACAGCCGTGCCGAACCGGAGGTTCGCCCGGATGCCGAAATCGTCAATGGTCTCCTCGATGTAGGCCTGGATCTCCGCCTGCCTGGCATGCGTGCGGGTCCAGTCATGCGACTTGAAAGAGTAGGAGTACAGCGCCGACGGAACGTCGCACTCGGCGCCCGGGTAGCGGTTGTCCCACCACGTTCCCCCCGGTCCTGCGGACTTCTCGAAGATGACGAAAGTCCGGATGTCTCGGCGTACGAGGTTGACGGCGGCGGCGATGCCGCCGATTCCGGCGCCGATGATGGCGATGTCGATGGTGCGGGATCTTGCGTGTTCGCGTTCTCCTGGCATGCGTCTGCTCGTCCTCTGTCGTGCCCATGGACTCTGCGGTCACCGCGCAGAACCCTAACTGATACTGACGTCAGTGTCACCATTTGGTCGTGGTCACAGATCAGACACCCAGCAACTCAAAGCTCTCCAGGTCGGCGACCGCCGTCCCAAGCCGTTTGCAGAACTCGTGGATGACGGGCGGGTCCACGCGCCGGGTGACGGCCCACAGGTAGTAGCCGTAGGCGACACCGGCGCGGTAGACGTCCCACGCCTCCTGCCGGCTCGGCGCCATCACGCCAAGGGCGGCGAGGCGCTGAAGGTAGTAGTCGAGCAGATCACGCTCCGACTCCCGCCGATCTTCGACAGAGAGCACGGCACCGAGGTGATAGGCGACATCGAGCCCCCAGTTGGTGCGCTGGAGCAACTGCCAGTCGACGAGCGAGGTCGCCCCGTCGAGCACGAAGAGGTTGCCCGCGTGCGCGTCGCCGTGCACGAGGGTGTCAATCTGGCCATCAGTGTGGCGGGCCAGCGCCTGAAGCGCACGAGTGACGCGCCCGGCGTCCTTGATCGCGGCGGGGAGCGCATCACCGCGCGGATCGTCGAGGAGCTCCTGAAGTTCCGCCACCGTCCGCAGCGGGCTTTCGGCGAGGTCGGCGAGGCGGTTTCGCAGCCAGGCGTGGCCGTCGAGTCCCGCCCCGCCCCAGTGCAGGGCGTGCATGACCGCGAGCTGCTCGAGACTTGCCATCGCCTCCTTCGGCGAGTAGGGCTCGAGTGGAGTGAGGAACCGCCCGCCGGCGGCGACGACGTCGTCCATGACGCTGAGGCCGTGCCCGGTGCGGCCGTCGATCGCGGTGTAGCGGGGGCGCGCGGTGTTCACCCCCACTGTGGCGGCGAGCTCCCGGTAGAAGTTCGCCTCGGTCTGGGTGATACGCGCATACCCGGGGGCCAGGGGGCCGCTCCCGAAGACGCCTTTCGCGCAGTAGGCGCGCACCGCATCGGCGTCCGTGGCGAGATCGACCCGGAAGCGGACCTTGGTCGCCACCGTTTTGATCGTCTCCACCACCTCCACCGATCGCACGGGCAGGTTGAGCGCCTGGCCGAGCCATGCGGGTGACAGCACCTCTTCGAGAGACAGAGGAGCAGGGTTGTTGATCACTCTCACACTCCTATGTGACAGTAACGTCAGTGTTAGGCTAGCATCGATCTTCTCAGCGCAGGAGGCTCGGATGAGTAGCCCGGTGTCACGCCGCAGACCGTGGTTCGCCCAGAGGGCGACAGCGGCTCGCCGACATCGGCAAGCACGTCGCTTCCGACACAGGGAGGGTGCACACCCATGAGCGAAACACCCCACTCCCCCGGCGACGTGATGAGCGTGGGCATGGCCTCGGACGCGCGCGGCACGATCGTCACGCCGGATGTTCGCGATCTCGTCCAGGTCGAGCAGGTCCTCACCCAATGGCTCGCACCGCGCCTGCATGCCCGGGACCTGCGACTGACCGACCTGACCTACCCGCGCGGCTCCGGCCAGTCACACGAGACGATCATGTTCGACGCTCATTGGCGCGAAGGCGGCGTCAAGCGCGCTGAGGGATTCGTCGTGCGCATCAAGCCCTCACACTTCACCGTGTTCTACGACGACATGTTCATCGAGGAATACGAGCTGATGCGGATCCTCGGTGAGCGGGGAACGGTACCGATCGCCATGGTGCGCTGGCTTGAGCAGGACCCGGCGGTGCTCGGCTCGCCCTTCTTCGTCATGGAGAGGCTGCACGGCCACGTCGCCGTGAGCATCCCGTCCTACCTCGAGTCGGGATGGGTCGCCGAAGCCTCATCCGCTGAGCGAGCACGACTCTGGGAGAACTGCGTGCGCGCACTCGCGTCCATCCAGACGATGCGGGTGCGGGACGTCGAGTTCCTGCTTGGGCCCGCCGGCAGCGCCGGATTCGCACGGGAATGGGACCGCTGGGAACGCTACCTGAACCGGGTCGACCGTGCCGACCGGCCGCTTCCCGAGTATCGCGACCTCCTGGAACACCTGCGCGCGACCATCCCGTCCCATCAGCCGGAGGGCATCGTCTGGGGAGACGCCCGGATCGGCAACATGCTGGTCGACGACTTCGAAGTGGTCGCGCTCATGGACTGGGAGCAGCCTTCTCTGGGCGGCGCGCTGCACGATCTCGGCTGGTGGCTGATCAGCGAACGCGGCAAGGTCGCCGCGCGGAAGGGCGGGCCGCTACCCGGCATGCTCGGCCATGACGAAACGATTCAGCTCTGGCGGGAGATCACCGGCATCTCAACCGAGGCCATCGAATGGTACGAGGCCTTCGCCGCGTTCAAGATGGGGTGCGTCTTGGTCAACCTGCTCGACCTGCGGGACCGCCGGCCACCGGGCGACGACTACGCCGGCATGTTCCACGTGCGCACCGCACGAGAACTGCTGGGGATGTGACAGCACGCGATGTCACGCAACCCGATCAAACTCCGGATCCGCGCCGCTCAAAGGGTCGCGGACCAGATCGTGGCAGTGCAACTGGAGTCGATGGCCGGGCTTGACCTCCCGCAGTGGGAACCAGGCGCGTTCATCGAGGTCAAACTCCCCTCCGGGCGCGTCCGGCACTACTCCCTCTGCGGTGACCCGCGCGAGCGTGACGTCTACCGGATCGCGGTGCTGCGTGAGGAGCACGGGCGTGGCGGTTCGAAGGAACTCCACGAGATGGCCGGCGCCGGCGCCGTGCTCGAAGTACGCCCGCCGCGCAACAACTTCGCTCTCGAACCCGCGGCCGAGTACCTCTTCCTTGCCGGCGGTGTCGGGATCACCCCGATCGTCTCGATGATCCGGCGGGCCGAGCAAGCCGCGATCCCCTGGCGGCTGGTATATGGCGGGCGCTCCCGCTCCTGGATGGCGTTCGCCGATGAACTGCTGTCACTCGGCGGGGACCGGGTCGCCCTCTTCGCCGACGACGTCGAAGGGCGGCCCGACCTGGCCGCCGAGATGGCGAAGGTTCCGCCGGACGGCTTGGTGTACGCCTGCGGACCCGCGCCCATGCTCGACCTGGTAGCCGGCCTGAGCGCACTGCGGAACGCGGCGCAGCTGCGGATCGAGCGATTCTCGGTGGCCGCGGTCGACATCCAGGGCGCGCCGTTCCACGTCGAGCTCGCGCGTACTGGGGTGACCGTTCCCGTCGCGTCGAACGAGTCGATCCTGCAGGCGATGCGGGCCCGTGGCATCCCCACCTCGTTCTCGTGCGAGAACGGCTACTGCGGCACCTGTGAGGCCGTCGTGCTCGATGGTGAGCCCGATCAAAGAGACACCTATCTGACCGAGGAGGAGAAGTCCGACGGCTTCACGATGATGATCTGCGTCAGCCGCAGCGCCGGCCCGAAACTCGTCCTCGACCTGTGAAGATCGACCCACCTCGAAGGGAACCGTACGGCATGTCGAAGTTCGGCCACGCCATCGTCCTGGGCGGCAGCATCGCCGGGCTGCTCACAGCGGCCGCCCTCAGCAGGAGCTTCGAGTTCGTCACCATCGTCGACCGTGACGAACTACCGGTGGAGGGGCCCGATGCCCGGCTCTCCCGCCGTGGCGTACCGCAGGGAGACCAGGTCCATCACCTGCTCAGCCTGGGCCACGAGCGGATCGAGGAGTTGCTGCCCGGCATCACGGACGAACTCATAGCGCTCGGCTGCGAGCGTTATGACGACGTCGCGGACTTCTCCCAATATGTGAATGGCGCCTGGCGCATGCGAGCGAGGAGCGACCTGATCGTCATGGCCTTGCGGCGCCCGCTCTTCGAGTGGGCAATTCGCCGGCGGGTGTTCGCGCTGCCGAACGTCACCACCGTGAAAGGGCTGGCGATCGGGCTCGTCGGGTCCGCGGACGGCGGGCGGGTCGTCGGCGCGAAGGTGCGCGGCGTCCAGGGCGGACAGATGCACGGCGACCTCGTCGTCGATGCGACCGGCCGGGGCTCGCGGGCGCCGAACTGGCTGGAGGATCTCGGGTACGCCAAGCCCGAGGAACAGCACGTGCGGATCTACATGGGCTACTCCACCTTCACCGCGAGGATTCCAGACGGCGCCCTGCCAGATGGCCTGGCCGGCGTCAGCGTCTCCGCCACCCCTGCAAACCCGGTCGGCGCCGCCATTCGCCCGTGCGGAAACGGACTCCATGACATCGTCGCCTACGGGATGGTCAAGCACTATCCGCCGGACGATCTCGATGCCATGTTCACGTTCTTCGACACCCTGAGCAGCCCGCTCGTCGCGCAGATCGTGCGGCAGGCCGTCATCACCAGCGAGATCGTGCCGTATCAGATGCCGGGCAACCAGCGTCGGCTCTGGGAGCGGCTCGACAGGTATCCCGAGTCCTTCGTCGCGGTCGGTGACGCCGTGACCTCGTTCAACCCGATCTACGGCCAGGGCATGACGATGGCCGCGCTCAACGCCACGATCCTGGGAGACGCCGTGGCCGGTGCCGACACGCTCGACGGCGTCGGCCGGTCGGCGCAGTCGGACATCGGCCTGTTTGCCGACGTCGCGTGGGATCTCGCTGTCGGTACCGACTCCGCGTACCCTCAAGCCGAATATGAGAACGTTGAGCCGCCGTCCGTGGAAGATCGAGCCTGGGCACGCGCCTTTGGCGCCGCACAAAGTTCGGAGGCTCTCGTGCGCGTCGCGTCGAGGGCCGCCGCGTTGCACATGGACAAGTCGTACCTCGACGCACCGGCGGTGCGTAAGATCGTCGCTCGATGGATGGAGACAGGGCGCCGGCCGGACCCCGCGGTCACCGACCCGCTCGCCCCTCCCGCGGTCGCCGAGCACCTCGTACGGACCACGGATCTACTGCTCGATGGGATAATGTGAGCCAATGACCTCCGCCAGGCCCGCCCCGACGCCGAAGAGCGAAGTCGGGGCGGCGCGCCCGATACGCCGCGTACCAGAGCGGCGGCGCGGTGACGGCGCGGTGACACGATCAAAGCTCCTGGAGTCCGCGCGGCAGCTGGCCGACACGAAGAGCGTTCCGGAGTTCACCGTGGAGGACATCGCCTCTGGGGCCGAGGTCTCCCGGGCCGCCTTCTACATGTACTTCGACAACAAGCTCGCGATCTGCGAGGAGGTCGCGAGGACGACACAGGCCGGGTTCATCGACATGGTCACGTCGTTCAAGCGCGACGCCGACATCCGCTCGACGATCCAGGCGGGCGTGCGAGCGTACGTCGACGGCTTCCGCAGCGACAGGCCGGGGATGCGCATGACGTACGAACTCGCCTACGCAGAGACGACGATCCGAGAGCTCGTGCACGACACCCGCACGGTCGTCTACCAGCTTTGGGAGCACGAATTCGACCGGGCCGTCGAAACGGGCCAGTGCCCGCCGCTCGACGTGCCCCTCGTGAGCCGGCTCGTCGTGGGCATGCTCGAGACGTTCTGCGTGCGCACGATGCGCACCGAAGAGTACAGCGGTACGAGCGTAGCCGATCGCGACCCCGTGGAGACGATCAGCGACCTCTGGTGCCGCGCGCTCCAGATCGACTTCTAGCCAGCCGGAACTCTGCTCGACGAAGGTCACAGACAACCCATTCACCCATGAATGCCCCGACCGCGAGCTGGGCGAACCGGGGCGGGGACAAGACGTGGCCCTGCGCCTGCCGATAATTCCATCCGTGCAGGTCAAGCCGCATGTTGGTGCTCGTGGAGGATGCCGCCGAGCCGGTCCCGTCGGCGTATGTTCAGGTCGATGATTTGCTCGGGATCCGTGATCGGATCGGGGACGGTGCGTAGCGGAGCCGCTTGGCCCAGGGCTTGGTGGGCTCGATGCTGGTTGTAGAACCGTTCGTACTCGCGAAGGGCGTGCCACAGGTGGCGTTCGTTCCAGAGCAGGCAGCGGTCGAGGAGTTCACGGCGGCAGGACTGCACCCATCGCTCCATGATCGAGTTCATCCGCGGCATCCGAATACCGGTGAGCACCGTCTGGACGCCGGCCTCGGCGAGAATCTCGTCCATGAGCGCCGGGAACTTCCCATCCCGATCTCGGAGTAGAAAGCGCGCCCGGCAGCCCGCATCGTCCAGATCCATCACCAGGTTCTTCATCGCCTGGGTGATCCAGGTCGCGCTTGGGTGTGCGGTGGTGCCGAGCACCCGGATGCGCCTGGTGGAGTGCTCGATGACTGCCAGGATGTACTGGCGCTGCCCGTTCACGGTGATGGTCTCGATGAAATCGCAGGCCAGCAGCGCGTCGGCTTGCGAGCGCAGGAAGTCGGCCCAGCTGGTGGACGCCCGCTCGGGCGCCGGATCAAGACCTTCCTGCTTGAGGATCTCCCAGACGGTGGACGGTGCGATCTCGATGCCGAGCGTGGTGAGCTCTCCGTGGACCCGCCGGTAGCCCCAGGTCGGGTTCTCTCGAATCAGGCGCAGGACGAGAGCGCGGATGGAGCCGACCGTGGGCAGGCGCCCACGTCGCTTCGGCCGGCAGGTACAGGCATGGCGCCGTTTCATCAGATCGCGGTGCCAGCGCAGGACGGTGTCCGGCCGGACGAGAAGCCGCAGCCGGCGTAGGACCTCGCGGGGCAGCGAGGTCAGGAGCGCGGCGAGAAAGGCCCGGTCTTCGGGTGCGAATCTTACTCTGGTCTCAGTGCCGAGTTGGCGTTCAAGGACGGTGATCTGGTGACGTAGGACGAGAATCTCCACGTCCTTGTCCCGATCGCTCATAGGCAGCAATCGCAGCGCGGCGAATGTGTTGATGATGGTGAGGTAGGCCAGGCGGAGGAGCACGGCCGATCATCATGCCGCACTCGGTTCCATCTTCTGGGTGGCCGGAGTTCGCGCCGCCACGCGAAGCCTTCGCAGGGCCGTGACCTGCGTGGATGAAATTTTCGGCAGGCGCACTGTGGACACAAATGACGAGGCGATGGCTGCTCGGTGGTTGCTCGCGCACGTTCAATCCGCCGTGAAATTCGAGCTCACCACGCAAGCCTGGCCCCAGACAGCCGCGCCGAGATGGGGAACCAATGACACAAAGTGCCGATGGTCAAGAACGCACGGTTGCTCGGTGGTTGCTCGCGTGTACGCGATACGGCGCGGCATCCACCGTCACTTCCCGGCACGATGATGCGGATAATCGCGGACAGCGTGATAGAAAACGTCATCCCGCGACACTGAGCGACACCAATCGAACCGACTCCGAGTCCCAGATCTCCGCCTCCCAGGTCCGGTCGCGTCCCCAGAAACTGGAGGAGGCGGTGGCCAGGCGGGTTCCGTCGGGGCTGAAGGCGAGGCCGGGAGGGCCGGCGAGGTGCGCGATGCGCAGGAGTTCGGTGCCGTCCGTCACGTCCCAGATCTGGGTGGTGGCCTTGGTGCCGCTGACCGCCAGGCGGGCGCTGTCAGGGCTGAAGACCATCGCCTGTACGCGACCATCGTGGCCGAGCTCCACGAGGTCGGCGCCGGTGACGAGGTCGGCGATCCAGATCTTGCCGGCAGTGGCGTCGAAGTCCCTGAGGCTCAGGCGTTCCTTGGTGAAGGCGATCAGCCGGCCGTCGGGGCTGATCGCCGCCATCGGCCCCGCGTCCAGCAGGCGGGCGATCAGGCGGCTGCTGTGACGGAAGACGCGCTCGGGGTTGCCGGTCAGGTCCGCCAGCGTGGTCGCGCCCTGGCTGGTCCAGGCCAGGCGGGTGCCGTCCGGGCTGAACGCGATACTCCTGACCTTCTGAGGGGTCTCGATCGTACGCAAGGGCACGGGGGTGACCACCCGACCGGCGAGGCGGGGCACGGGCGGCCGGGGCGCGATGGCCTGCCGGGGGGGGGGGGGGGGGTAACCGGCGTCTCCCGCCCTGCGAGATGGTCGTGGAACTCCGCATGCCGGAACTGGTAGAGCGGCCCGACCGCGCGCAGCAGCCCGAGACGATGCGCGTCGTCCAGGAACGCCATCAACCGCCGCGGCAGCCGCCCCCGCCGTGCCAGGCGGAAGGCGGCCAGCTCGTAGACCAGCCAGGCGTGGTGCCGCCCTGACACGAGCCCGTACGTCATGCCTGCCAGAGCCGCGACCGTGGTCGCGACTGCTGTCTCACCCACAGATCCGCTCGTCGCCCAGATCAGGACCCCGCCGATGATCGCGCCGAGTGCCCCTCCGGCCAGCAGTCGTACGAGGTTGAGCCTGCGGTCCGCGCGCCAACTCGTGAGCGGCGTGCTGGCCTGCCCGTCCACCACCGGACTCTCGGCCCACTCGGCCACCGCGTCCGTCATGAAGACGAGCAGCATCCCCGGCCCGAACACCACCGCGGCGACGAACGACCCCACCAGCCCCTCTGTGAGCGCATCTCCCGTGACGAGGTTGAGCACCGCCTGCACGACGCCGCCCACCAACGCGGACGCGAGCGCTATCCCGCTCGCGATCGAGAAGCCGGACAGCAGCTGGTTGAGCAGCGGGAAAATGCGCTGCCCGATCCGCAGGTCGGCATAGCCGGGCCGGTCACGCACCCAAGACGAGTCGCCGGACCTTTCCCGACACGCGGTGATGATCCCCAGACCGGCGACGAGGAACCACCAGGTGAAGCCGTCCAACGCCAGCGTGGCGAGGACACCTCCCCATGCCACGCTCGCCACCAGCACCAAGACCATGACCACGGGCCCCGGGGGCGGCCGGCGAATGGTCAAGGCCGACATGGGCTCCGCCTCGACCACGGCGGCCCGGCCCAGCGCCTGCGAGGCGGCGGTGTACTCGGCGGTACGGCTGGTGAGGACGAGTTGGGTCTCGGCGGGGAGCGCCTGGTTCAGCTCGGCCAGCGCCCTGGGTAACGAGGAGGCCGGCATCTCGTCCAGCCCGTCGAGGACCGGCACGATCCTGTCCTCGCGGAAGAGCCGGCGCGGCATGTCGGCGCCGTGCGTAAGTAGCGCCGGATAGGTCTGCTGCAGCCGGTCGACCAGCCAGTCCTCGAAGAGCGGATACTCCTTGACGTCCCAGCCGCTCATCGTCAGCAGCACCGGCACCGAACCGTCCGTGCTCTTCAGCAACTCGCGTACGAGCTGGATCGCCAGCGTCGTCTTGCCGGCGCCGGGGCCGCCCAGCACGACCAGGCGGCGGCCTGACGCGCGGAACCGGTCGGCCAGCCCCTTGATCTGGTCACCCGATCCCGACCAGGTGATCTCCCCTCCGATGCGCGGGCCGTCGATGAAGCGCGCCTCGTCGCGCAGGTGCCACCGTACGGGCATCGGGTCCAGCCCCAACCCCAGCACCCGGTTGGCCTCGTTGCGCCACTGGTCGTTCACCATCTTCCTGAGCTCGGCGAGCGCGGGCTCCACCGGCGTGAGCTCGGCGACCTTCCTCCCGCCGAGCGCGCCCGTCACGACGACCAGGCCGAGCAGGCCGGTGAGCCCCCAGGTGAGCGGCTGCCACCACCACGCGTCCACTTCGACGGTGTTGGTCGCCATGTTGCCCACCAGGCCCAGCGCGACGCCCGCGGCCGCCAGCGTGGCCGGCCGCATCACTCCACGACGCCCCATGTGCACAAGCATCGGGGCAGGAACCCGCCTGGATCAACATGGTTGGCAGACCGGCCGATCGGCAGGCGAGCACCCTGAAGACCACCCCTGGCATCGAATTCAGCTAATCATCAGAATTGTCTTTTCCCCAGATGTAGTTCCCGTCGGAGTCGGTCTGGTCAGGATCGACCCACTCATATCCCATTGCCTTCTGGAAAGGAACCGGGGGCTCGGGCTTGTCCCAGTAAGGATTGTAAATCCACGGAGACCCATCAGTGTCCTGGGTGGCGCCCTCCGCGCTCTGGACGGCGTGACCGGCGCGCGGAAATGGCGCGTAAGCGCCGGCGGCAAGTTTGTGACCGGGCCCGCCGCCGCGAGCGGCTTCATCTGTAACCTTCTTGCCGAGCACAACACTAGGGATTATTGCTGACGCGAGTATCCAAGTGCATGTACCGTCCCGTGCGCAGGTAATTCTCCAGGTTCTGATCGTCTGCATGACACCGCGCGGTCACGGAGTCTCCTTCGTCAGCGTGGGGAGTGGCGACAGAACACTTGGTCACATATCCGGACTTGTCATCGCTGAGAAGATAGAACGTCGCGACCGTGTTTCCGAAGCCACCGTCATTGCGGAAGCTGGCGGAGACGTCACATCCGTAGTTCATCCCGCACCGGCCCCACTCTTGGGAAACAAGAACAAAGTCAGGTCGGGGTGTCGGCGTCGGCGTCGATTCTGGCGTGGACTCCGGCTCTGGCGTGGACTCCGGTTCTAATATCGGATCCGAAGGGGGTTCTGGCGTTGAACTCATCTCTCGCGTCACCGGGACCTGCGGTCTTGCTGTCTTCTCTTCTTCTGAAGACGCTAGTAGTGTTTTTACACCGACAAGGATGGTTACGACCGATGCGACTGCCCCCACCGAAGCAATGAACTTGCGCGCATCATTGTCCATCTACGCATTCTCCATCGATGGCTGCCCAGAAGACGAAACCCATAGCCACCAAGTGCCGCCCAGACCTGCCCGAACTGCCACAAACCGGTCGCCGTCATCAACCTGCTCGCACATGACTACCACAGCATACGTCAACACGCTGTCGCGGCCCGTGACATAACATAATCAATGCCATACTGTCTTACGCAACCAAGTGGGCAATATCGGTATGCTCCTCGCGGACATCGGATCGCGGGTGACGGTTTTCAAGATCTCCCATGCAATGTTTACGCGTCGTCGAAGGCGTTCGGTGGAATCGAGCGACGGTCACGCAATGGCCTGCCGAGCGCCGGGCGTACCGTACTGGTCCCGCGCGGATCGGGTCACGCCTGGTTGTTGTTCACGGGGCCGGTTCGCCGGCGCGCCGGGTGATCGCCAGAATCGCCAGAATCGCCATGTCGTCATCGCGTGGACCGTCGGCCCAGCGCTCGACATCTCGCACCAGTACTTCGATCTCCGGCTGCCGGAACGGCCCTTGGCCGCCGAGTCGGCTTACCGGGTCGTAGAACGTCCCGCCACGGCCTCTGGCCTCCGTCACCCCGTCAGGAAGCGGGAAGGGCCGGTGGTCGGGTCGTGCCCGCGGTACGCCCAGGCGGCTCAACTCGAGGGATACCCTCGTCGCCGGTCATCGGGCTGTCGGGGTGTTCCGCAGGAGGAGAAGGGCGGTGTCGTCGGTACGCTGCTCGTTCGTGATCGGGCCGATGAGCGACTCCGCCAGGTCATGCAGGGCCTGGCCGGGCGCAGGGGTGAAACTGGCGGCCAGGCCGGCGATGGACTCGCCGAGGTCGCGGCCGGGTTGTTCGACGAGGCCGTCGGTGTAGAGGACCATGACCGCGCCGGGTGGCATGTTCACGTCCGTGGTGACGTATTCGGCGTCGGGATCGATGCCGAGCAGCAGGCCGGGGGCGGTGTCGATGACCTCGGCCGGGGCGCCCAGCAGGCCGAGCACCGGCGGTGGGTGCCCCGCGCTGGCCAGGGCGGCGGCGCGCCGGCGCGGGTCGAAGCTGACGTACAGGCAGCTGGTGAAGCGGTCGGTGGCCAGTTCGGTGAGCAGCCGGTTGGTGTGCGCGAGCACCTCGCCCGGGTCGGCGCCGGCGGTGGCGTGGGCGCGGATGGCGGTGCGTACCTGGCCCATGAGCGCGGCGGCGGTCATGTCGTGGCCTTGCACGTCGCCGATGACGGCTGCGGCCGTGGTGTCGCTGAGGCGGATCAGGTCGTAGAAGTCGCCGCCGATGTCCATGCCGGGGGTGGCGGGCACATACCGGGCGGCCACGTCCAGGCCGGAGATGCGGGGCAACGCGTGCGGCAGCAGGCTCGCCTGCAGGCACTGGGCGAACTGGTGCTTGTTGTCGTAGAGCCAGGCACGCTCGAACGCCTGAGTGACCAGCCCGCCGAGCGCGGTCAGCATGGCCTGCTCGCTGTCGCTGAACTGATGGGGGCGGTCGTAGGCGATGACGCAGGTGCCGATGGAGCGCCCCTGAGCGACCAGTGGCAGCAGCGCCCAGGCGCCCATGTTGTCGATGCGGATGGCGTTGGGGTAGGTCTGGCGGAACTCCTCCCAGGTCGAGTAGAACGCTGCTCTGCCCTCGTCGTAGCCGCGCGTCCAGCGGACCGGATGGACGATCGGGCGGCCGTTGAACCCCTCCAGGCCCTGCCGGCTGTAGCCGCGTGAAGCGGCCACGCGCATCCGGCCGCTGTCCCAGGTGAGGATGGCCATCGCCTGGGCGTCGCACACCGGCATGACGTGGTCGGCCACCAGGTCCACCACATCCTGCGCGGTCACCGCCCGTGCCAGGCAGGCCGTCAGGTGCAACATGCCGGGCAGTCCGATCACCGGCGGACGCCGGTCGGCCTCCTCGGACGTGGTGGCGGGCGTGATCCGCAGGGTGATGCCGGGCAGGCTCGGATAGCACTGGAACGACAGCTGCCGCCCGTCGGGACGGCGGGCGGTGAACTGGGTGGCCTGGTGGCTGACGACCGCGGTCCGGCAGTGGTCTTCGTAGATGGGGTCGTCCAGCCAGGGCAGCGCCGTGGTCAGGCGCCTGCCGACCAGCTCCGATGGCTTCACGGCCAGCAGTTCCGCGGCAGGTGCCGTGACGAGGGTCACCCGCGCGTGCGTGTCCAGGTGGCAGTAGCCCTCGGGCAGGCTGTCGAGACACATCAGCGCTGTCAGGCCGGCGTACGGCTCCGACCGGTGAGCCTGGATCGGGTCCAAGATCCGGGGCAGGGGCTCGGGAACGATCGGCCGGCCCCGCTCACTCGCCCGGCGGAGCAGGTCGCCCATCCTCGCGCAGGTGTCGTCGATGACATCGAGCTGACGCCGGGTGAGCCCGCATTCGGCTCCCGTAGGCCATCCCAGGACGAACCCGCCCCAGACGGCACCACCGGAGCAGACCGGAGCGGCGGCCATCGCGAAGTGGTAGGGCAGCGACAGTGCCGCCGCCGGGAACTCGCGGGCCAGGGCCACCCGGTCGCTGAGCCAGGTCAGCCGCCGCTCACGCACCGAGACCGCAACGGGCACGCAATCATTCGTCCTGATCCTGGACCAGGTTCGGGCGAGGGCGGCAGGAAGTCGTATTGCCGCCTCCATCTGCAGGAGCTGACGGCTTGCGTCCAGGACGTACACGATGCCGAAATGGGCTCCGGCGCTGAACACTGCCTCCATCAGCAGATCATCCAGGCGAGACGACTCCACCGTCGCGTCCGGAATCGAGGCGCTATCCTGCGGTTCCGCCACAGCTCCCCCGGTTGTCGAACCAGAGGTCCGACAAGCGTTCAACCCAGCTCATACGGCTCAAAGTACGTGGACATTTTTATTGGGGGCTTAAAGAGTCGGTTTTGATTCGGCAGGTGGTGAGAGAGGTTCGTGAGGTTTCGGGGAGGGCGAGGTTTGGAGTAAGCCCTTGTTCTCGAGGCTCCGGGAGTTTCGAGAGACAAGGGCGTGCCAGGGTTGGGTGTCGAGCCACTCCTGGAAGGTAGGTCCGGCGAGCTTGGCGTGCGGGCTGGGCAGGAACCCGCCGTCGGCGGCGATCTCGGCATCGGGCATGCCGGACCCGTCGACGCCGACGACCTTGACGCCTCGGCGGGCGCCGACGAGCCGGGCAGCCTCCGCCATGGTCTCCTTGCGGGGACCGGCGATCTCGGGGATCGGTGTTCCGGGGGCCGGCGCGGCGGGGTCGAGGGCCAGGTCGACCAGTGCCTCGGCCACGGTGCGGCAGGCCACGAGCTGGGTGGGCAGGGCCGGGACGTAGGCGACGTCGCCCTGCTGCCAGTCCAGGAGCTGACCGACGAACTCGTGGAACTGCGCGGCCCGCAGGATGCGGACGGGGATCGGGCCGGACAGGAGGAGCTCCTCGTGCGCCTTCTTGGCGGCGACGAAACCGGCGGTGGCCCTGTCGACGCCGATGATGGACGCCATGGCGATCCGGGCGACCCCCGCCTTCTGCCCGTACTCGTGTAGATTGCGGGCCGACGTGCGGAAGAACTCGGTCGCCGCCTCCTGCTCGGAGGCGTGCCACGAGGCGACGTCGATGATGACCTCCACCTCGGCGAGCGCCTCGGCCAGGCCCTCACCGGTGATGAGGTCCACGCCGGTGGCTCGTGACATCGGCACGATCTGGTGCCCCCGTTCGGCGAGGACGTCGACGACGTGGCGTCCCAGCCGCCCGGTCGCTCCTGCCACCGCGAACGTGGTGATGCTCATGGTGTGTGCCTTTCTCATGCGCTGTAGTTCTGGCCGGGGGGCATGCCGGGGATCGGCTTGGCGATGAGAGCGGCGGGGGTGAAGAAGCCGATGTGGGCGATCGCCATGATGAGCGTCCAGAGCGCCTTGTCGTCGTAGAGCGCGGACGCCCTGGCGAAAAGTTCGTCGGGGACGCGCTCCCCGGACGGGTTCGGGGAAAGGATGGCCTCCACGAGCTCCAGCGCGACCCGTTCGGCGTCGGTGAAGCAGGTGGCGTCCCGCCAGGTCGCCACGGCGGTGATGCGCTCCTCCGACTCCCCTGCCTGGCGGAGGTTGCCGGTTTCCCTGATGGTGAAGTACGTGCTGCCGAGGATCTGCCCGGCGCGCAGTTGCAGCAGGTGGACGGTGACCAGCGGAATCGAGCCGTTCTTGATGACCTTGTGCAGTCCTTCCCCGACTACCGCCAGCTCGGGGACGAACGGGAGGGGGTTGGGCATGCGCGACCGGAGGTCGGTCGTCGCGGGTGTGGACATGGTGAGGTCTTCCCTTCTCGATCTCAAATGAGGATGTCGCGTACGGCGTCCTGGCAGACACGAGACGTCGGCGCCCCGGCCCCTGTAACAGCGCGGCCATGTGACATAGGCCACCTGCCGTGGGTGTTACAAAGCGGTGAGGGCCGGCGTCCTAGTGCGTGGAGCAGGGTTTGAGAACGAACAGGCAGGAGCCGGGCATGAACGAGCGCAGCGAACAAACCGACCGCGTGGATTCAGCCACCGAGGCGTTCGTTGCTCACCGCAACCTGCTGTTCACCGTCGCCTATGAAATGCTCGGTTCGGCCACCGACGCCGAAGACGTCCTGCAGGAGAGTTGGCTGCGATGGGTGGACGTCGATCTGGCCGCCGTGCGTGAGCAGCGCGCCTACCTGGTGCGGATCGTCACCCGGCTGGCGCTGGACCGGCTGCGCGCGCTCGGCCGGCGCAGGGAGTTCTACGTCGGGCCGTGGCTGCCCGAACCGCTGCTGACCACACCCGATGTGGCCGAGGACGTCGTACTCGCCGACAGCGTCTCGATGGCGATGCTGCTGGTGCTGGAGACGCTCCAGCCGACCGAGCGGGCGGTGTTCGTGCTGCGCGAGGTGTTCGATCTGGAGTACGACGAGATCGCCGAAGCCGTCGGCAAGAGCCCCGCCGCGGTCCGTCAGATCGCCTACCGCGCCCGCGCCCACGTCGCCGTGCGCCGGCCCCGCGGCGTCGCCTCCCCGGCCGAGACCCGGACCGCGCTCCAGGCATTCCAGCGAGCGGTCGAAACCGGCGACCTGCAGAGTCTGCTCGACATCCTCGCACCGAACGTCGTCGCCCTGAGCGACGGCGGCGGCATCAAACACGCCCTGCTGCGGCCGGTCGTGGGGGCCGACCAGGTGGCTCGCCTGCTGGCCGTCGGCTGGTGGAAGCGCGACGCCGAACGGTCGGTCGAGCTGGTCCAGATCAATGGCGGCCCTGGGCTGCTCGTCCGCGTCAATGGGGAGATCGACGGCGTGCTGGCGGTGCGGGTCGAGAGCGGCTACGTCACCGGCGCGTACCACGTACGCAATCCCGAGAAGCTGTCGCGGGTGGAGCGGGAGACCGCCGTAAGCCGCTGAGGCCGGCCGGGTGGCCGCGCTCAGTCGCCGGCCAGGGTCCCGCCCAGAGGGGTGCGCTCGTAGCGTACGGATCGGCCGGTCCGCGTCCGCGTGACCAGACCTGATTCGCGCAGCACGGCCAGGTGGCCGCCGACCGCGCCCAGGCTGAGACCCAGCTGGCGGACCAGCTGCGTGGTCGTCGCCGGCACCGCGAGCGCCCGCAGCACCTGCGCGCGGTGCGGGCCGACCAGCCGCGCCAGCCCCGCCGCACCGCCCTGCGGGGGCGGCGGCCCGAGCAGGTCCGCGACGCCACGCGCCGGATACACCAGGGCGTACGGCCAGGGCGGCTCGACGTAGCTGATGAGGGTGCCGAAGACGGTCGGCATCAGCAGCAGTCCCTTGCCGCCCAGCCGGTGCCGCTCCCACTCGTTCCGAGGGCCGGTGCGCACCTCGATCACGCCGTCGGCCCCCTCGGAGCGCCAGCCCACCCGCGGATCCAGGTCGGACAGCGCCGCGGCCCAGCCGTACATGGCCAGGTGCCCGGCGCGGTGCACCAGGTCGCGCTCCAGCACCGTGCGCAGCCGCGGCCAGTCGGGCTCGACCAGCGCGTGCCAGGTCGCCTCGATCGCGTCCGAAAGCCGGGTGAGCACGTCCGGGGCGGCCAGGATCTGCTGGACGTGGCGCGCTGGCGTACGCAGCCCGACCAGGTTGCGGGCGATCTCCGCGCGAACCTGGCTCAGCGGGGTCGCCCGCACCGCGGCGAGTTCGACGGCGAAGTCGTCGCCGGGGCCCGAAGGCGGAGGGTGGATGAAGTCGGCGTTGTAGCCGCCGCGGCGGAACAGCGTCGTCAGCGCCCCGACCGCGGGCGTCTCGCGGAGCAGCCGCGCGTACCGCGGCGCGATGCGCTCCGCCCAGGGCCGCAGCGCTCCGGCCGGCTGCTTGCCCGCGGCGACCCGCAGCGCGTTCATCGCTTCACCCAGCGGCGAGATCGCGTAGCGGGTGTGGGCCACGTCGACCGGCCCGACTTCGATGGCAAGCATCTTTCGCCTCCACACGAAAGCTTAACGCCTCCGCCCGCACCGCCCCGAGACTGGCCCGCATGACGACGCTCCAGACCGCACCGGCGCGGGCCACCTACCGCGAGGTGTTCGCGGTAGGCCAGTTCCGCGTGCTGTTCGCCGGCTACACGCTCTTCCTCGGTGGCGAGACGGTGAAGATGCTCGCCCTCTCGGTGACCGTCTACGCCGGCACCGGCTCGCCCCTGCTGGCCGCGCTGGCCTACGTCGCCGGCTTCCTGCCCTACGCCCTCGGTGGCACGCTGCTGCTGGCCCACGCCGACAGGTGGCCGCCGCGGGCCGTGATGGTCGGCTACGACCTGGTCCGCGCCGCGGTCGCCGCTGTGCTCGCCGCCGGGCTGCTCTCCCCCACCGCGATGCTGGTGCTGGTGTTCGTCGCCGGCATCCCCGGCGCGGTCGCCTCCGCGGCGCGCAGCGCGCTGCTGCCCGAACTGCTCGACGGCGACCGGTACGTGCTCGGCCGGGCCGTGTTCTCCATGGCCGCCGGCGGCACGCAGGTGCTCGGCTTCGCCGTGGGCGGGATGCTGATCGCGGCGCTCGGCCCGTACGGCGCGCTCTGGATCACCGTGGCGAGCTGCCTGCTGTCCGCCGCGCTGCTGCGCCTGCGGCTGGCCGAGCTGCCGCGCCGCGGCCCGGCCGCGGGGTACGCGGTACGCGAGACCTGGCGCGTCAATCGTGAACTGCTGCGCCGACCGGCGATTCGTTCGCTGCTGCTGGCCCAGTGGCTGCCGCCCGCGCTCGTGGTCGGCGCCGAGGGCGTGCTCGTTCCGTACGCCGTCCAGATCGGCCTGCCGGACTCGGCGGGGTTGCTGTTCACCGCCGTGGCGCTCGGCATGCTCACCGGCGACCTCGTGATCGGCCGGCTGGTCACCCCGGAACGAAGGGAACGGCTGTCCGGGCCGCTGGCACTGCTGCTCGGCGCGCCGCTGCTCGGGTTCGTGCTCTCGCCTGGACCGGTCATCGCGGCGCTGCTGCTCGCCGTGTCCGGGTTCGGGGTCGCGTACCAGCTGGGGCTGGCCCGGCGCTTCCTGGAGGCGGTGCCGGAGGCGAACCGGGGCCAGGCCTTCGGGCTGGCGCTGACCGGGACCATGACGCTGCAGGGGCTGTTCGCGGCCGGCGGCGGGGCGTTGGGCGAGGTGGCAGCGCCCGGCCTGGTCGTCGGCGCGGCGGGCGCGGCGTCCCTGCTGGCGGTATTGGTCCTCTGGCGCGTGCTCGCGTCGCCGAGGGCGTAGCGGAAGGTTGCTCGGTCGGGGTGGTGCACAAGACCCTGATGCCCTTGCCGTTGACGTCCATCTCCTCACCACACCTCGATGTCCGTGCCGGTCGTGATGATCCGAAGGGCGCTCAGTGCGTGCCGGTGCGGGTCCTGGAGCTTGGGGAGCAGCGACAGCACTGCGCTGACGTTGCCGTGCGCCGCCGCTTGAAGGGTCAGGTCGCCGAGCGCGCGGTCGCGCTGCGCACGCGGTACGTCCCGGAGGGCAGCATACGCCGTGGCAAGGTCGTCGTCGGTCCGCTCGTTCGGGGAGAGCAGGTCAGCCACCGACCTGTGGACGTCGCCCCAGAGCCGCAGCAGGTCTTCCTCGCCCAGCGCGGCGATGATCTCGGCCGCCTCGTGGGTGTCGAACCACCTCACCCGGGAGTTCTCCAGCAGCTCTCTCACCAGTTCCGTACGGCCGGTGCGCAGCAGGTAGGCCAGCCACGGAGTCACCTCGAACGGATGCGCGGGTAGTCGGGAAACCCGACGCCGCCGGCGATGCCCTCGATGGCGTTGACGCAGCGGCCGGTGGCAACCTCGAAAATCTGCAGGACGCCGCGGACCCGCTCGAGTTCGGCGAGCGCGTCCCGCAGGGGCGCGGTGTCGAGCACGGGGTCGAAGCGGGACCAGTCGACGGCCCGCAGAGCGGCGAGCGCGCCCGCCGGATCCAGGGGATCGATCATGCCAGCCGACGATAACGGGGATCTCCGACATTCGCCCGAACCGATCACTTGGGTCAGCCGCTGCGATTCGCCCTGCAACCCGCAGGGGCCCGTCTGGAGTCGTGATCACGTGGCCGGAAAAAGGATTGGACGGGATGATGCTCGGGCTTGTAGCTTCCAGCTGACCGTGACGCCGCCCGAGGAGGTGAGACCCATGAACGCTGTATCGATGTGGGTGCTCCCCCTTCCCGTCACGGCCGGGCGATTGACGTAGGTGTCGCCGGGAGCGCCTCGCCAACAAGGCACTCCCGAAAGGCAACACCTATGCACTCTCAACAGGTCACCGCCGAGGTCGAACGTGACTCCGCGGTGGGCGACGTCCCCGGAGCTCTCCGGTCGCCGGCCTCCGGCGCCGATCGCGCGCCCCTCGTCTTCGATGTGATCATTGCCGGGTGCGGGCCGACCGGTGCGATGCTGGCCGCCGAACTGCGGCTGCACGACGTGCGGGTACTCGTTCTGGAGAAGGAAACCGAGCCCAAGTCGTTCGTCCGCATAGTCGGTCTGCATATTCGCAGTCTCGAGCTGATGGCGATGCGCGGACTGCTCGAGCGCGTTCTCCAGCATGGAAGACAGCGTCCGGCCGCCGGTTTCTTCGCCGCCATCAACAAACCCGCGCCCAAGGACCTGGATTCCGCGTACGCCTATCTGCTGGGCATCCCGCAGCCGGTCATCGAACGCTTGCTTGAAGAACATGCGATCGAACTGGGCGCGCAGGTCCGGCGCGGTCGCGCGGTCGCCGGTTTCGAGCAGGACGACGAGGGTGTGACCGTCGAGCTGGCCGATGGGGAACGGCTGCGTTCGCGTTATCTCGTCGGCTGTGACGGCGGGCGCAGTACGGTGCGAAAACTGCTCGGTGTCGGCTTCCCCGGCGAGCCCTCACGGACCGAGACGCTGATGGGCGAGATGGAAGTGGGCGTGCCGCAGCAGGAGATCGCCGCCAAGGTCACCGAACTCCGCGAGACCCGTCAGCCATTCTGGCTCCGCCCCTTCGGCGAAGGGGTCTACAGCGTCGTCGTCCCCGCCGCGGGAGTCAGCGACCGCGCGGAACCGCCCACTCTCGAGGATTTCAAACAACAGTTGCGCACCATCGCAGGAACCGATTTCGGCGTGCACTCCCCGCGCTGGATGTCCCGCTTCGGGGATGCCACCCGGCTGGCCGAACGTTATCGGGTCGGGCGGGTGCTGCTGGCCGGCGATGCGGCACACATCCATCCACCCACCGGCGGGCAGGGCCTCAACCTGGGCGTTCAGGACGCGTTCAACCTCGGCTGGAAACTGGCCGCACAGCTCCGCGGCTGGGCGCCGGAAACACTGCTGGACACCTACCAGGCCGAACGTCATCCGGTCGCGGAGGACGTGCTGGACAACACCCGCGCCCAGATGGAACTGCTGTCCACCGAACCGGGCCCGCAGGCCGTACGCAGGCTGCTCACCGAACTGATGGACTTCGACGAGGTGAACCGCCATCTGATCGAGAAGATCACCGCGATCGGCATCCGCTACGACTTCGGCGAAGGCCCCGACCTGCTCGGCCGCCGCCTGCGCGACATCGACGTGAAACAGGGCCACCTCTACGGTCTGCTGCATCGCGGCCGCGGCCTGCTGCTGGACCGCACCGAACGCCTGACCGTCGGCGGCTGGTCGGACCGGGTCGATTACCTCGCGGATCCCACCGCGGGACTGGATGTTCCGTGCGTCCTGCTACGCCCCGACGGCCACGTCGCCTGGATCGGCGACGATCAGCAGGACCTGAACGACCACCTTTCCCGCTGGTTCGGCAAGCCCGCCGACTGATTTCGCCCGAGCAGCCGAAAAGCCCGTGAGGATGATCGGAAGTCGGCGGAAGAGCACCGCGGGGTGGATCGGCGCAGGCGTCCGCGCGTCGTATGACGGTCGTTTGACGAACGGCAGGCGGTCCGCTGTGGCGCTGTCCGCGACGGGGACATGCTGACCGCCCAGGAGGTCGACCGGCTCGGCCGCAACCTCCTGGACGGGCTGATCGTCCTCGACGACCCGTTCCAGCGCGGCATCGCCGTCAAGGTGCCGGAGGGCACACCGAGCGTGCGGTGCCCAAGCGCGGGCCCCGGTCGGTCAGGTGGTCGAGCAGGACCTGGCTGATGTCGGCCAGTTGCCGCAGTTGTTCCGGCGTGAGCAGGTCGATCAGGTGCTCGCGGACGCCAGCTTCGACTCCAGCTCCGTCAAGCACGCGGGCGGCGACAGCTTCGAGGTCACCGGCGACCTGACGATCCGCGGGGTGACCCGGCAGATCGCCATCCCCCTCGACTACACCGGCACCGCCATCGACGCCCAGGGCCTGACCCGGGTCGGCTTCGAGGGCAGCACGGTGATCAACCGCAAGGACTTCGGCATCACCTACAACGCCGTGCTGGAGACCGGCGGCGTGATGATCTCCGACAAGATCGCGCTCGAGTTCGACCTGTCCGCCGTCAAGACCGCCTGATCCATCCCCGCTCTGACCTTCCGCGCGCCCAGGCCCCAGCGGGCGAGCGGCGCAGGTCCGCCTGGAGCGGGGTGTTCTGAGGCTCACGAAACCGTGGAGAACTGGGCCGGCAGGCCGTCCAGCAACTGGCTCAGCAGCGGGTACCCGCCATCGACGCGGATCACCTGGCCGGTGACCGTGGTGAACGCGCCGTCCACGAGCGCGGCGATCGGGCGAGCCAGATCCTGCGGCCGCAGCATCGTGCCGGTCACCGACCGGTCGCCGAAGTGGCGCCGGATGCCATCGGTGAACACCTCAGCGGTGGCATCGGTGCCGACCGCACCAGGGGCGACGGCGTTGACGGTGATGCCGTCCCGTATGGCCTCGCCGGCGACCTGCCGGGCGAACGCGTTCACGGCGGCTTTGGCCGTGGACTGGGCGGCGCTGCCGATGATCAGCTCGGCCGCGGTGGCGGAGACATAGACGATCCGGCCGCACCGCCGTCGGCGCATGAGCGGCAGCACCCGCCGGGTCAGGTGGTAGACGCCGGCCAGCTCATCACTCATCTTGGCTGCGAACGCCTCCCACGGCACCTGCTCCAGCGGGCCGAAAGGCGGCGCCGCGGTGTGGGCGTTGCCCACCAGCACGTCGATCCGCCCGTGCTCGGCGATCACCCGGTCCACCAGCGTGGCCACCTGGGCCTCGTCGGTCACGTCGGCCTGGATCGCCTGCGCGGCGCCGATCTGCTCGGCCACCAGCTCCGCGGACTCGGCGTCGCGCAGATAGTTGACGATCACGTGGTAGCCGAGCCGGCCCAACTCGCGCGCGGTCTCGGCCCCGATTCCCCGGCCGGCTCCGCTGACAAGCGCCACCTGCTTGCTGTTCATCTGTCTCTCCTGACTCGTCGTACGAAGATGCGAGACACGCTAGATTTTGGGGTTACTTTTTGTAAGTACGTACCTTGAGGTAAGCCCTAGAGACAGCGGTAGGTGAGCAGGTGGACGAGAGCGACGCCCGGTGGATCAGTGACACGTTTCACAGCGGCTGCCCCGGGCGGGAGGTGATGGAACATGTCACCGGACGGTGGGTGCCGCTGATCCTGGCCGCCATGACGCCTGGGCCGGTGCGCTTCTTCGAGTTGCGCCAGCGCATCGAGGGCATCAGCGAGAAGATGCTTTCGGCCAAACTGCGAACTCTGGTCCGTGACGGGCTGGTAGAGCGCACCGTGGAGCCGACCACCCCGCCGCAGGTCAGTTATGAGCTGACCGAGTTGGGTCAGGGCCTGTCCCGCCCGTTCGCCCAACTGGTCCGCTGGATCTCGGCGCACACCCCGGAGGTCATCGCGGCCCAGCAGCGCTATGACTCATCGCCGCAACCCGCGACGGCACCCGTCTCGGGCGGCGATCCCAGCCCCGTCAGCCGTCGGCGTTCTGATGTTCATCGCCACGGCGAGGAGCCTGCTGAAGGGTTCGCCCTCGTACGCGCAGGCCGGAACATGACGGCGTAAGGGTGCGGTATGAGGCGTCTCGTGCTCTGGCTGGCGATGATCTGTCTCGTCGGTTTCTGTGTCGTGCTCGCCGTACAGGCCGGGCCTGACGAAGATCCGGATCCGCCGCCGACGGTGCGGCCGGCGGCGCTGCTGCCCGTGTTGCCGGCCGAGAAGGCGCCGCGCCTCGACTACGCGGTGTTGTACGACCCGGAGGTCATCCGGGAACCCCCGGCCGCGCACCATTCCTGGAGAGCGGGGAACGGCTCCGGCCAGGAATGGCGGATCGAGGAGGCACTCGGCTTCGTTCCCCGGGACGGCGGGCAGGCGGTGTCGCCCCTCGCGATCAGCGACGACGGCCGGCGCCTCGCCTATCTCCGGCGTTCCGACCGGGCCCTGGTTGTCAAAGACCTCGCCGGCGGGGCGGCCAAGCGGGTCTCCACCGGCGCATACCGGCCCGGCGACGAATCTTGGAACGTCGAGCTGGCCTTCCACGGGGACGGCGAGCTGCTGTTCGTGTGGAACGCCCGCCGTGGGAGCGACCTGATCGATCTGTCGTCGAAGGCGCGGCTCCATGTCGGCGCGGAGTTCGACCGTGACCTTCTGGAGGCGCGCGCGGACGGTGGCCGTGTCACCGTGTCGAGCGGCAAGGAACTACGGGTCCGCGAGAGCTGGAAGTCCCCGTTCACGGTGGCCCACCGCGAAGGTGATGCCGAGGACGGCACGTACCCCGTGGTGCTGGGCGACGAAGCGGTGAGCATCGTCCGGCTGGGAGACGTGGGAAACCTGCGTTACCAGCTGAAGAGAGTGGATCTCCGGCGCCCCGCCCACCGGGTCACGTCCGCCGATCTCGCGCTGCCGTACGACCTGGAGACCGTCGACGCGATCCGCCCCCTCGGTCGCGACAGCGTGCTGCTCCGCGCCGAGCGGAGCCGGACCTGGCCCGATCACGGCTACCCGCCCGGACCGTGCGACTGGGAGGAGTTCTACATCGTCAATCTGAAGACAGGGGCCATCAGGTGGGCCGACTACCGGCCCGCCGAGATCTGGGGAACAGCAGGAAAGCACATCAAAAGGCAGACCTACGCACGGGACTTCGTGCCCACGCCGGTCACAGAACGCCCCGTACCGGACCCAGACCGCGAGCGCTGCCTCTGACCCGGCGGCCCCGACCTGCTCGGACAACCTGCACCTCTTACCGGCGAGCATCGGCCCCGGTGTAGTTTGTGGCTCACCCGATTTGTCAGGAGAAGCATGGTTTCCGGCAGGTCCAGAGTCCTGTTCGTCACCGACCTCGCCTACCAGGCGAAGGGACGGCGCTACTGCGACGAGGACATCTTCCTGTCCTCCCGGCTCCGGGAAGACTTCGACATCGCCCTGTGCCACCCGCTGGACGCGGCCGCGCTGATGGACGCCTTCGACGCGGTCGTGGTCCGCAACAGCGGCCCCGTCCTGCACTACCGGGACCGGTACGACGCCTTCCTCGCGCAGGCCGCCCAGCGCGGCACCCGGGTCTACAACCCCTTGACCGGCCGGGGCGACATGGCCGGCAAGCAGTACCTGCTGGATCTGACCGCGGCCGGACACCCGGTCATCCCCACCGTCGACCGGCCCCAGGACTTCGGCCGCCTGCCCGAGGCGGACCAGTACGCGGTCAAGCCCAAGGCCGGAGCCGACTCCATCGGCCTGGAGTTCGTCACTCGTGACCGGCTCACCGACCTCGCCCACGTCTCCAACGGCGACCTCCTGGTCCAGCCGCGCATCGACTTCCGCTACGAGGTGTCGTTCTACTACGTCGACGACACCTTCCAGTACGCCCTGTACGCTCCCCGCCCCGACCAGCGGTGGGCCCTGGAGCCGTACGAGCCCACCGAGGCCGACCTCGACTTCGCCCATGGCTTCGTCGACTGGAACACCATCGACCACGGCATCCAACGGGTCGACGCCTGCCGCACCCAGGACGGCACCCTCCTCCTGGTCGAACTCGAGGACCTCAACCCCTACCTGTCCCTGGACCTCATCCCCGACCAGACCCGCGACGCCTTCGTCACCAGCATGAAGGCGTCCCTTCGCCGATTCCTCGACACTCCGGCCGGGCACGGGCCAGGCCGAAAGGCGACCTGACCGCGCGCGGCTGACACGGCAGTGAAACTGAGAGCATGACGACTGTCGACATCTCTCCCCTCGATCTGGACGAAGCCTCTGAAGCGGATCTCCGCGGTCAGTACGACCTGGCGGTCGCCGCGTTCGCAGTGGACCGGCCCGACGCGCAGAAGCCTGACTACGACACGTTCGTGGGCCGGTTGCGGGCCATTCCGCCAGGCGTGAGCAGGCAGTGGATCTGGGTGGCACGCCGGCGAGATCGCATGGTGGGTCTCGGAATCACGCAGTTGCCGGAGTCGGACGACGACAACAGCGTTGTCGTCGACGTTCGGGTCCTGCCTGAGCTGCGCCGGCAGGGGATCGGGACGGCGCTGCTGCGCCGGGCGCTCAGCGAATCGCCGGCCGGTGGCCGTGAGCTCGTCGTCGGACGAGGCGTGACCGCCGGTGGCGACGGCGAGCACTGGATCCGCGCACTGGGGTTCACCGTCGTGCAACGGGTGGCCCTGCAGGTGCTCACGGTTCCTGAAGTGGACCCGGCGCTCTGGGAGGTCCCCGTGCCGCCCGGCCATCGTCTGGAGCGATGGACGGGAGTCGCGCCCGACAACCTCGTGGAGTCCTACGCGCGAGCGCGCGGCGCCATCCACGACGCCCCTACCGGCGACTCCAGCTACCGTCATCCGCACTGGTCCGTACCCCGCGTGCGGCAGGCCGAGCATGACGCGCGCCGGCGCGGCGTCGAACACCGGACCGTCAGCTGGGTTATGTCACGACGCGTATCATGCTCACCGCCGAGGCCCCTCTCGGCGCGCTCGAATTCTGAGAGCTCTCCTGTTTTCTCGCTCCAGGGCGGCGTCACCCGGCCAGGGGCGCGACGGCGCGCATGCACCTGTGCCTGGAAGGAGGAGGCGTTCCCGTGCCGAACGACCTCATGGAGATTGCCGCACGCGAGTTTCGCGTGGTCGCGGAGCGACGTAAGGGAGGAGCCGAGGCCCGGTCCGGTGCCGCGGTCCATGCCGTGCGGACGGTCGATGGCGATGCCGCGTTCCTCAAGGCCACGCCGGCCACGCTGGGTGCGCAGGCTTTGCTGGCCGCGCGGCGAGAGCTGCGGTTCTACCGGGACCTCGCACCGGTGGTCCCCGTGCGCACCCCACGACTCCTTGACTTTCTGGACACCGAGAGCGGTGTGGCCGTACTGCTCACGGCCGCAGGACAGCCCCGGGGCAGCGCGTCCTGGACTCCGGGCATGTGGGCCGAATTAGGCGAAGACCTTGCCGCCCTCCACCGCATGCCGCCGCCGACGGCCGGCGACTGGAACCGGCCCGATGCGTTGCTGGACGCCCTCGACTCCCCTGATCCCCCCGAGCACACCGCCTTCTGGGCGGCCGCACTCCCCCAGCTTGGCGACCTCCTCACCCGCCGCGCCGAGCTCCGGGAAGAGATCATCGCGCTGTCGCCGACCTTCATCCATGGAGACTGCCACACCGACAACATCGTGCTCTCGGCAAGCGCACTCACCTTCTGCGACTGGCAGTCGACCGGAGTCGGCCGGCCCGTCAGCGACCTCGCCTTCCTCAGCGTGCGTGCGACCCCCTCGGGCGCGGTCGTCCCCCGGGCGTTCATCGAGGCCTATCTGCGTCATCGTCCCTGTGACCGCCGCGTTCTGGAACGCGCCCTGGTCGCCGAAGAGCTCGCCGTCTTCCTCTTCCTCTGGCCGCCCTACGCGGCGTTCAACAGCGAGGAAGGGATCGCTCGAGTTCACGCGAGAACGCGCGAACTCGCAGAGCGGTACCTCGACGGTGCCCGCTGACATCGACCTGTCGCCGTCAGCCGTCCTCGCGTGCCGGGGGCAGCAGCGCGGCGGCGGCCACGACGAGCGGGTCCAGCCGGCCGTCGGCCGCGCCCGCGTCGGCGAGCAGCTTGGCCCGCATCCGGGGGTCCCAGAAGGAGTGGATATGGGCGGCGATCTGTTTGGCCGCCCAGGCCGGATCGCGGTTTCGGAACTGTACTGCGATCTCGTTCGACAGGCGGACGTGCGGAGATATCTGCGTCATCACTTCACCGGTGCGGGGGCCGAGGCCGGGGCCGGGTGCTTCAGCGACACCTGGACCGCGGTCACCTTGTACTCGGGGCAGTTGGTCGCCCAGTCGGAGTTCTCCGTGGTCACGACGTTCGCTCCGGTCACCGGGTGGTGGAAGGTCGTGTAGACCACCCCGACCGGCATCCGCTCCGCGATCTTGACCCGGAGGCTGGTCTCGCCGACCCGGCTGGCCAGCGCCACGGTGTCGCCGTCACGGATGCCGCGCACCTCGGCGTCGTGCGGGTGCATCTCCAGCAGGTCCTCCGGATGCCAGGCGGTGTTCCCGGTGCGCCGGGTCTGGGCGCCCACGTTGTACTGCGACAGGATACGTCCCGTCGTCAGGATCAGCGGGTACTTGCGGGTGCTGCGTTCCTGGGTCGGGACGTAGTCGGTCAGCATGAACCGGCCCTTGCCGCGTACGAACCCCTCGATGTGCATGATGGGCGTGCCCTCGGGGGCCGCGTCGTTGCACGGCCACTGGACGCTGCCGACCTCGTCGAGCTTGGCGAACGACACCCCCGCGAAGGTGGGCGTGGTCATCGCGATCTCGTCCATGATCTGCGCGGAGTGGTCGTACTTCATCGGGTAGCCCATCGCCTGCGCGATCTCGCAGACGATCTCCCACTCGTGCTTGCCGGTCCGCGGCGCCATCACCGGGCGGACCCGGTTGATCCGGCGCTCGGCGTTGGTGAACGTGCCGTTCTTCTCCAGGAACGAGGTGCCCGGCAGGAAGACGTGCGCGTACTTCGAGGTCTCGTTGAGGAACAGGTCCTGCACGACCACGAGGTCCATCGACGACAGGGCGGCGGTGACGTGCTTGGTGTTCGGGTCCGACTGAACGATGTCCTCACCTTGCACGAACAGGCCCATGAACGTGCCGTCGATCGCGGCGTCGAACATGTTGGGGATGCGCAGGCCCGGCTCGGGGTGCAGCACGCGGCCCCACAGCGTCTCGAAGGTGCCGCGCACCACGTCGTCGGAGATGTGGCGGTAGCCGGGCAGCTCGTGCGGGAAGGAGCCCATGTCGCACGAGCCCTGCACGTTGTTCTGCCCGCGCAGCGGGTTCACCCCGACGCCCTCGCGGCCGATGTTGCCGGTGGCCATGGCCAGGTTGGCCATGCCCATCACCATGGTCGAACCCTGGCTGTGCTCGGTGACGCCCAGGCCGTACATGATGGTGGCGTTGCGCGCGCCCGCGTACAGGCGGGTCGCGGCCCGGAGCTCGGCCGCGGGGATGCCGGTGATCGACTCGACCGCCTCCGGGCTGTGCTCGGGGGCGGAGATGAACCGCTCCCACTCGGCGAAGTCCTCGCAGCGCTCGTTGACGAACTCCCGGTCCACCAGGCCCTCGGTCACCACCACGTGGCTCATGGCGTTGATCAGCGCCACGTTGGTGCCGGGCAGCACCCGCAGGTGGTGCTCGGCCTGGACGTGCGGGGAGCGCACCAGGTCGATCCGGCGCGGGTCGGCGACGATGAGCTTGGCGCCCGCGCGCAGCCGGCGCTTGATCCGCGAGCCGAACACCGGGTGGGCGTCGGTCGGGTTCGCCCCGATGATCAGGATGACGTCGGCCTTGTCCACGGACTTGAAGTCCTGGGTGCCGGCCGACGTGCCGTACGTCTGCTTGAGCCCGTAGCCGGTCGGCGAGTGGCAGACGCGGGCGCAGGTGTCCACGTTGTTGTTGCCGAAGGCGGCGCGCACCATCTTCTGGACGACGTAGACCTCCTCGTTGGTGCACCGGGAGGAGCTGATGCCGCCGATCGCGCCGGCGCCGTGCCTGGCCTGGATCTCCAGCATGCGGCTGCCGACGTAGCCGATGGCCTCCTCCCATTCGACCTCGCGCCAGGGGTCGGTGATCCGCTCGCGCAGCATCGGCTTGAGCTGCCGGTCGGGGTGCGAGGCGTAGCCGAAGGCGAACCGGCCCTTGACGCAGGAGTGTCCCTCGTTGGCCTTGCCATCCTTGTAGGGCACCATGCGTACGACCTCGTCGCCGCGCAGCTCGGCCTTGAACGAGCAGCCCACGCCGCAGTAGGCGCAGGTGGTGATCACGCTGCGGGTCGGCATGCCGAGCTCGACCACGGACCGCTCCTGCAGCGTGGACGTCGGGCAGGCCTGCACACAGGCGCCGCAGGAGACGCAATCGGACTCCATGAACGTGCCGCCGGCGCCGGCGGCGACCTTCGACTCGAATCCGCGGCCCTCGATCGTCAGGGCGAAGGTGCCCTGCACCTCACCACAGGCGCGCACGCAGCGGGAGCAGGCGATGCACTTGCTCGCGTCGAAGTCGAAGTAGGGGTTGGTGCTGTCGGTCGGCAGGTCGAGGTGGTTCTCGCCGTCGAAGCCGTAGCGGACCTCCCGCAGGCCGACCACGCCGGCCATGTCCTGCAGCTCGCAGTCGCCGTTGGCGGGACAGGTCAGGCAGTCCAGCGGGTGGTCGGAGATGTACAGCTCCATGACGCCGCGGCGCAGCTCCGCCAGCTCGGGCG
Source organism: Nonomuraea sp. NPDC005650 (assembly GCF_040605375.1). Lineage (NCBI taxonomy): Bacteria > Bacillati > Actinomycetota > Actinomycetes > Streptosporangiales > Streptosporangiaceae > Nonomuraea > Nonomuraea sp. NPDC005650. The sequence goes on from NZ_JBEXCR010000057.1 coordinate 46,972, forward strand.
TCTGGGTGCGTACCTTCATCCCCTCGGCCACCGGAGTGGTGCATGACGCCGGGGAGCCCTTGCGGCCGTCGATGTCGACCAGGCACAGGCGGCACGAGCCGAAGGGCTCCAGGTTATCGGTGGCGCACAGCTTCGGGATGTCGATGCCGCACTCGGCCGCGGCACGCATCACCGAGGTCCCCTCCGGGACCCGCACCGGCTTGCCGTCGATCTCCACGGACACGGTCGCCTCGCCCGAGCGTGCCGGAGTGCCGTAGTCCTGCTCCTTGATCAGGCTCATCGCCGTTCCTCCGTCGTCGCTCCGAAGTCGCCGGGAAAGTGGGTGAGGGCGCTTCGCACCGGCATCGGTGTCAGGCCGCCCATCGCGCAGAGGGAACCCTCGGTCATCAGATGGCACAGGTCGTTGAGCAGCTTCAGGTTGGCGGTCCTGTTCTCGCCCGCGACGATGCGGTCGATGACCTCGACCCCGCGTACCGCGCCGATCCGGCATGGGGTGCACTTGCCACACGACTCGGCGGCGCAGAACTCCATGGCGAACCTGGCCTGCCCCGCCATGTCCACGGTGTCGTCGAACACCACCACGCCGCCGTGGCCCACCATCGCGCCCGCCGCGGCGAACGCCTCGTAGTCCATGGGCAGGTCGAACCGGGACGTCGGCAGGTAGGCGCCGAGCGGCCCGCCGACCTGCACCGCCCGCACCGGCCGGCCAGAGCGGGTGCCGCCGCCGTATCCCTCCACCAGCTCGCCGAGGGTGATGCCGAAGGCGGCCTCCACGATGCCGCCGCGGGCGATGTTGCCGCCGAGCTGGAAGACCTGGGTGCCGCGCGAGCGGCCCACCCCGAGCCCCGCGAACGCCTCCGCGCCGTCGGCCAGGATCATCGGCACCGAGCCCAGGGTGAGCACGTTGTTCACCACGGTGGGTTTGCCGAACAGGCCCTCCAGAGCCGGGATCGGCGGCTTGGCGCGCACCATGCCGCGCTTGCCCTCCAGGCTCTCCAGCATGGAGGTCTCCTCGCCACAGATGTACGCCCCGCCACCAACCCGGACGAACAGGTCGAAGGCGAAGTCGTGGTCGAGGACCCGCTTGCCGAGCCAGCCCTTCTCATAGGCGGCGTCTATCGCCGCACGCAGCGTGGCCACGGCATCGGGATATTCGGAGCGGATGTAGATGTAGCCCTCGCTCGCCCCGACCGCCCAGGCGGCGATCGTCATCCCCTCGATGAGGGTGAACGGGTCGCCCTCCATCAGCATCCGGTCGGCGAAGGTGCCGCTGTCGCCCTCGTCGGCGTTGCAGCAGACGAACTTCAGCTCCGACGCGGCGCCGAGCACGGTCTTCCACTTGATGCCCGCCGGGAAGCCCGCGCCGCCCCGGCCCCGCAGCCCGGAGTCGGTGACCTCGCCCACCACCTGCTCGGGGGTGAGGGACAACGCGCGCCTCAACCCCGCGAGCCCGCCGTGGGCGATGTAGTCGTCGGGAGAGACCGGGTCGATGACGCCGACCCGGGCGAAGGTCACCCGCGTCTGGTCGCGCAGCCAGGCGATCTCCTCGGTCGGACCGAGGCACAGCCGGTGCGACGCGCCGTCCAGCAGCCCTGCGCCGAGCAGGTCCTCGACGTCGTCCGGGGTCACCGGGCCGTACGCCACCCGCCCGGCCGGCGTCGCCACCTCGACCAGCGGTTCGAGCCACAACAGGCCGCGGGAGCCGTTGCGCACGACGCGTACCCTGGGGCCGGCCGCCTCGGCGATCCGCTCGGCGACCTGGTCGGCCCCCACAGAACGGGCCGCGGAGTCGCGCGGGACGTAGACGGTCACAGGCTCGTCGATCACTGGCCGACCTCCAGGAGGCGGTCGAGCTCCTGCGGCCCGACCCTGCCGTACAGCCGGTCGCCGACCTGGACGGACGGGCCGGTCGCGCAGTTGCCGAGGCAGAAGACCTGTTCCAGGGTGATCTCCCCGTCCGGCGTGGTCTCCCCGAGGCCGATGCCGAGCCGGTTTCTCGCCCGCTCGACCAGCCCGGCCGCGCCCACCGCCTGACATGCCTCCGCCCGGCAGATCCGGACCGTCGTACGGCCCGGCGCGGTCTGACGGAAGTCGTGGTAGAAGGTGACGACGCCGTGCACGTCGGCCCGCGAGAGGTTCAGCTCGTCTGCCAGGATCGGGATCGCCGCCGGGTCGATATGACCTAGATCCTCCATGAGACTGTGCAGGATAGGCAGCAGAGCACCTCGGTCGTCGCGGTGCCGCGCGACAACCGACCGTACTCGATCTTCAAGAGGCGGCGTCGGCGACGACGTCATGACCAGCCTTTCGATCGGAAGCCTTGCACTTGCAAGGTCACGCATAGTGGGCGGGCATGTCCAATCACTTTCTTCTATTGCCTGAAAGGGTACGCCTATCAACGCAGGTCGGACAGGGTTTGCCCGCGTGCTCCGGTCGGGCCGCCCCGGACGCTTCAGCCCCGGATTTTCGGAGAACCGTGCGTGACAATCTCTCGTCCTGACTGTTCCGGTGGGCAAAGGACGTGGGCCGCCGCCAGGAACCGCCAGTCGAGGTCAGCCGGCCCGATGATGAGCAGCGTACGCACCATCGCGAGCATGGCCTCCCGGACGGCCTCGGCGAGCGCCGATTCGACCGGCATCAGCGCGCTCCAGGTGATCGCGCCCGGATCCCATCCTTCGGTGACCAGGTCGACGATGTGCCCGATGAGTGGCAGGACGGTCAACCCGATCGCGGGTGCGGGCGACCGGCGCGGCCATGATCGCGGCCCGCGGCTTGAGCGGCCCGCCGATGCGCTCACGGTCCGGCGGCCGCTCTCGACCGGGGCGCAGTTGGCGCTCCGAGCTCATGGCAGGACCACCGCCCGGTTGATGGGGAAACGCCGGCCTGGTGCCCGGCCTCAACGGCAGGAGCCGAACACCTCTGTCGTGAGCATGGCCACGTCGGTGAGCAGGCGCGGGCGGGCCTTGCCGTACCTGACCGAGATGCCGGTCTGCTTCATGGCCGGGTCGAGAATGGCGGCTCGGTGCTCGTCGCTGTTCATCCACCAGCGGACGGCCGCGCGCGGCGTGGCGGTGCCGTCCCAGCCCGAGAAGACGTTCTCCTTGACCTGCCAGGTGCCGGTCGGGCAGTAGCCGGCCGCCTTGACCCGGACGCCGACGTCGGAGTGCGTGACCGGGTTGATGTGCCACTGCTTGTTCTTCGGGTCCTCCGGCCGGTCGATCCACCACTTGAGCAGCCTGGCCGCCTGCACGTGCTCGTCGGCCGCCTTGTAGAGGCGGTAGCTGTCCTCCAGGGGCGCGACGCCGATGCGGGCGCGCTCGGCGTTGACCAGGCAGCGGATGGCGTTGGACGCGAAGCCCTCCATGAGGACGATCGCCGCCTTGCGCTGGCCTTCGGTCAGCTCGGGTTTGTTCTTCTTGAACCAGGGCTCGGTGCGGACGGGGTTGTCGGCGAAGGCGCAGTCGGCCTGCTGCGCGTGGGCGGGCGCGGCGGTGGCCGCCAGCCCGGTGGCCAGCAGCGCCGCGGCGAGGAAGGCTCTCATGCCTCGACTGTGCTTTGCACCGCGCGGCGCCGCATGAGTAGGGCCTACTCAAAGAGCCACGCTGTGCGACTGTGAAACCACTCGCCAGGCGCGCCCTGCTGCACGAGCACACCGCCCTTCGGAGCCGGGCACAGGCCGGGATCTGCACTCCTCGCTGACCCATCACGTCGAGCAGGGCGCGTTCCTTTCGAGATCATCTTGTCGTAGCGGTCCGGTACGCTCTCCGCCGATCAACTTCGCGCGAGAGGCTGCCGATGTTCCGTCTCCTGGCCATCCTGGCCGCCGCCGCGCCGAGCCTCCTGTTGTCGCTGCATCCCGGCATCTTCTGCGGCTGGGCTCCGGCCACCTGGCCCGAGCCGACCCCGCTGCGCACCGCGATCTGGGACGCCGCCTTGTGGACCGTCCTCGTGCTGCCGGCCGTGCTGGCGTTGCTCGCCATCTGGGCACCACGACGGTTCCCGCTGCTCGGCGCGCTCGCCGCGACGGTGTCGCTGGCGATCAACGCGCCCACGCTCGTCATCCCCTACACGAACCCGTGCGGCCCGCAGCTCTCCCCCTGGATGTCACTCTCATGCCAGGCGGTCGTGGTCGTCGCCCTCCTGCTGGCGCGCGGGGAACGGCGGGCCCCGATGCCCCGCCTGCAGACGGTCTGCTGGACGGGCGTCGTGCTCATCCCATTAGCCAGGACCGTGCTGGCGGTGCTCATCTCCACCTACTCCGGCAGCCTCCCCGGCTGCTTCGCGCAGCTCGAAGGTCCGTGGGCGGAGGTCTCCGACCACCTGTCCAGAGCCACGGGCACGGGCATCCCGATCAGCCTGGCCGCGATCGGCGCGGTGCTCGGGGGAGGCGTGGTGGGGCCGGTCCTCACGGTCGTGCTGCTCGTCGCCGCGCTCTTCGAACCGATCGCCCAGCTCGCGACCTCCGCGCCGCACAACTGCTCCACCGTCCTTGGGCTGGTCGGCTGGCCCCACCTCGCCGCCGCGGGACTGGCCCTGGCCACCCGGCTGCGCTCAGCCGACCAGTCCTAGCTGGGCCTGGCCAGGGCGCCGATCACCCCCGAGGAAATGCTCGCCAGGATCGATGCGACCCCCCGTGACGGAGTTCGACCCTGGCGGCCCGACACGCACGGTCAAGGCGGGCACTCCTCTGGTGTAGAGCGGACGGATGACGGCCAGGGCCGTCGACAAGCCCGGAAACCAGCCGTAGAGGAACAGCCACTGGATTCCTCGGGCTCAACAAAGCACTACTGCTCTTGGAGCTACTGTGCGCCGGTGATCAGGCGTCGTTCCAGGTCGATGACGGGCTCGATGCTCTGCAGGTCGTAATTGCTGAGGATGACGGCCGTCCAGTCCATGTCGAGGTAGAAGGACCAGCTTGTCGAGATGCCCCCGGCGCCGCCTCCGTGGGTGATGATGCGCTGGTTGTTGAAGGTGGGGGCCACCGGCCCGTACGCCTGGAAGGTCTCCCCTCGAAGGGAACTGCCGGACGTGTCCTCCTTCAGCGGCTTGGCGGAGATCTTTCCGTTCACATACAGCTCGGTGTAGGGCCGGGAGGCGAGTTTGCCGGCTTGCAGCGCCGCCGCGAAACGGACGAGGTCGGGGGCGGTGGAGAAGCCGTTGCCACCGCCCGTGCCCATCCATCCCCGGGCGGAGTTGCTGCCCTGGCCTGCGTCGCCGTAGACGGAGCCTTTGTCGAGGTTGCGAACGGCGTCGACCCGCGTGCCGTCCTTTTGATACATGTACGGATGGGCGATGCGCTTGTCGGCCAGCCACTGGCGGCGGGTGTAGTAGGCGGAGTCCTTCATGCCAGCTGGAAGAAAGATGTTCTGGCGGACGTAGTCCTGGAACGACATGCCGGAGACCCTCGCCACGAGCTCGCCGAGCAGGGTGTAGCCCATGCTGCTGTAGGCCTTCTTCGTCCCGGGGGTGAACTCCAGCTCGAAGGTCTTCAGATTCGCCCAGAAGTCCGCCATCTGCTCTTCATAGCTGTTGTGGATCTTCTCCGGCGGCGGCTTCTCGCCGGCACGCCTGGCGTCGCCCAACCCGCTGGTATGTGTCAGGAGATGATGCACGGTGATCTGGCCGGCCGTCTGCGCCGGCAGGCCGTCCAGGTGTTTGCCCACCAGGTCGTAGAACTTGAGCTTGCCCCGCTGAACGAGCTGTACGACGGCCAGCCCCGTGAACAGCTTGGAGGTGGAGGCCAGGGCGTAGATGCCATCGGTCTTGTTCGGTACCTTGTTCTCCTTGTCCGCCCAACCGTAGGCGCGGGCCAGGATCTGACGGCCACGGTGGGCGATCGTCACGGTGCCGGAGAACTGATCCTTGTCCGCCAGTTCTTTGATGTACCGGTCGAAGGCCCCTCCAGGGCGCAGGTCCTGCGGAATCCGGCCAGAGACAGCGGTGTTCGCCTCGGCGGTTCCCGGCGCGGCCACGAGACCACCGGCCGCCAGCGGGAGAGCGCCCAACAGCCCGATGGTCGAACGGCGCGATGGGGCATGGTCGGGCGCGGGATGCGGCAATGCCATGGAACCTCCTGTCACGAGAACAGATGCGCCAGCGATGCAATCACGGCGTTTGTTTCTTCGGCGTTTCCCATGCTCCTTACCGATAGCACCAGTTCAGCGGCATTCTTGGAGCTGCGCCGTGCCATCACCCGTGGCCCTGGGACGCACTTCCAGTTCGGCGTGCATATCTGCACTTCGCCCGGAGCCGCAAGATCGGTCAGATCGTCCTGATCTCAGTGACTGATTGATCAAGGGCACTGGTGTGTAGGGTGAGCCATCGTGCAGCGACTGGCGCTCTTCGACCTGGACAACACGCTCGTGGATCGCGCTGCAGGGTTGCGCCTGTGGGCGGTGGAATTCTGCGAAACGCGCGGGCTTGAGGCAGACAAAGTCGACTGGATCGTGGAGGCCGACGGGGATGGCCTCGTCCCTAAGGAAACCTTCTTCGCCCAGCTCCGGGGGCAGTTCTCGCTGTCCGACTCGGTCGTGGAATTGTGGGCCCAGTATCGTCGCCGTCATCCGACCCTGATTTCGGCCAGTCCAGGCGTCCTGGCCGGACTCGCCCAACTGCGTCGAGCAGGTTGGAAGGTCGGCCTGGTCACCAACGGCTTCGCTGATGTGCAACTCACGACTATCACCAGCACTGGTGTGGCTGCGCATGTCGATGGCTGGGCCATTTCCGGAGCGGAGAAGGTGCGTAAGCCGGAGCGGAAGCTGTTCGAGCTCGCAACTGAGCGATGCGGCCTGACCTTGTCGGCGGGCGGGTGGATGGTGGGCGACAGCGTGGCAGCAGACATCGGCGGCGGACAGGCTGCTGGTTTGCGAACGATCTGGGTCGATCGTGGTCGCCAATGGCCGGGACAGATCAGCAAGCCTGACCACGTCGTGGCTGATGCTGCCGAGGCGATCGCGGTTCTCCTGGCTCAGTAGGGAGCCTGTGAGAGCCTTTGGACTGCTCATGACGGCAGTCCGCCATCGGTTAGCGCTTGCCGACGCATCGGGATACCGAGGTTCACCGCAGTTCGTCCGGCAAGGCGTTGGCTCTCCTCTCGCTTGGCGCGCAGGAAGGTAAGGCTGCACAGCCAGCCGACCGTGGCCGCCGCGTCCGCCTCGGTGGCGCGCTCCCAGCCCACTTCCAGTAGCCACAGGAGCCTTCTCTGTACCTTGTCAAGCTGGGCTCGCCTACGTCGCCGCCGCAGTAGTTGTGCGACGATCCCAAGATGCTGCGCAGCCTTGAGATCAAAGCCACCCTGTCTGATCTTGAGGACGCCCATCGTGACCACGTGTTCTGGGAGCCAACGATTGAACTGAACTTGGATTGCTTCATCTGTGAGCGGGTGGGCCGGACGACCGCGTTGAAGTTGGGGGACGAGCGGGCCGTCTGCCTCAGCAGGAGGGACTACAAGCACTTTGCTGCGGCGCGGATCTCGGCGTTCGACGTGACAAGCCAGGACGCTCTGTTGGTTTTGAGGGCCGTGATCGACTTCTGGTGGGTGCCGTTCCAGGATGCCAAGCGGGGTGGGAATGCGACGCCCCTGAGCAGGTGGGTCCGGCTGCACTACGGCTGTTATTGCCCCCATCAGGAGGCCTCGGGCAAGGGATCGATTCAGACGAACGTACGTCGTCCTTGGAGTCCACGGTGCGGCGAATGCAAGAAGGAGATCGCGGTTGATGCCGAGGTTCCCTCGATCCGGCTCTTGGTCTGAGTCCCAGATCGGACGGTATGCGGGCATGATGACCGCGACCCGGTGAGGGCATGTCCAGATCCGCCTGTCGTGCGAGGACGACGTCCGGCGCCGATGAGTCCATGGCGATCCCTCCTCGATAGGGTCGTGCCGTGACCGGGCGGAAAGGCCGATGGGCGAAGGCTGACCAGGACGGCGGCATCGAGGACGCGACCCTGCTCATCTTGGAGTGGCTCGCCGAGCAGGGCATCAATGCGATGCTCAGGGTTGATGCGGAGAGGCTGGCGGAGGGTCGGCATTCCTGGACTTTCGCGGCGAGCGGCGGCCCGCTGGAGGCGGGCATGCGTGCCGACGGCGCCAGCGCCGCGCTGTGTCTGTCGACGGCAGTCGCCCGGCTGCGCGAGCTCGGCGTGGTCGTGCCGTTTTGATCACGATCCCGTGTGCGTCCTGGGTGGGGCTCACCCGCCCACGCGGCACTGCGACGCCCCATCGCAACAGCCCATCGCTGATCGATCACGCTCGCACACCTTCGCGCCGGACCCCACCATGCTCGGCGGGCAACGTCGCGGACGCCATCCCGCCCCGCCGATGGCGCCCGGCCCGTCCGCTGTGAACCGTCCACGGGGTGGGGCGCCCCAGATGGCGAAGGTGGCCTCATTCTCCGCGGGCTGAGGGGTGTCCTCTCTCACGCGCCCACCCCAAGCGGCGGTGTACGCCTACGAGTCCGGCCTGATCCAGGCCCGCCGCCGCCCCTCCCCAGGACCCGCGGGGAGGCGGCGTTCGGGGCGGTCACGTGCCGGGAGCCCTACTTGGTGGCGTAGCCGGTGCATTCGGTCGGGCTCGTGATAGGGCCGTTGTGCTTGCAGGCCTTCCACGGAGCGCCGTAGTCACCGACGTCTGGAGTGTCGAACCACCCGCTCACGTTGCTGACCTTGAAGGCCGTCGGCGTTCCGGCGCCGCTGACCAGCCAGACCGAGCCGCCCGCGGTGATGTAAGCCTGACCGTGATAGCCCCGTCCGGTCCCCTGCGTTCCGTCGCACCACCACAGGCGGACCGTCGCGGCGGAGCCACCGATCTTCAGCATCGTGCACGGACTGGCCGCGATCTTCGTCGATGCCGAGACCGACTGGCCCGCAAGTCCTTGCTGGACCGCTGCCGCTCGAGCCGGTGCCGGGCTGAACAGCGCCACCGCCAGCGCACTGGCCGCCAAGGCGCCGACTGTAGCCCACCGATTATGGACCTTCGCGAGTTCTTTCACCGAATCCCCCTGTCCCTGCGTGGCGCTTCGGCCGACTGCCGACCCATTGAGCATCGCAACAGCCCCTGTCGTCGGGCTGTCGGAGAGCTTTCGCCTGATCGTCGGCGGATGCGCGTCTACCGCGCCATGGCAGGGATCATGCTGGCTCTTACCGGCACAACTTCCGCGAGCGCCCCAAAGCGATCAAGGTGAGACCGCACCCCCGACCCCAGCCCGCTGAGCCCTTGGCCCCCTCCTCCGTGAAGGGCGAATTCCAGGAGCCGTCGCAACACCGTGATCAACTACTGGCGGTGAGAAGCACAACGAGACGCTCGGCCGGCGGCGCGCCGCCAGTACGGCCATTCCTGACCCGGGGGCGTCGTCATGCGAGCCATCTTGACCCTGAACGCCGCTTTCGATGCCCGGATAGCCTCGGTGATCAACCGCTACCGCGTACATTTCTTTCATGCTGCTGCGCGTCGGCCGAGTCGCCGCGGGAGTATCCGCGCTACTGCTGGCGGCTCCTTCCGCCATTCCCCTGGACAGCCTTGGCCCGCAGCTCGGGACCGACGAATGTCCTATCTCACCCGCCGGCGGGTGGGAGGCCGGTGACCGGCCCGGCGAGCTGGTGCCCGCCGACGGCGCCGTCTTGGTGACAATGTGCGAGATCGCCCTGCCGACGCCGCATGGGCAGGTTCCAGTGTCACCCGGGGCTCCGGTACCGGTAAGGAAACTCACCACCCAGGTCGATGCCATGGTCTCCGCCCTCAACGCGCTGCCCACGCGCGATGTGCTCGAGGCCGACCTACGCAGGCGTGAGGCTGCCAAGGGACGCGTCCAAGAAGATGACCTCCACCTCGGCGAGGTCTGCACTCTCGTCGGCTACGGCACGAGTCTGTCCTTCGTCGTGCACTACAGGGACAAGCGCAAACCCGCCGTCGTGCTGGTGAACCGCAACTGCGGCACTGCCCGGTCCGCGGGCCGGACACGGTTCGGCGATCCGAGCGACACCTTTCTCAGCTATTACCGGGCACAACTGCAGGCTCAGCCGAAGCCCGTCGTACTCACCGATTGCGCGGCCGCGTTGCCGGCCGCGAGCGTCGACCTGACCCGCCGCTGGGGTTGGCCGCGAGATGACATCGCGGCCAACCGAGGCCTCGGGGAGCGCGCTCTCCTGCCCAGCCCGCTGTCGGCGGCCGCGGCTTGCCGCTACCGGCTCGACGGCGGCCTGCTCCGGCTACAAGCCCAGGTCAACATTTCAGACGATCTCGTATCCGTACGGTCACTGATCAACACCTCGACGGCCGTGAACACCATGACCGACAGCGGAGGCACGGAAAGGGCCGCGAACCTGACCGACTGCGGGCTGAACAGGATCACGCAGCCGACAGCCCTCGACGTGGCGTGGGTGGGCGACCTCACCGGCGCCATCGCCGAGGTACGAATTTGGCGCGCCCCCTGTCAAGCCGTCTACGCCGGGTCCACAGGCGGCAAGGTTCCCACGGCAGAGCTGCTGTCCCGGTTGGACACCTGGTTGAGCAGCTAGGAGCCAAGCGCGGAGGCCACCATCGGCTCGCAGCGGCCATCTGTCGCTCACGCACTCAGGTACGAGAACGCCACCGAAGCGATCAAGGTACGCCGCGAGCTGCCTGAAGCGTGACGACCGCACAGTACGCCGGAGCGCGGTCTCGCCGCGCTCGACACCTCCACCGGGAGCCGCCCAGCCGGTGGGCTTTGAAATGGCGCCACAACAGGATGCAGTCGTCCCCGTCGAGGACGACGCGCGGACTGAGTAACGCAGGTTCATCGAGGGCACGCTCTCCGGAGAAAGCGTGCCCAGTGGGGCCAGTGTCGAGATGATGCTCGAAGCGTTGCCGATCGTCGCGCGGTTCTGCTCGCGGTTGCGGATCCGGGAGCTGGTGGACGCGGCCTGTCCGGTGCGCGATGTCGCGGAGCCCGACTCATGGGCAGATGACCATCAAGTGTGCCCGCCACCGCTCACGGCTTCAGCTTGAGCCTCTTCTTCGACGCACCCGGGAACACGACGACCAGGTGCTGCTCCTCCCCTGCATCGTCGACCCGCACATAGACACGCAGCCGGTAGCGGCCCTTCCCCACGATCGCCAGGTTCGGCATCGGGGCGCCCGCGCCCACCTCTCCGCCCTCGCCCCTCTCCGGCACGGTGAGCCGGCCGGTGCGGCTGACGATCGGCACCTCGTTGACCTGATCCCATCCGGCCGTCCGCCGTGGCGGCGCGGTGCGGAAGGCCTTCACTGTAAGGCACAGATTGCTGATGTCTGCGACGTGCCCGATGAGCACCGCGCCGCCGGCCACCCCGATTCCGCTGCTGTCGTCGTAGACCTTGTCCATCGCCTGCTCCGCCACCTCCTCGGCCGCAGGGTCTTCGGGGTCGTGGACCAGATAGCCGGGATCGCCGTCCACGAACAGGAAATATTTGGCCGTGGCCTGGGCGACACCCTTCGTACGGGGCCACGGGTCGCGGCACTTCGCGTTCTCCTCGGCGATGTAGGCGTCGTTCGCCGACTCCGTCTCGGCGGCCGACCGCAGCAGCTCGGGATAGGTCGCGCCGACGATCTGCGGGCACACGTAGACGAGGTCCCACGGGTCCGCGCCCCAGGCGGGCCGCGCGCTCCCGGCCTGCGTCAGAATCGCCTCCTGCTCGTCGCGGTCCTTTGTCCGGCACAGCGCCCGCCCGTACGCGAGGATCGCCTGGTCCGACAGGCTGTCCGGGAACATGGGCGGGACTCCGCCATCTCTGCTCCGCGCCCGGCACAGGAACGCGGCGTCGCGTTGCGCGGGTTTCAGGTCGCCGAAGCCGGGCCGGTCATAGCAGTCCGTCGACCGGCCAGTGTAGGTGAGGTGCGCGCTCTGCTCCGGGTGGATCATTGCGATGATCGGCAGTACGGTTACGGCCGCCACCGCGACGCGGATCACGCGCCGCCGCGCGGGCGGAGGGTCCGCCGGGCGTTCCTCAGCGGGCAGTTCACGGGCGGTCGCCGCCATCCACACGGTGCTGACGAGCCCCACCGCGTTCCACGTGACCAGTATCGCCACGTTGCCGCTGGAGATCCTTCCCAAGACAACGTTGAGCGGGATCACCAGCGCGTAGACGCCCACCGACAACCACCCGGCGGCCTGTGTACCGCGGCTCCACCGGCCGTCGCGCCGCTGCCCGACGACTGTGATGACGGTCGCCGCCACTCCGCCCAGCGCCAAGCCCAGTCCGACGATGTCACCCGATCCAAGCTCTGGGAGGTCGAGTTCGCCGAGCAGTTCGTCGGCCATCCCGGCCAGCTCGACCGCGAACATCGCTCCGGCCGCCGCGCGCAGCATGCGGGACCGCCAGCGGATAACGAGCAGGTAGTGGACGTCGATCGCGGCCCACAGCACGAGCTGGAACGCCGCGTCGACCGCGTCGGGGAGCAGCGCGATCGGGTACCACAGCACAAGGGTGTACGCCACCGCCAGATACAGCAGTCGGCGCAGCGCCTTCGCCCGGCGGTCCAGCGGTCCCGGCGCGGGGGCACGCAGGATCAGCCACAGGAGCGCGGCCTTCACCAGGGCGGCCACGAGCAGCACCACAGTCGTCGGGGTGTCAAACCCGTCGCGCGCGTAGAACTCCGCGTAGACCGGCGGCGACCATCCGACGGCCGCCCAGAGCCAGACGTCGCCGAGCACCAGGCCCGCGACCGCCGCCGCAAGAACCAGACCTACTAATCCAATCCTGATAATCCGCCATAAACCATCAGAAGGCACGGGACGCGATCTTAGCGCGGCACCGCCGTACGGGCGGACACAAGCGCCGACAGGCAGGACGACCTAGTGATGTGGGACTTGGTGAACTGGGCTGCGCTGACCGGTGTCCAAGCCGGCGTAGCAGATAGCGCAGATGAGGCGGATCGCCGGGCGCAGATTCGAGGACCGGCTGTCCCAGAGCCAACCTCCGGTGGTCCTAGGTCGAATGTTGTATTCCTGCCAGGTGTGGCAAGCAGGGATGATGCCCCAATGACACGTTCCCCCTTCGACCTCGGGGCCTTTCTCGCCCAGCCCCTCACGGCCCGCATCGCCACCAGCGGACCGACCGTGCGTCCAGTGTGGTATCTGTGGGAGGAAGGGGCTTTCTGGATCTTGACGGGGCCGTGGGCGAAGCTCTTCCAGCGAGTCCGCAGTGACCCTGCCGTCGCTCTTGTGGTGGACAAATGCGATCTTGGCACAGGTCTTGTCCAGCAGGTCATCGTTCGCGGGCGAGCCGTACTCGTTCCATTCGATGTGCCACGCGGGAGGCGCAAGCTGGTCCGTTACCTGGGCGAGGACGAGTCCCGTTGGGACCGCCGCTTCGTGCGCTACCTCCACGAGGATCCCGGACAACGCGGCGCGGCGTGGCTGAAGCTGACGCCCTCGTCCCTGATAGCCAAAGATCTGAGCTACCACACTTCCCTTTAGCGCATACGAGAAGATCGTTTACTTGTCGTCGAGCGGGTCCTCCTCGGGTGAGGCACCGGAGCCAGGTCACGACGAATGCCTCTGGCGAGGGAGCACTCCGTCGTTGGCTGATCGCCTTTTGCGGCAGAAGGCCACGCGGTGGCCAGGGTCCCGCCGTGGGCATCGTGCTCTAGATTGTCGGCGTTGATCCATTCGAGAAAGCTGGTTGTCCTGTGTTCAGTGAGGTCGCCAAGCGTTACGCCGAGCTGGTTCGCCGGATGACGTGGGAAGACCTGGTGTGCACGGTGACGCTTCCAGACCATGGCGTGATGACGGTCGAAGACGCGGTGCGCCGGCTCGGGCTGGATGCCGCCATCCTGCGCGCTGCGAGAGAGGTCGAGCCCGAGGACCTCGAACTTCAACAAGTCGGCGCAGGCGTCGTCACATGGTCGAACAACCCTTATCCCGATGGCAAGGAGGTGACGGATCGACTCGGCGGTGAAGGATTTCGGCACTGGTATCTAGGTAACGACATCGAGGGTAACACCACCCTGTATGCCTCCTATGGAGAGAGCGACGGGCAGCTTCGATTTCCCGAACCTGATTGGTTGCCCTTCATTGCCTGGACCGAACAGATTGGGCCGCTGGCGCCCTACGCGGAGAAATTCGCTGCCGTCTACGACACCTGGTCGGGCGAACCCGAGACCTGGTCGGACAACCCAGAGGTATCGGTGCTGGGCACGTGTCTTGCAGTGATCGAGTTGGAGAGCGGCGTTCGTCTGGACAAGGAGATGAGCAGGGGCCCGAGAATATACGTGCCGATGCCCACATGACCCCTCGTCAGCTGCAGTCAGTCAGCGCGCTTCGAGCACCGCGATGTCGCGCACCATGTAGCGGCGATGTTCGCACTCCTCCTCCATCACCACGCGCAGGCAACTGCCGACCGAGCGCGGTTCCTCGGGATAGCCGGGCGCGGGTGCGCGCGTGCACATCCGTGCCAGCTCGGTGTCGGTGAGGCCGTCGACGATACCGCGCACCAGCGCCACGCGTCCGGCGCGCGCCTCCATCACTGCCGCGTACGACGGGCGCGCATCGAGGTCCATGCCGAGTGCCGCCGCGTCCGCGGGCGGATAACCGGTGTGGGTGAGGCCGAACCGGTGGAACGGCTTCGGCTCGTCGAGGATCGTCCGGCTTGCCCAGGCGTCGGTGGCGAAGAGCAGGTGGCGAAGCGTCTCGACGAAGGACCATTCGCCGTCGACCCGTTCGTGGCGAGCCGGTTCCGGCAGCCTCTCCGCGCGGGCGGTCGTTTCCCGCCAGAGCCGTTCGATGGTGTCCCACATCACGCGGAAGTCATCGGCTGTCCGCATCTGTCGCAGTTGTACGCGCTCGGGATGTCGCCGGTCGAGCTCGGCCTCGACGAAGGGGGTGACGTCCACGTCGTTGACGAGGAAGTTGCGTACGTCTCCCGACACGCTGACGTCCACGAGCAAGGAGTCGACGATCTTGATCTGGCGCATGTCGCAGTCGCGGAATCTCGCGGCCGCGAAGGTGGCGCCGGTGAAGCTCGCCCCACGGAACGCGTCGGTATTGTCGTACTGCGTGGTCATCGCGCCATTGTGCCCGTACCGGCCGTGACGGTACAGCCGCCCTGCCGCTCTCGACCTCGCCACAAACAAGCGTCGTACGAACCGGTGTCCGCCTACCTGGAAATTCCCTTTACCGGCGCACGCCCCAGTGACCACCATGATTCCTGTGATCACAAAGCTGATGGAGCATTACACCAAGGAAACCTCCGAGAGCACCCGGCTCACAAGGTCGCCGCACGGCAGATTGGAGTACCTGCGTACCCAAGAGCTGCTGCGGAGAACGTTGATGCCGCCTCCGGCGCGTATTCTCGACGTCGGCGGCGGTACGGGAGTGCACGCGCGGTGGCTGGCCGCAGACGGCTACGAGGTGCACCTGGTCGATCCGGTGCCTGCCCATGTCCAGGCCGCGGCGACTCTCCCCGGCGTCAGTACGGAGCTGGGCGATGCCCGCCAGCTGAGTGCCCCGGACCACAGCGCGGATGTCGTCCTGCTGTTCGGCCCGCTCTACCACTTGACCGAACCGGCCGACCGCGCGCAGGCGCTCGCCGAGGCCCGGCGGGTGCTGCGTCCGGGAGGCCTCGTGGCGGTCGCCGCCATCAGCCGCTACCTGTCGCTTCTGGAAGCCGGCACGACCGGGCAACTCACGGAGATGACCCCCGCGGTCGAGGCCCTCATCGCCACCGGCGACTACGACGGGCACCTCGGCTTCATGCCCACCCACTTCCACACGGCAGAGGAACTGAGGGCGGAAGTGCGGAACGCGGGGTTGAAGGAGACGCAGGTGTACGGAATCGAAGGGCCGGCGTGGACTGCTCTGGACGTTGCCGGCGAAGGAGAGTTCGACCGGCTTGTGGACGCGGCCCTGCAGTGTGCTCGCATCGCCGAACAGGATCCCCTGATGATCAACGCGAGCGCCCATCTTCTGGCCGTCGCTCAGGCATAGCGAGAACGAACGTCCGCGTCCCTGTCCGTGACAGACGGCCGAATGATCGTGCAGACAACGAGCGCTGCAGGTCACATCGACGATGGCGTGGGCCTTGATGGCCGACGCCCTCCCCCGGCCCTGCGCAGCCGCCCCACGACGCCCCCGCCGAACTGCCGCGAGCCGTTCGGGCCGGCCCGAACGGGCGTGCCTCCGAGCACGAACAGCAGCGACAAGATCGCCATCGTCGTGATGATCGCCGATCCCGAACGTCCTCGGCACGTCGGCCTGGCAGCTCTCGGCCCTTGACCGCCAGCGGCTCACGACCCGAGCGGTGAGGCCGGCCCCGGGCGGTGGGCGCGGGCTCGACCGACGTCATCGGGCCCGTCGGGCAATGGCGAGCCCGTCGTTGATCGGCGCGCGATACCAGGTCAGGAGGGCGAACGTCACACATTGACGAATCAACAGCTGAAATTTCATGACCCATCCATGCCGCATACAGAGTTTTCAGCTGTTTGTCGGTTTACGCTGCCCCGCATGTCTGTAAAGTCCCGGGCTACAGCGATCCTCGTTGCGGCCGGCGTCGTCGCCGGTGCGATCGCAGCCCTGTCCTCACCCTCTTCGGCCGCGGCCCCCGGAACCGTGGTCATCAGCCAGGTCTACGGCGGAGGCGGCAACACCGGAGCTCCCTTCACCAACGACTACCTGGAGCTGTTCAACCGCAGTGGCGCCCCCGTGTCCCTGGACGGCTGGTCCGTGCAGTACACCAGCGCCAGCGGCACCGGGAACTTCGCCTCCAACAAGGCCGACCTCTCCGGCAGCATCGCCCCCGGCCAGCACCACCTCGTACAGCTCGCCGCCGGCACCACCCCCAGCGGCGCGCTGCCCCAGCCCGACAGCGTCGGCTCCATCAACATGAGCGGCACCGCAGGCAAGGTGGCGCTGGTCCGCTCGAGCGACGGGCTGGCCTGCAACGGCTCCTCCACCCCCTGCGCCGACGCCCAGCTCGCGCTGATCGCCGACCTGGTCGGGTACGGCACCGCGAACTTCTTCGAAGGCACCGCCGCCCCCGCGCTCACCAACACCACCGGCGCGTTCCGCAAGGGCGGCGGCTGCACCGACACCGACGACAACGGCGCCGACTTCGAGACCGCGGCCCCCGCGCCACGCAACGGCGCCGCCCCCGCGGCCCCCTGCGGCGGCGGTGACCCGTCACCGTCCCCGACCGTGACGCCGACCCCCACCCCGACCGTCACGCCCACCGAGAGCTGCGACACCGCGCCCACCCACCAGATCTCCGAGGTGCAGGGAAGCGGTGAGGCCAGCCCGGTCGCCGGTCAGAACGTCCGGGTCGAGGGCATCGTCACCGGCTCCTTCCAGGGCTCGGGCCAGTTCGGCGGCTTCTACGTGCAAGCGCTCAAGCCGGATGCCGACCCGGCCACCTCCGAGGCGCTGTTCGTGTTCTCCTCCTCACCGGTCAAGACCGGTGACCGAGTACTCGTCTCCGGCAAGGCGATCGAGTACAACGGCCTCACCGAGATCTCGCCGGTCACCGCGGTGACCGTGTGCGGCACCGGCGCGATCAAGGCGACCAAGGTGAAACTGCCGCTCAAGAAGGGCGTCACCTTCGAGCGGTACGAGGGCATGCTCGTCACGTTCGACGGCGACCTCGCCGCCTCCGAGATCTACAACCTCGGCCGGTTCGGTGAGATCACCCTCGCCGGAGGCGGCCGGCTGTGGCAGCCGACGGACCGCAAGGGTGTGAACACCGAGAAGGACGCGCGGCGCGCCATCCTCCTCGACGACGCCTCGAGCGTGCAGAACCCGCCCACCCTGCCGTACCACACCACGGGATCGAACACCGTCCGCATCGGCGACACGGTGAAGAACCTGACCGGCGTCCTGACGTACGGCTTCGACGCCTACCGTGTCCAGCCGACCAAGCCGGTGGTCTTCAAGGCCGACAACCCCCGGCCCGCGAAGCCCGCCAAGGTCGGCGGCGACGTCCAGGTGGCCAGCCTCAACACGCTCAACTGGTTCACCACGCTCAAGTCCCGCGGCGCCACCACCGCCGCCGAGCGGGACCGCCAGCTCGCCAAGCTGGTCGCCAACATCACGACGCTCAACCCTGCCGTGGCCGGGCTGATGGAGGTCGAGCGCAACAACGACGTGGCGCTCAACACCCTGGTCGACGCGCTCAACGCCAAGGCCGGCGCCGGCACGTACAAGGCGATCACGCACCCCAACCCGGGCACCGACCTCATCCAGACCGCGCTGATCTATCAGCCGGCCAAGGTCACCCCGACCGGTCCGGCGCGGTCGTCGTCCGACGCGATCTTCAACCGGCCGCCGCTGGTGCAGACCTTCGCCAAGGCCGGCGGGGGCGGGAAGTCCTTCACGGTGCTGGTGAACCACTTCAAGTCCAAGGGCTGCACCGACGCCGACGGCCCGGCCTCCGGTGACGACGCCGACCAGGGCGACGGGCAGGCCTGCTACAACGCCAAGCGCGTCAAGCAGGCCAAGGCCGTGCTGGCCCTGATCGACAGCCTCAAGCTGCAGAACGTGCTCGTCCTCGGCGACATCAACGCCTACGGCGAGGAGGACCCCATCCACGCGTTCGAGGACGCCGGGCTGACCAGCCTGAGCAAGACGTACGTCAAGAAGAACGACCGCTACAGCTACGTCTTCGACGCCCTGTCCGGGGAGCTCGACCACGTGCTGGCCGACAAGAGCGCGAGCAAGCTGGTGACCGGCGCCACCATCTGGCACATCAACTCCGACGAGGGCCGGTTCATGGACTACAACACCGAGTTCAACCCGCCGTCCCTGTACGCGCCCGACCCGTTCCGCTCCTCCGACCACGACCCGCTGCTGGTGGGCCTGAAGCTCTGAGATCGCACGCGGGCCGCGGCGGCGACACCGCCGCGGCCCGCCTGCCGGTCGCAGGACTGCTCGCAGTCAGACGGTCTCACCCAGCTGTTCGGCCACCTGCTCCAGGCCACTCCTGATGAGCCGCCCATAGTCGTCGTCGCCGAGCGCGCCGATCCCGTCCCGCGCCTGCTGGAGGTGCTCGCGGGCGTGGTCGAGATCGCCCAGCTTGCGGTAGCACTCACTCAAGTTCAGGTGCAACGACGGATACAGGCCGGCCACCGAAAGCGGCACCCCGGCCTGGGCCACCCGCTCATCAGTGATCAGGCCGACGGCGGCAAGCGCCCGCAGATCCCATGTCAGCTCCTCGTGCACGTCGTCCTGCACATCGGCCATCGAGTGGGCGAGGACGCAAACATGCAGCGGGTCGCCTTGCTCGCCGCCGATGTCGTCCCAGATCTGCGCGAACAACTCGCGAGCCGCTTCACGCTGACCCTGCTGGTGATTCAACTCCACCCCCTGGCCGATCCGGGCCATCGTCGGGTCGGTGGTCATCAGCGGCTCCTTCACTGTCGCGGGCGATCGCGGCGAGTCTAGTCGCCTTACAGGGCTTGACGATCTTCAACCGGCTGACCGGTGGTGCTGGACAACGCCTCGGCGTACCAGGCAAGCCGTAGACCTGGCAACGAGATCGGATCTGAGGATCAGGACGAATAGACGACTGCGGCGCGCAGCCGCTCCGCGTAGGCGCGGCGGCGGTCGGCGGGGAGCCAGTCGGGCTGCGGAGGCGTTCCGTAGAGGTCGTCGCCGGGGTAACGGGGGAAGAGGTGCTGGTGGAAGTGCCAGACATCCTGGTTGCCTGCGGGCTCGTTGTGCTGGCGGGTGGAGACCCCCGCGCAGTCGTAGGCGGTGCGCATGGCGCGGGCGAGCATTCGGGTGGCGTCGAAGATCGCGTGGCCGTCGGCGGCGGGGAGGTCGTAGAGGTTCTCGTGATGGGCGACGGGGATGATCAGCAGGTGTCCCGCGTTCCGCGGCCACCAGCGGGGGCAGATCATCGCGAAGACGCGCTCGTCGCGGTAGACCACGTCGGGTTCGCGGTCCGGGGTGAGGTGGCAGAACGGGCAGTGGTAATCGGCGGGTTCGTGGTTGTGCACCGGGCGCCTCCCTGGCTGGTTGTCGGCGTCCGTGGAGTCTAGTTTCGGCGAGGCTCGCCGCGGTTCGCGCCCTGAAGGGGAACTTCGCGGGTGACCGGCGATCGGCCAAGTGCGCGATCACGGCTTCCGGTACCCCGCTCCAGAACGTCGCCCCCATCGCAGCCGCTCGTCTTGACAGGCAGCCATCCGGCTGCCTAAATTAAAGGCAGCCAAAAGGCTGCATATCGACGGGCGGCAACCCGGATACGAGGGCGGACATGGACGAGGTGTTCAAGGCGCTGGCCGATCCGAGCCGGCGCGCGCTGCTCGACTCGCTCAACGCCCGCAACGGGCAGACGCTGCGCGAGCTGTGCGCCGGGCTCGACATGGCCAGGCAGTCCGTCAGCAAGCACCTCGCGGTGCTGGAGGAGGCCGGGCTCGTCACCACCGTGCGACGGGGCCGGGAGAAGCTGCACTACCTCAACGCCGCGCCCGTGCACGAGATCGCCCACCGATGGATCAGCCGCTACGACCAGGCCAGGGTCCAAGCCCTGGCGGACCTGAAACTCGCCCTGGAGGAGACCCCGATGGACGCGCCGACCTTCGTCTACACCACCTACATCCGCACCACCCCGCAGAAGCTCTGGCAGGCGCTGACCGAGCCCGCCTTCACCCGCCGCTACTGGGCCACGGAGTTCACCACGGACTGGTCCGTCGGCTCGCCGATGACCTGGGACAACCACGGCGTGCTGATCAGCGACCCGGAGCAGGTCGTGCTGGAGGCCGAACCCTACAGCCGGCTCTCCTACACCTGGCACGCCATCACCCCGGAGCTCGCCAAGCGCTTCGGCTGGGACGAGGAGATGCTCGCCCGGCTGTCCGGCGAGGCCCGCTCGAAGGTCACCTTCACGATTGAGGAGGCGGCCGCGCAGGTCGTGAAGCTCACCGTCGTACACGACGGCTTCGAGTCCGGATCGAGCCTGGCAGAGATGGTCAGCCACGGCTGGCCGAACGTGGTGGCGAGCCTGAAGTCGCTGCTGGAGACCGGCGAGCCGCTGCCGGAGGATGCGTAACCTCCCCGATCAGGGCTGGACGACGTCGCGAGGCACCTCCGGGTCTGCGCGCCCAGGCCGGGGGTGCTGATGGAGGCCGACGCGGGGTGACTGATTCATGTCGAGGCCGGCCTCCACGCGTCCATCAGCAAGGAGGGCCCGTATATCCCGCAAGCCGACGAATCTCCTCCAGCGGGTAGGGGGCCTGCCGGCTGTGGCGCTGGAACGTACGGTAGAAATCGGACATCACTGCGGCGACCGGCGCGTGCCGGGCGATGATTGCCGCGGCCTCCTCCGGGATTCCCGTGGGACGCTCGCCCTCCGCGTAGGCACGCACCCGCTTGTAGCGGCCCTCTCCGTCGCCTCTCCGCAGTCCGTACAGAGCGGTGACCAGCCAGTCCACCATGTACGTGGCGGCATAGCAGCGGTCGTAGGTCTGATGCCGGCCGAAGAAGTCGGCCTCGTCCTGTGACAGCTCGAACTCGGAGGAAATGGAGAGGCCGTAGTCCGCGAAGTAGAGGCGTTGGCCGTCGGTCAGGATGTTCTCGAAGTGCGCGTCGAAGTGCAGCAGCCCGCGGCTGTTCATGAACGAGATGCCGGCCGCCAGCTCCCTCTCCACCATGGCGCAGGCTCGGTTGGTGGCCTGGTCTCCCGCCTCGACCTGAGTGCCCAGCCACTGGTGCAGGTTCTGCGGGATGTACTCCAGGAACAGCGCGATGCTCGCCGAGGACTGCCGGCGAGCCTGGATCCGGCGGCGCATCTGCGATCCGCCGCCCCAGTAAGCGACGGCCCGTTCGATGTCGGCCAGTTCTTCGGGCAGGGGCGTCGAATCCGGCAACACCCGCCAGTGATACGTCAGGGGGAAGCCCTCGTGTTCCGCCGCAAGCACCCAGTTCGTCGTCATGGTGTGCACGGCGAGCTCCCTCCAGACCCCGAAACCCGGCCCGCCGATGATGCCGACGCCGTAGTGACAGAAATCGGGAAGATCAAACAGATTCGCCGTGGACCGGACGTGCTCAGGTTGCCTCTCCAGATCGGTAAGCGGCACCCGCTTCACAAAGACCGGGGATCCGGCGATCTCCAGCAGGGCCGACTTCCCGCCGATGCCGGATCCGATGGGTACGGCCGTGTCCACGAGCTCGCTCAGGGCGCGATCGCTGTGCAAGGCCAGGGAGGTGGAGACGGCGCCATGGGCGGTAAGACGCGCGGCGCGCGACATGTCGGGACACTTCACTGTGGCTTCCACCTGGGTGTCGACCTCGATTCTGGTATGGCCACGCAGTCCGGCGCGCGTATTGATCAATGGCCTGGGCTCGGCGGCTAGCTGCCGCCGCCACCCGAATCGCCGCCCGAGCCGCCTGCGTCACAGCCGGTGCCGTTCGCGCCGGGCATGGAGTTCAGGCCCGCGTGGTACGCCGGCCCGTCGTACGGCAGGTGGCGGCCCCTGACGGGACGCCTTGGCCCGGAGCCTTTGCGGAACAGCAGCGACCACGCCGACCGGACGACGATCCCCCCAACCGCAACCATGAACAGGACTGCTACCACCGTCGAGACGGTCATCAGCTCCCCTCCCCCTCTACTGATCATGTTAACCAACGGTGAGGACCCATGATCGGAAGAGGCTGGGGAGCCGGCTCCGCACAGACTGTCGGGCGCTGTCGAAGAACGAGCATTCGATGACTGCCAGGTCGTGTCACCGATGCTCGATGGAATCAAGCCAAGACGCAGACGAGTGCACGGTGGTGAAGCGAAACGCCCGCAAAGGAGCAAAGCGGGGATCGTGGATGCGCTGCTGGATGTCCGTTTGTCGCGCCGCATGCTGGGACCACGCCCACCATGCGGGGTGATCTCGCCGGAACCATTCCGCCACGGTCTCCCTGTTCCCGTTGAAAATCGGTTCGCGCAGAAGTGTTCTGCGCAATGACCGCCGCAGGATCCGGGGCATGATGACGCGCCGGGGGTAGTCCAGCCATACGACGGTGTCGGCATGTTCCCACAGCAGGTCACGGACTTCCGGGTAGCCGTACGAGTCGAAGACCCAGGCCCGTGTACGGGCGATCTCCGCGACCTGGTCGGGGAACCGCTCGTTCACGGCCCAGCCGGGGCCGGCGAAGTACAGGGCGTCCATCTCGTGATACGGCACGGCGAGCCGGCTGCTCAGGGCCCGCGCCATGGTGGATTTCCCGGCCCCGCTGATGCCCACGACGAGGATGCGCTGCATCCATGCAGGCTAAGCCCGGTGCGTAGCGGGGCAAACGCGAGGGCGCCTGCTCACGGATCATGATGAACCCGCTCAACGTTCGCCGTCGCGGGACAACTGACCGGCGAACGCTGCTGCTGGTCACCAGCGAAACCAGCGTCACCTGAAACCCGCGCGCGCCCGGTCCGTCGCCTTCCTGGGCAGGTGCTGTTCAGCGGGGAGACGGGTGAGCCCGATCGTGACATGCCACCTCAGCCGGTCGAGTGATCAGCCGGGCCGGTTGCCCGTCGGAATCACGATCTTGGTTTGTGCGCCCTTGGTGAGGTAGTACGTGGTCCACTTCTTGACCATCTCGTCGAGAAGCCAGGCGGCGGCGGGCACCAGCGGCAGCCCGATCAGCCCTTCCCGGAACTGCACCAGCAGCGGCCAAGCGGTCTTGACCACCGGGTCCCACAGCGGCTCGCGTGGGACGCCGTTCCAGTCGGCCACCTGGTTGCCGGTGAGGTATCTGGCGAACGCGTTGACGAGAGACTTGTCGATGCCGCCGGGGCTGGTCAGCTCCGCGAGCATGTTCCGCAGGATGGCGTTGAGTTCCACCCCCTCCGGGGTCGGCCCCATGTTCCTGGGCAGGACCAGGTCCGACTGGGCGTAGGAGGAGTCCCAGGTGGCGGGGAGGAACTCGTCCCTGATGCCGAGCATGTGCCCCAGCATCTGCACCGAGTGCAGGTACCCCGCCGTCTCGGTGGAGGAGATGCGCACCTTCCATTCCCGCATCCCGCGCATGGAGTAGGTCGCCAGGGTGTGCCACGTGACGAGCATGTCCTCCTGGCTGATCGGGATGGGGCCGGACCAGTGGGGAGACGACTTCAGCAGGTGCCGCACCGCCGCATGCACCAGCCGGGTCTTCACGGCCTCGACCACGGCCGTGCCGCCGGCCCCCCAGGCGTTCTGGGGTCTGACCGCGTACGCCAGGATGTTCGTCTTGGCGATCCGGTCTTTCAGATCCGCGCCGCCCGCGGAGTAGTAGACAGCGCGTGCCTCCTTGGGGATCGCGGTGGCCAGCATCCCGGCGCCGACAATGGTGAGGACGACGATGTAGTTCCCCTTGAGCGCGTGGAAGCGCGCCCCGGCGTCCAGCAGGGTTGGGTCGGCCCACGACGGCAGCTGCCGCGCCTGCTCGATGAAGGCCCGCAGATCCTCCGGCAATCCCGCGGGCAGGGGCTGGTCGTTGCGGTTCCAGTCATACAGCAGCCGGTTGACCTCGGGTATGACGCCGCGGTCGAACAGTGAGGCGAGGAGCGGATCGGCCACGTCGTCCCACACCCATCGGGGGTCGGCGCCGCTGCCGGAGCCCGCGATCGAACCACTGGCCGGCCAGGTCCAGTCGTCGGACAGGGAGTCCGCCTGGGCCGGGGAGATCATCCCTAACGCGCCGAGCGCTCCCATGGCGGTACCGGAGATCAGTACTTCGCGCCTGCTCAACTCTGCCATGCTCTGCACTCCTTCGAGGTGGGGTCCCGATCAGGGCATGCGAGAAAACGGATGATACGAAGAAACAAATCATGAGTCTGTGTATCATCATCAGAGCACAGCGTGACGGGCATCACAAGACCGTGTTTGAGGCAGAATCCTTACAGGAGGTGAGCGTGGAATCTGTGCTGTCCGGATTCATGGCGCTGTCGGACTCGGATTCCTTGCTGCAGCGCGCCTATGTCGACGCCGTCGAGCGCGTCGACGACAGCGACGAGCTACGGACGCGCATCCTTGACGCGGCGTACGAGCAGTTCTGCCGGATGGGCATCAGGCGCTCCACCATGGAGGACGTCGCCCGGCTGGCGAAGGTGTCGCGGATCACGGTCTACCGGCGGTTCGACACGAAGGACACGCTGATCGAACACGTGGTACGCCGGGAGTTCCGCCGCTATTTCGACCAGTTCCTCATCGACATCGAACAGGCCGGCACCGCTGCCGACAGGGTGGTGCTGGGCTTCGTGAGCTCATTGCGCGCAATTCGTGGCAACCCGCTGATCGGCGGACTCATCGCCACGGAACCGGACCTGCTGGTCCCCTCCATGACGGCTGACGGGGGTCAGACCCTCGCCACCGTACGGCATTTCGTCGCCGGCCAGCTCCGCAGCGAGCAACGCGCGGGAAACGTGTCGAGCAGCCTTGACGTCGACCTCGTGGCCGAGATGATGGTGCGGATCTCCACCTCTTTCCTGACGATCCCCAGTGCCGTCATCAACCTGGATGACGACGAGCAACTGGCCGCGGTGGCCAGGCGGTTCCTCGTGCCCATGCTGGAGCCGCCGGCCTGAGCGCCCACTCGGGGCAGCAGAGCTCGTACGGCCCGGTCGGGACGAAGCGCTCCAAATGAGGACCAGTGGTGTCGGCGGGCGGGGCCTACGGACGCCGATGCCACTGGCAGCTGGGCCGCTGGTTTCATGCGTGCGCTCCCTCGAATGCGGCGGTGAGCTCGCCGGTGGTGGTGATGGCGTGGGCGAAGGTGGGGCCGTTCAGCTCGTGCGCGGCGTGCATCATCTCGGGCAGGAACGCCGCGGTGGCGTCTCGCTCAGACCGCTGCCGCGAGTTGAACGGCAGGCCGGCGCCCGGTCGGCCCGCACGGGGCGCGTGGCCGCACCCACCAGCCCCATCTTCGGCGTGCCGCGGGGCACCTCCGGGCGGCGGCGCAGATCCCGGTCCCGGTCGATGCCGCGGCAGACCTGCCTGGCCGCCAGGGCCTCAGCCGGCCACGGCGTGGGCCAGGGCCATCCCGCACACCCCGCCGCCGAGCCCGGCTGTCACGCTCGTGAGGACGTTGGCCAGCGCCGCGAAGCGCGACCCGTCCTGGGCCAGGCGCAGTGTCTCGTAACTGAAGGTGGAGTAGGTGGTCAGGGTTCCGCAGAAGCCGACCCCGGCGGCGGCCAGCAACGCGGGGTCGTCGGGCAAGGCGGCCAGGAAGCCCAGCAGCAGCGAGCCGAACACGTTGACGGCGAAGGTGCCCCACGGGAAAACGGTGTCGTGGCGGGCTTGAACGAACCGGTCGGTCAGATAGCGCAGCGGCGCGCCGAGCGCCGCGCCGAGGGCCACCAGCAGGATCGTCATCCGGCCTGCCCTGCGCCGGTACGGCCGACGTAGCGGATCACCTCGACCGGGTCGATGATGACCAGTCCCTCGGTGACCAGTTCGTCCAGTTGGGGCAGGAAGGCGCGGATCTTGTCGCCGGCGTCGACGATGATGATCGCCAGCGGCAGGTCTTCCGACAGCGACAGGATGCGGCTGGTGTGGACGCGGTTGGAGGCGCCGTAGCCTTCCATGCCGCGAAAGACGCTGGCGCCGGCCAGGCCCGCCTGGTGGGCGCGGTGCACGATCTCGTGATAAAGCGGCCGGTGGTGCCAGATGTCGGTGTCGCCGACGAACACGGTCAGCCGGAGCGCGGACCCTTCCAGCTTCATGTCTGCCTCCTCTGCCCGGCCCAACGGGCCAAGGTTCGTGTCGCCCCGCTGCCCGCCCATACCGCTGCCAGCGCCATCACGGGCGTGGCCACCAGATACAGCAGCGCCCCGCGTGGGGCGCCGGCCGCCAGCAACCGGCCGGCATCAACGATGTAGGTGGAGAACGTGGTGAACCCGCCCAGCACGCCGACACCCAGCAACGGCCGTACCCACGCGGGCGCGTCCCAGATCTCGGTGATGGCCACCATCAGCATCCCGATCAGCAGACAGCCCGAAACATTGATGGCGAACGTCGTCCACGGAAACCCACCAGGCGGATGCGGAAAGGCCACTCCCAGCCCGTAACGGGCCAGCGCGCCCAGGACACCTCCCAGCGAGATCACCGCCAGCGTCGCCCATGGGGCACGGCGCAGCTCCGCGCGCTGAGCGGGCACACGCAGATCGACATCGGCGTCCACCGGACGCTCCACCTCGCGACGGGACACAGCAGCCTCCTACCGGCATGACGACAGCACACCTGGTAGGGACCGTTGGCGGCCGAAAGCCACGGTTACCCGCCGCTTGGACAAGCGGCGAGGCGGTGGGCCCCACCACCGCGCCCCCCGAAAGGAGACTCCACATCCGAGTCTACCGATCAGCCAGACCCTGCCGGGCACCGGCCCACCTGCCGTGCCTCCGACGGCAGCGGTCACCCGGCGTTGTCGCCGGGGAGGTAGACGCCGGCTATGGAGGGGCGCTTGCCCTCGTTCTTGCCGGTCTGGCCGATCCTCTCGCAGGAGCTACAGCTGGAGACGATCAGCGGCACCCTGGCCACCAGTGCGGCCATGACTGGCATCCCCCACGCGTGCGCTTCTCCGCACGTGGACTTCCTGCGGCATGAAGACCGGCGTCGGGGCGGCTGTGATGGCCGCTCCGAACGAGTGTCGGAGCGGCCGGATCACCAGGAAAGGAAGCCCAGCCGCACGCTGGGCTGTCGCACAATCGTGGCTTACCCCGGTGGGTGGGCTCCCTAGCGCGATAGCCGTCATTCAGTGCTCTGGCTTGACCAAGCCGTACGAGCCGCCGTACACACGCGCTCCCCAAGAGGACCGACCGCCCTCACGGCGCGGAGAAACGCGCACGTGTTCTCGCACCTAAATGGTCGGATCACGATGCTGCTGCCTCGTGCGAGACCAGTTCGATACCGGTGATGATCGCAGGCTTGATCCGGATGACGTAGTCCAGTTGCCGGCTGCCCCAGGGGCGCAGCAGCCGCTGATAGCGGGCGATCTCGCCCGGCTCCTTCACCAGTTCCGCGCTCCCTCTGACGATGACGCTCCAGCCGAGGTGTGTGACCGGATCGATGTCGTCGGCCTCGTAGGCGACCACGGTCACCAGGCCGTCGACAGCCGAGACCACGGCGGCTCCGATGTGGCTGCGAACGATCACCTGCCCGTTGTCCAGGAGGTGGTTGACCGGCCGGATGTCCGGCAGGGCCTGATAGGAGAACACCAGCCGTCCCAGCGACACCGACCCCAGCCGCTCCAGCGCCGCAGCCTGTGACAGCGGCCGGATGAGGCGTTCGCGCATGCTCATCACCGTGCGAGCGGTCCGGCGGCGACCCGGAAGCCGGTGACCAGTTCCGGCCGCAGCCGTACCACCACGTCGACGAGCTCGCCGGGCCAGGCCTGGAGCCTGATCTGGGCCTGCTTCACCTCCTGGGGCTCCTCCACCAGCCCGGCCCCCCCGGTCAGCACCACGCTCCAGCCCAACCGGGTGGCCGCATCCAGCATGTCCGCCTCGTACACCACGTGGCAGACCCGCCGCAACAGCGCGGCGAGCTCCGGCTCGTAGCGCAGCCCGATCAGCAAGCCGTCGCCGTCCATGGCGTGTACCACGAACCGGAGGGCCGGCATCGCCCGGCTGATGAACACGATCCTGCCGAAGGTGACATTCCCCAAAAGCCGCAGCGACTCATCGCGAGACAGTTGACTGCTCACCGGTGCGGGCGGCGTTGCCTGCTGTTGCACAGCTCCACGATCGCGCACCGGCCTCACCCCCTGGTAGGGACCAAAGTCCCTCGCCTTGATCTCTCTCCGCAGCGGCGCGAGCCGATCCCGGCACGCGCCACGAAGCATGAACGAGTAGCGTCGGCGAACCGGGCTGCTGCGGCTCCTCATCGTCGCTGAGATGGGCCAGGCGAGCGGGTGCCTGAATCAGAGGGCCGCCGCCCGGCCATAGATCGCGCGTAACCACGGCCGGCGAACCGCCGGCAGCCGCACCAGCGTGTCGCGGAACGCCTGCCAGTCGGGGCAGAAACGGTCGTACGGCAACAGCGGCGGCGGATCGTCTCGGCGTACGTCGGCGGGCATCCGGTTCGCTGCGAGGAGAAGCCGCCGGTCGTCATGGAAGGCCAGGTACGTCCACACCTCGGCGGCCAGCGGCACCACCGCCTCCGCGCCGGACGGCCATGCCCGGCCGGTCTGCGGATGCCGCGGCACCATGACGAGGTCCCCGGACGTGGCGGGCAGCCCCGGCCCGGCCAGGACGAGACGCCGTTCCGGCGGGCCCGCCGGAAGCATCCTGTCGAGCGCCCCGCGGAACACCTGCGCGGCAAGCCCATCGGGCACGCCCACCGGCTTCCCGCCCGAGGCCGCCAGCAGGTGGGCCAGCGACACCCCGACCGCCGCCCGCCACTCGAGGCTCCACCATCCGGGCTCCTCAACGGGCGGTATGCCGGGATACTCCTCCCGCAGCGACTCCCAGCCGATCACCCGGCAGGCGGGGCCCGCCACGCTGACGGGGTGCACGGCGTCCGGATCCAGCCACGCCACGTACCAGCGGTAGCAGTCGTCGACGAGGGTGGCCACCGCGCACCCGCACTCCGCGCACGCCAGGTTGGGGCCGGCGCTGCCGCTCAGGCCACAACAGGAGTTGTCGTCCCGCCGCAAGATGTGGACGGTTCCACGCAGATCGCCCGGCGCAACCCCGATCCGTCCCGAGGGGCCGTACGGCAGCGAATACACCGGCGCGTAAACGCCGCGGGCCTCCGCCCCCTCCGCGCCGACCTCGTCCCACAACCGGTACGGCGGAAAGGACGGCTTGGGGTCCACCGCGTACGTCCCCGGCTCCAGGAGCGAGGGGAGCTTGCGGTCGCCACACGACTGGCGTGCGTGATCGGGCAGTTCGACCCGCGACACCCGCTCGGTCAGCACGGCACCGCATCCTGCACAGGCGAAAACGACCAAATGCCCCTCCGACGGCCTCGATGATTCGCTCATGCTGCCGCAAACCGGGGCTGTCGGGAAGGCGGACGCCCTCGTCTCCGCCGCGGCGGGACGACTTGCGTGGGGCGGCCGTGCTCCGGTCGTGACCCGCTTGCGGCAAGATCACGGTTCGTGAAGAAGACTACGATCACGGCCCTGGTGGCCTGCGGCTCCCTGCTGGCGGCAGCCGCGCCCGCCCAGGCCGCTCCCAAGGATCCCGTACGCGCGCTCAAGAGCAAGCTCACCTCCGGGCACGGAGTACGGTTCACCGAAACGACCACGCTCTCGGGCGATGACAAGACCAAGATTCAGAGCCGCAAGGGGACCTTCCAGTTCAACGCCAAGGGCGTGGCGGCCTCCGACATCAGCGCCGTCCCCGTGGGCCGCCCCCGCGAGCGGACGATCAGCGTCGGCAAGGTCAGCTACACCTCGGGCGGCCTGTGGGAAGACCGCTTACCGGAGGGCAAGTCCTGGCTCAAGACCAACGGCCTGCTCGGCGGCGGCAGCGGCTTCTACGGGCAGGTCATCAACCCCGTCGAGCCGACGACCCTGGCAGCGCTGGTCAAGAAGGGCAAGCTGAGCGGGAGCACGCTCACAGGGAAGATCACCTTCAAGGAGCTGGAGAAGGTGTCGCGCTGGTTCGGGGCGTCGATTCCGCTGCGCATGCACAACGACACGAAGGTCTCCTACACGCTCACGCTGACCTCTGCCGGGCTGGTGAGCAGGGTGAAGTCGTCGTACGCGGCCACGGGCGTGTTCGACAACAATCAGTTCGAAGGCAAGACGATCACGATCGACAGCCGCTTCACCGGGTGGGGCGCCAAGGTGTCCATCAAGGCGCCGGACCCCGAGACGGTGACCACCGACATAGGCAACTGACCGTCCTCGTCCGCACCGGGGCCCGGGCCACCGCACCACTGGCGGCCTGGGCCCACGCATGGCCCGCGTGCTCTCGGGCGCGGCGCCGTCGAGCATGGGGCTCTTGAGCATCAGCGCCAAGCGGTGTCCGTACGTACCGACTGGAGAACGTGCTGGTCAATGGGTACGGCGGCGGGGGCCGCCATGGTGACGGCTTCGGGGCCCCGGAACCGGCACCCGCGTCGACCTCGATCACTCGTGGCGGCCTACGAGCCGGACGAAGATCAGAAGAGGCAGGGGACACGACGCTGTGGGATGCGACTCGGCCGCCATCACCCATGATTCGTACATAATCCGGGCATTCGGGAGGGTCAGAGCATGTTCTTGATCGGCTGGGGTGTTTCCAGCACAGGCTGGGCGAGGATCTCGGTCGCCTCCCGGGGTGTGAGCAGGCGGGCGTCGCGCAGGAGGCTGACGGACTCCTCCCACTGTTTCCGTGCTTCGCCATGCCGTTCCAGGGCATGCAGCGTGGTGCCGAGCCACCAGCGTGACACGGCTTCCCCCAGGCGGTATCCCGACTCGCGGAGGAGTCGCACGGCCTCCGTGTAGCTGTCCACCGCCTCGGTCAACCGACCTGCGTGGCGGTAGACGTCGCCCAGCGAGTCGTGCGCTGTGCCCCCACCGGCGCGCGGGTCCGCCTTCGGCCACAGCTCCACCAACTGGCGTGCTTCCGCGATCGCTTCCTCGAAGCGCCCCTGCCGGAAGTAGACGTGCACCCGGTTGTTGCGGAGCGCGGCCGTTGCCCCAGGGCGTTCGGCGTCGTCGTTGAGCGCCAGAGCAGACTCCAGGTAGGCGAGCGCGTCGTCGAGACGGCCCACAATCGTGTGGATGACACCGAGGTTGCTGAGGGCTGCCACCTTCCTTCGGGGCAGTTCGGCGCGATCCCAGTCGGTCAGAGCCGCCTTCAGTTGCGCGATCGCGGCGTCGTGGCGGCCCTGGTCTCGGTAGACCCAGCCGAGGAAGCTGCGGAGCTGGGCCTTGTCCTCCCATGCCGCGATGCGGTCGGCCACCTCGATGGCGTGCGCGTAGATGTCGGCCAGTTGCGTGTGCCAGCCCTGGTAGCAGAAGGGCCAGTGGAGTCCGACGACCAGGCCGATGGCGGTCGCCGGGTCGGGGCCGGCCAGCGCCTGCTGCGCGGCCGCGAGCAGGTTGTCCCGCTCGCCCTCGACCCATCGTCCCGCCTCGGCTGGGTCCTTGAAGATGACGTCGGGCAACTCGACAGGGCGTCGCAGTACGAGGGCATCGCGGCTGAGGAGGGTGTTCGCCATCCAGAGGGTGGTCAGGTAGTGGTGGAACGCGCGCCGTATGGCGGAGGTACGTTCCTCCGCTGGAAGGTCCTGATGTGCCCGTTCGCGGGCATAAAGGCCGACCAGGTCGTGGAACCGGTAGCGGTAGGGTCCGGCGGGTTCGAGGAGGCGGGCGTCCTGGAGGCGGTCCAGGGCGTCTTCGGCGCGGTGGAGGGGCCAGCCGGTCAGGGCGGCGGTGGCGGCGGGGGTGTGCGTGGGCAGGCTGAGCAGGCCGAGCAGGGGCAGCAGGTGGGCGGCGTCGCGGCCGGTGGGTTCTTCGTCGAGGTGACGGTGGCTGACCGCGATGCCGGCGCGGATGGCCAGGTCGGCGTACTCCAGCGTGTCCAGGCGGCGGGTGGCGTCGGCCAGCCGTACTTCCAGGTCGGACAGAGTCCAGTCGGGGCGGGCGGCCAGGCGGGCGCCGATGATCCGCAAGGCGAGGGGGAAGCCGCCGCACAGGTGGATGACCCGCTCGGCCGCCTGCGGTTCGGCGTGTACCCGGTCGGGGCCGGCCAGGCGGGACAGCAGCGCGGCGGCGTCGGCGGGGTTCAGGGTGCCCAGGTGGAGGTGGTGGGTGTTGTCCAGGGTGGCCAGCGGGTCCCGGCTGGTGATCAGGACCCGGCAGCCGGGGCCGGCGGGGACGAGCGGGCGGATCTGACGAACATCGCGGGCGTTGTCCAGGATGACCAGCAGGTTGCAGGTCGCGGTCAGGGAGCGGAAGCGGGCGGCGGCCTCGCCCGGGTCGGCGGGAACGGCAGCGCCGTCCAGGCCGAGGGAGCGCAGCAGGTGGCGCAGGGCTTGTGCCGGGGTCAGCGGGTCGAGTCCAGGGGTGGATCCGTGCAGGTTGAGGTAGATGACGCCGTCGGTGAACCGGGCGCCCAAGGCATGGGCGAGGTGGACGGCCAGGGCGGATTTGCCGATGCCGCCGGGTCCGTCGATCACGGTGATGGCGGGTCCGTGGGTGGGCCTGCCGGCGGGGCTGTGGGCGGGGTCGTGGGTGGGGTTGAGGGTGGTGCGGAGGTGGTTGATCTCGGTGGTGCGGGCGGTGAAGGCGTGGGTGTCGGGGGGTAGTTCGGCCGGGAG
>NZ_JBEXCR010000058.1:0-76842 GCF_040605375.1 Nonomuraea sp. NPDC005650
ATCGCCGCGGCCATGCGCTCGACGAGACCGGGATCGAACGTCGCCGCCCAGGCCAGCGGCGTCGGGTACGCCGTCGCCCCGAACGTCGCGAACCCGGTCAAACACTCCTCATGGGCGATGGCCGGAACGCCGAGCCGGTTCGAGGCCACCACGAGCTCCTGCAGCCTCCGCAGCCGGGCCGCGCCCTCGGCCGCCGACAGCGGCGCGGTGCCGTACACGCGGGTGAGATGCCCGACCCCGCCGCGCAGCCGCTCCTCCACCCCGTCCACCGCCGCGAAACGGTCCTGCAGGGGCGCGACGTTCCCGGGGTCGTCGGTCTGGACCCACACGGAGCCGAGCTGCGCGACCTTCTCCTCCAGCGTCATCTCGGCCAGCAGTGCCTCGACGCGTTCGGCGAACGGGCGGCCGCGGTCACGCCACGGCTCATTCACGAATGTCATGACTTCCTTAGAGTGAGTGATCAGCCCTTGAAGGCGCCGTCCATGATCCCGGCCACCATCCGCCTGCCGACGAACACGAACAGCACCAGCAGCGGCAGGGTGGCCAGGAAAGAGCCCGACATGGCCAGGCCGAGGTCGACGTCGAGGCTGTTCTGCAGCGCCTTGATGGCGATCTGCGCGGTGTACATCTCGGGCGACTTCAGCACGATGAACGGCCACAGGAAGTCGTTCCACGAGGTGACGAAGCCGAGCAGCCCGAGCACGAACGCGGCCGGCCGCACCAGCGGGAACGCGATGCGCCAGAAGATCTGCCAGGTGTTCGCCCCGTCGATGCGGGCGGCCTGCAGGATCTCGTCGCTGATCGTCGACGACAGGTGCTGGCGCATCCAGAAGATGCCGAACGCGCTGGCCAGGCCGGGCACGATGAGCGCCTGCAACGTGTCCACCCAGTCCAGGGCAGAGATGATCATGTACTGCGGGATGACCGCGAGCTGCGTGGGCACGGTCATGGTGAGCACGACGATCAGGAAGAGCGCGTTGCGGCCCGGGAAGCGCAGCTTGGCGAAGGCGAACCCGGCCAGGGAGCAGAGCACCGCGTGCCCGACGCCGATCGTCCCGGCCACGATCAGGCTGTTGACGATCGAGCGTACGAACGGCACGGTCGTGAACACCAGCTCGGCCAGGTGGAAGAAGTTCCCGCCCGGCGCGATCTCCGGCGGCAGCTGGGTGGCGGTCGCCGTGTCGGTCGTGGCCACCACGAACATCCAGTACAGCGGGAAGACGCAGGCGAACGCGGCCAGCCCCAGCAGGAGGTAGGTCCACCAGGGGACCCGATTGCTCTTGGCGCTCATCATCGCTCCGGGCGGATGCGGGTGGACAGGAGATAGTTGACCGTCGCGGCGACGATGACCAGGACGAACAGGGCCACGCCGATGGCCGCGCCGTAGCCGAACTGGAACTGGCCGAAGCCCTGCTCGTACAGGAAGAGCGTCAGCGTCTGGCACTGCCGGACGGGGCCGCACGTCAGCGGCGCGGCCCGCGAGATCAGCAGCGGCTCGGTGAAGATCTGCAGGCCGCCGATCGTCGAGGTCACGACCGTGAACACGATGACCGGCCGAAGCGACGGGATCGAGATGTGGCGGAACTGCTTCCACCCGCCCGCGCCGTCCACCGCGGCCGCCTCGTAGATGGCGCGCGGGATCGCCTGCAGGGAGGCCAGGTAGAGCAGGGTCGTGTAGCCGAACCAGCGCCAGGTCACCATCACGGCGATCAGCAGGTGGCTGCCCCAGACCGACTGCTTGAAGTCGATCGGCTCCACGCCGGCGAACCCGAGCAGCCAGTTGAGCAGGCCGTAGTCGCGGTCGAACATCTGGGCGAAGACGATCGTGGTGGCCGCGACCGAGGTGATGTACGGCACCAGCATCGACATCCGGAAGAACACCGCCAGCCGCAGCCGCGCGTGGTTGAGCAGGTGCGCCAGGAGCAGCGCCAGCACCAGTTGCGGGACGGTGGACAGCACCCAGATGCTGATCGTGTTCCTGAGGGCGTTCCAGAACCGGGCGTCGGCGAGCAGGCGGGTGAAGTTGTCGAAGCCGATGAAGACGTGATCGCCGATGGGGTTCCAGTCGAACAGCGCCACGTAGAACGTGAACAGCAGCGGAACCAGGCCGAAGACCGCGAAGATCAGGAAGAACGGGGCGATGTAGATGTACGGGGCGATGCGCTCCCCGATGCTCTGCCGCACCCGGGTCGTGAGCGCGGGCGGCGTCTCCACCGCCCGCGGCGTGCTGAGGCTCGTCGTCACTCTGGTCCTACTTGCCGATGGCCGTCTTGACGTTGGCCAGCGCCGAGTCCCAGGCCTTGGCGGGGTCGCCCTTGCCCTGCTCGACGTTCGTGATCGCGTTCTGCAGCTCCTGTCCGATGGCCGAGCTGTCCGGGCCGATGTAGAACGGCTTGAGCCCGAGCAGCGAGTCCGTGTAGATGGTCCCGATCGGCGCGCCGGAGAAGAACTCGTCCTTCAGCCCGGTGAGCTGGGCGTCCTTGTAGACCGACGGGGTCGTGGGCAGCGAGCCGGAGTCGACGAAGTGCGTCAGCTGGCCCTGCGGCGACTGGGTCTTGGTGATGTACTCCCAGGCGGCCTTGGCATTCTTGGCGCCCTTGGGGATGGCCAGGTAGCTGCCGCCCCAGTTGCCCGCCCCGCCGGGGATGGTGGCGACGTCCCACTTGCCCTTGGTGTCGGGGGCGTTCCTGCGGATCGCGCCCAGCATCCACGACGGCGCGGAGATCACCGCGAACTGGCCCTTGCCCATGCCCGCGCTCCAGCCCTCGGAGAACGAGCTCTGCTTGGCCGTGATCCCGGCCTGCGCGGCCTTGATCGCCAGATCGAAGCCCGCCTTGACCTGCGGGCTGGTGCTGTAGACGACGTTGCCCGAGGGGTCGTAGTACTTCTGCGGCCCCTGGTTGACCGCCTGGTAGAAGACGCTGGTGGCCGCGTTGTCCACGAACGCCTTGCCGGTCTTGGCGGTGTACTTCTTGCCGGTCTCGATGAAGGCGTCCCAGGTGGGCCAGAGCTTGCTCACCTCCTCGCGGTCGGTCGGCAGCCCGGCCTCCTTGAACAGGTCCGCCCGGTAGGCGACGGCCATGCCGCCCACGTCCGTCGGGATGCCGATGATCTCGCCACCCTTGGCGGTGCTCGCGCTCATCACCCAGTCGAGGTAGTCGCCCTTGATCTTGTCGGCGCCGAGCTGGCGCAGGTCGTAGAAGTTCTGGGGCTGCTGAACGAACTTGGGCAGGTCGTCGCCCTGGATGAGGACGAGGTCGGGCACCTTCCCGCCGGCCAGCGCCGTGGTGAGCGCCTGCGCCGTCTCCACGGAGCTGCCCACCTCGGTGAGCTTGATCTGCACGCCCGAGTTCTGCTTCAGGTAGTCGTCGACGGAGGCCTTCTGGTTGATCCCGGAGAACGACCAGAACTCGAACGACTTGCCGCCGTCACCGGACGGCTGCGACGGGGTGCCGCCGCCTCCGCCTCCGCAGGCGGCCGTGGACAGGGCGATGGCCGCGGCGAGCACGACCGGTGTTACGTTGCGGAACTTCACGACGATCTCTTTCGATGGGGGTCCGGCGCTCAGGAGCGGAGCGCAGTGGCTATGGCGAAGTAGGCGGGCTTCTGGCGGAAGTCCTCGTCGTACGGCACGTCGTCCACCCAGCCGGGGAGCTGGTTGTGCCAGACGAGGGTGTGGCCGCGGACGGACTGGCCGTGTGACCTGGCCAGTTCGACGGGGTTGTCGGTGGCCGAGCCGAAGTGGCGGCCCTTGGCGGCGGCGAGCCGTCCGAGCGTGGTGTCCGCGCCTGCGGGAGTCGCGCCTGCCGGGGTCGCGAGCGCGCCGGCGAGCGCCGCCGACAGGCCGTGTTCGGTGGGAGGTCGGTTCATGCAGCGCTCCTTCGAATGAGAGGGTTCGCAAGCGCGCCGGAAAGTTTCGGTCGAATCTCCGATCGTTAAGCCCGGACTCTAGGTCTGATTCCAGAAACCCGTCAAGAACCTCCTCGTAAGATCGCCGAAACAATCGGACCCAATTGCCGAAACTCTCCCGTTAGACTGCGGCCATGACCGCCACCGAGGAGCCGTCCCAGCCGCTGACCATCACGCAGCTCGCCGAGCTGGCCGGCGTGTCCACCGCGACCGTCTCCAAGGTGGTCAACGGCCGCTCCGAGGTCGCCCCCGAGACCCGCGCCCTCGTCGAGAGCCTCATCCGCCGCCACGGCTATCGCCGCCAGCGCCGGCGCGTGACCGCGTCCGCCCTGGTGGAGGTGGTGTTCCACGCGCTGGGCGGCGACTATCCGATCGAGATGATCAAGGGGGTCGACCAGGTCGCCCGCGAGCACCAGCTGGCTGTGGTGATCTCCGACATGCAGCAGCGCTCCGGCCCCGGGCACGGCTGGATCGAGGGCGTGCTGAGCCGCCGCCCGGCGGGCGTGATCGCGGTGTTCTCCGGCCTGACCGAGGAGCAGCGCGACCAGCTCGTCACCCGTGACATCCCCATCGTCCTGCTCGACCCGTCGGGCGACCCGAGGCCCGGCGTACCGTCGGTCGGCGCGGGCAACTGGAGCGGCGGGCTGTCGGCCACCCGCCACCTGATCGACCTCGGCCACCGCCGCATCGCCGTCATCACCGGCCCCGACTGGGCCCTGTCCAGCAGGGCCCGGCTCGACGGCTACCGCACCGCGCTCGACCTGGCCGGGGTGCCCGTCGACCCCGCCCTGATCGGCTCGGGCGACTTCGTCATCGA
The DNA here is from genome assembly GCF_040605375.1 of Nonomuraea sp. NPDC005650. Taxonomy (NCBI): domain Bacteria; kingdom Bacillati; phylum Actinomycetota; class Actinomycetes; order Streptosporangiales; family Streptosporangiaceae; genus Nonomuraea; species Nonomuraea sp. NPDC005650. Next base: position 4,727 of record NZ_JBEXCR010000058.1, read on the forward strand.
GGGCGGGCTGGCCCAGGCCCACCGGCTGCTGCGCCTGCCCGACCCGCCGACCGCGATCTTCGCCTGCAACGACGGGCAGGCCGTCGGCGTCTATCGCGCCGCCTATGAGCTGGGCCTGCGCATCCCCGAGGAGCTGAGCGTGGTCGGCTTCGACGACCTGCCCTCGGCGGAGTGGGCCGTCCCGCCGCTGACCACGGTCCGCCAGCCGCTCACCGAGATGGCCGCCGCGGCGACCACCATGCTCATGAAGCTCGTGCAGGGCGAGCCGCTGCCGCAGACCCGGGTCGAGCTGGGCACCGAGCTGATCGTCCGAGCCAGCACCGCGCCGCCGTCACGCTGACCGAAACTTTCTGGATTCTTGCCGTACGTATCGGGGATTGCCTGCGGACTCCCCGTTCGGCTATTAACCTCAGAGGACCATCTACCAAATCCGAAATAACCCACATTTCCTGCCTGTTAAGCGTAGTCTGAAGATCACGCGACGAATGCAGGAGGCGGGATGACATCACCGGCCGATCCGTTCGGCGTCGCCGGGGACCCGGAGCTGGGGCGGCTGATGGACCGCTTCCAGCGGGACGTGGCGGCACTGGAGCAGCTCAGCGCCCAGATGGCCGCGGTCAAGGGCCGGGGCGAGGCGGCGGAGGGGCGGGTGGTGGTCGAGGTGACGCAGACCGGAGCGCTCTCCGGGCTCACCATCGACCCGCGGGCCATGCGGCTCGGCTCCGGCGAGCTGACCGCGGCGATCCTCGAGGCCGCCGCGAAGGCCGCCCGGAACGCCGAGGAGGCGTCGACCTCCCTGGTGGCCCCGTTCGTCACCGGCACCGTGCTGGGCGACGAGGACGACGGGGCCCGGCGGCGTTGAGGATCAGTCCCGGCCGCGCGAGCATCTACGGCTTCGGCGCGCTCGGCATCGCGGGCTTCGTGTTCAAGATGCTGGCCGTCGACTACCCCGAGGGCGACCCGGCCAAGGCCCGCAGGGCCGCCGAGGTCTGGACCCGGCTGGCCGAGCGCATCGAGCAGAGCCCGGACAAGACGTACCCGGCGGCCGAGTCGGTGTGGCGCAAGAACAGCGGCGGCGGGGTGGAGGAATTCAAGTCGGCCGTCACCTCGGGGCTGTACCCGGACCCCCCGAAGCTGGGGTTCGCCACCGAGCTCGCCCGGCGCTGCCGGCAGAACAGCGCGGCCTGCCTGCAGTACGCCGAGGTGATCGAGAAGGCCAGGGACGCGTACTGGACGCTCGCCCTGGCCAACTTCGCCAGCTTCATCTTCATCACCACCTTTCCCTGGCAGGCGGGGACGGCGTACCAGATCACCCAGTTCCTCATGCGGCGGGCCCAGGCCGGCGTGCTGTCCAAGCTGCTGGAGCACAGCATCGCCAGGATCGTGCTGGCCAAGCTGACGGAGTACACGATCGGCAGCACCTTCTTCGCCGTCGGGGACGTGAGCGTGGTGGCCGGCGTCAAGGCGCTGCGGGGCGAGGACCCCGGCTCCTTCGAGGAGAACGCGACGCAGGCGCTGAAGGAGTTCGCCGCCTCGGTCGCCTTCTACGGCGTGTTCGACGCCGCCATGCCACTGGCCAAGAGCGTGACCGGCAACGCCGACCTGCAGTATTTCCTGAGCCGGATGGCCGGCGGGTCGATCGGCTACGGCCCCTCGTACGACCTCATGAACGGGCAGGAGGGCACCGACCTCATCCCCACCTGGAAGGAGACCCTCGGCCGGATGCTGCTGTACTTCACCATGGCGCACAAGCCCGCGGGCTGATCGGAGGACGACGTGGAGATCCACAAGGACGTGATCCGCTCGGCGGCGGACGCGTTCGACCTCGAAGGGGGCAACCTCGCCACGTTCATCGGCGAGGCGGCGAAGGACCTGGAGGCGATCGGGAACTTCTGGGGCGACGACAGGATCGGCACGACCTTCTACAAGGGCGAGGGCGGCGGCTCCGGGTACGAGGCGGTCACCGGTCAGATCATGGAGGGCTGCGACGTGCTCGTGGACGCCCACGCGGAGATCGCGAAACGCCTGCGCTTCATGATGGGCAACATCCAGGTGACCGACTGGAACATGGTGGCCGTCATCCTGTCGAAGCTCCCGCCCGCCGACCCCGACCGGCCGATCTGGGGAGCGGCCTGAGCGCTACGCCGCCGTCTGGAAAGACCGCTTCGAGAAGCCGATCATGTAGCCGTCGATGACGGTCGTCACCGGCCGGTCCGCCCGTCCGCTCGCCCCCAGCGTGATGAACAGGGGGATGTAGTGGTCGACGGTCGGGTGGGCGTACGGCATGCCGGGGGCGCGGGTCCGGAACGCCGCCAGCTCCCCCACGTCACCCCTGGCCAGGGCATCGGCGGCCCACGCGTCGAAGTCTGAGGACCAGGCGGGGACGGCGCCCCGGTGGAGCATCTCCGGGGTGACGAAGGGCAGCCCGTGCGTCATGAACCCCGACCCGATCACCAGCACGCCCTCCTCCCGCAGCGGGGCCAGCCGCGCCCCGAGCTCCAGCAGCCGGTCGGGGTCGTGGGTCGGGATGCTGAGCTGCAGCACCGGGAGGTCGCCCAGCGGGTACATGGCCATCAGCGGCACCCAGGCCCCGTGGTCGAGGCCGCGGCTGGGGTGCCGGTGGACCGGCTCGCCGTCGGGCATCATCGCGGCCACCCGCCGGGCGAGCGCGCTCGCGTCGGGGGTGTCGTACTTCATCGTGTAGTAGCGCGGGTGGAAGCCGCCGAAGTCGTACACCAGCGGGGTGCCGGCGGCGGGCGCGGACAGGGCCAGGGGCGCGGCCTCCCAGTGGGCGGAGACGATGAGGATGCTCTTGGGCTTGGGCAGCGACTGGGCCCAGGCGAACAGCTCGGCGATCCAGGGGCCGTCGTCGAAGAGCGGGGGCGCGCCGTGGCTGACGTACAGGGCGGGGAGCGGGCCGTCGGCGGGCGTCCACGGGCGCTGGGCGCGGGCCAGGGGCAGCGCGCCGGGCAGGAACGCGTCGTACGCGCCGGCGGGGACGTCCGGGTTGAGGATGGAGGTCATGAAGGCTCCTGATCGAGGGCCGGGTCGGGGGCACCGTTGCGGACAGAGTCGGGGTCACGGCCGGGGGTGGGGTCGAGGTCGAGGTCACGGCCGGGGTCGGGGTCGGGGTCACGGCCAGGGCCGGGGTTGGGGTCGGGCTCTGGGCGCGTGGTGGCCGGGTGCCGGTCCAGGCACGTGTCGCCGGGGTCGATGGCGCGGGTGATGCGCTGACCGATGTCGCGGAGCTGCCGGATCTGCGCCTTGGTGAGAGGGTCGAAGACAAAGCCGCGTACGGCCTCGACGTGCCCGGGAGCGGTCTCGACGACCTTCTCCCAGCCCTCCTCGGTGAGGACGGCCAGGGTGTAGCGGCCGTCGGCCGGGTCGGGCGTGCGGCGCACCCAGCCGCGCTTCTCCAGCCGGTTGACGACGTGGGACAGGCGGGACAGCGACCCCTCCGAGATCATCGCCAGGTCGCTCATGCGCATGGCCCGGTCGGGCGTCATCGACAGCCCCGCCATCACCTGGTACTCGAAGTGGCTGATCCCGGCGTCGCGCTGCAGCTGCCCGTCCAGCGCGGCCGGCAACCTGATCAGCACGCTGACCAGGCTCAGCCAGCTCTCCATCTCCTCGGCGGCAAGCCAGCGCGGCTCCTGAGGGTCCTCCATGCCACCCACTCTAACTTGACGCATCAAGTGATCGCGCTCCGCCTCACGCTTGACGCTTCAAGTCGTAGCTGCGTACATTCCGGTTGAAGCTTTAAGTCATCTCGCAATCGATCGGAATCCCGATGAACGTCGCTTTGTGGATCATCGCCGGCCTTCTCGCCCTGCTCTTCCTCGGAGCCGGCGTGATGAAGCTGTCTCAGCCGAAGGAGAAGCTGGCCGCGTCCGGCATGGGCTGGACGGAGGACTTCTCCGCCGGCGCCGTCAAGGGCATCGGCGCGCTGGAGCTGCTGGCCGCCATCGGGCTCATCCTGCCCGCGGCGCTGGGCATCGTCCCGGTGCTGACGCCGCTGGCCGCCGCCGGTCTGGTCGTGGTCATGGCCGGGGCGGCGATCACGCACGCCCGGCGCAAGGAGTACCAGATGATCATCGCCAACGCGGTGCTCCTCCTGCTGGCCGCCGTGGTGGCCTGGGGCCGCTTCGGCCCGTACTCCTTCTGACGACCGCCCTCCCTGGCCCTTCCGAGCGGGCACGACCCGCACGCCAGGCGGAGGCCGGGGGTCGGGCGCGGTCCGGGGGTCAGGCGGAGGCCGGGGGCCAGGCGCGGCCCAGGCGTCAGGCCGGGGGCGGGGCGGTGGAGCGGCGGGTGACCAAGGTCGGGGTGACGGAGAAGCGCACCGCGGTCGTGCGGCCCTCGATGCGCTCCAGCAGCAGCCGGCCCGCCGTCTTGCCCATGATGGCCCCGTCCTGGTCCACGCTGGTCAGCGAGATGTGCGACAAGCTCGCCGCCCGGGCGTTGTCGTAACCGACCACGGAGACGTCGCCGGGTACGGCGAGCCCGGCCTCGTGGACGGCCGCGAGCGCGCCGAACGCGGCCTGGTCGGCGCCCGCGAAGATCGCGGTGGGCCGGGGCGAGCGGGCCAGCAGTTCGCACGCGCCCTGATGGCCGCCCTCCTCGGTGTAGGAGGTGGCGGCGAGGGCGACGTGCTCGGTCAGGCCATGCTCGGCCATCACCCGCTCGTACGTCCTGGCCCTGATCGTGTGCAGCAGCGCCACCGAGCGGACGGGCCCGACGTCCTTCTGCGTGATGTGCGCGATCCTGCGATGCCCGAGCGCGACGAGATGCTCGACGGCGAGCTCGGCCCCCGCCTCGTCGTCGTCTAACACGGAGTCGTAGACCGCCGAACGGTCGTGGCGGCCGAGCACGACCGTAGGCGTGTTCCTGGCCATCTCCTCCAGCCGGACCCTGGCGATGACGGGCGCGACGACGAGGATGCCGTCGACCTGCCGATCGACCAGGGCGTCGATCGCGCGAACCTCGGCCTCGGCGTCCCTGCCGCTGCCCTGGACGATGATGGCCTGGTAGCCGGCGCCCGCGATCTGCTCGTCGAGGCCGTCGAGGATGTCGGCGAAGAACGGGTTTCTGATGTGCGGCAGCACCACGCCGAACGTGAACGTGCGCCCCCGCATCGCCCGGGCCGCGGCCTGCGGGCGGTAGCCGAGCTCGTCGATGGCGGCCTGCACTTTGACGCGCATCGCCTCGCTGACCCCGTACGCGTTGCGCAGCACCTTCGACACGGCGGTGGTGGAGACCCGGGCGTGGCTGGCCACATCGGTGATCGTCACCCGTCGCCGCCCGTCGCGCGTGACCATGTGACGCACCCCGTTCGACTCGACGCGACCCGATTGTACGAGCTCCAGGCCGGTACCGCGATGAATAACGTTACCCATTCAAAAGATCGGACAACCCCGAGTCAGCCCGTCCCACGTGGATCACGATTGGGGACCGTTCCTCAAATCGTGCCTTGACGCCTCGCGCTGTAACGCTTACGTTAACTCGCATCGGGGGGCGTTAAAACGATTCAACGGACCCGGAGGGGCGTTGTGAAGACCTCTCACCGCATGCTGGGAGCGGCTCTGGCCGTTCTCACGATGACGGCTTTGACCTCCTGCGGCTCGGGCTCCGGCTCGGGCTCCGAGCCGGCGGCCGACGGCACGGTCACCCTGAAGTTCCTCGTGGACAACGGCCAGGCTACGGTCGACACGGCCAAGGCCATGACGGACGCGTTCATGCAGGCCAATCCCAAGATCAAGATCGAGACCGAGACGCGGCCGCCCGGCAGCGAGGGCGACAACATCGTCAAGACCAGACTCTCGACGGGCGACATGTCGGATGTGTTCTGGTACAACTCCGGGTCGCTGCTCCAGGCGCTCAACCCGTCGCAGACCCTGGTCGACCTGACCGGCGACCCGGTGATGCAGAACGTCCAGAAGGACTTCCTCCCTGTCGTGTCCCAGGGCGACCACGTGTTCGGCGTGCCCGCCGGCACCGCCATGGGCGGCGGCATCCTCTACAACCGCAAGGTCTACGAGAAGCTCGGCCTGCAGGTCCCCAAGACCTGGGACGAGTTCATGGCCAACAACGAGAAGATCAAGGCGGCCGGGATCGCGCCGGTGATCTCGACGTTCAAGGACTCCTGGACCTCGCAGCTGTTCGTGCTCGGCGACTTCTACAACGTCCAGGCCGCGGTCCCGAGCTTCGCCGCCGACTACACCGCCGGCAAGGCCAAGTTCGCCACCACCCCGGCGGCCATGGCCGGGTTCCAGCACCTGGCCGACGTGAAGGCCAAGGGCTACCTCAACGAGGGCTACGGCTCGGCCACCGCCGACCAGGGCATGAAGCTGCTCGTCGAGGGCAAGGGCGCGCACTACCCGATGCTCAGCGCCCAGGTGCCGCCGCTGGTGGCCTCGATGCCGCAGGCGGCCACCGACATCGGCTTCTTCGGCATCCCCGGCACCGACGCGGCCAAGGACGGCGCCACCATCTGGGAACCCGCCGCCGTCTACATCCCCAAGACGACCAAGAACCTTGATGCGGCCAAGAAGTTCCTGGCCTTCGTCGCCTCGCCGGCCGCGACCGAGGCGGTCAGCAAGGTCGTCCAGCCCGCGGGGCCGTACCGCATCCAGGGCGCCAAGCTGCCGGACGACGCCGTGCAGGTGGCCAAGGACCTGCAGGCGTACATCGACAGGAGCGCCACCGCGCCCGCGCTGGAGTTCCTGTCCCCGGTCAAGGGCCCGTCGCTGGAGCAGATCACCGTCGCCGTCGGCTCCGGGCTGACCCCGGCCGCCGAGGGGGCCGCCCAGTACGACAAGGACGTCGAGAAGCAGGCCAAGCAGTTGGGGCTCGCGGGGTGGTGACAAGGCAGGACGCCGGGTCCCGGACGGGGCCCGGCGTGGCACCCACGCGGCCGCCCACCGGCCCGGCGAAGCGCAAATCGGCCTACCCGTACGCGCTGTACCTGCCGGCCGCCGTTGTCTACCTGGTCATCTTCCTGGTGCCGACGGTCATGGCCTTCTACTTCGCCCTGACCCGCTGGACCCTGTTCGACAGCACGTTCGTCGGCCTGGACAACTTCCGCGACTTCCTTTCCGAGCAGAACCTGCGCATCGGCTTCGCCAACACGCTCTTCTACGCCGTCCTCACCAGCGGCCTCAAGGTCGTCCTCGGCCTGCTCCTCGGCGTGCTGCTCACCAGCAGGCTGCGGCTGCGCGGATTCCTGCGCTCGGTGGTGTTCTTCCCCGTCCTGGTCTCCACGGTCGCGGTCGGCATCACCTTCAGCGCGCTGCTGCGGCCCGACACCGGCCTGGTCAACAAGGCCCTGGCCCTGGTCGGCATCGACGGCCCCGACTGGCTCGGCGACGCCAACACCGCCCTGCTGTCGGTCGCCCTGGTCGACGTGTGGAAAGGCGTCGGCATCGCCACCGTCATCTACATCGCCGGCATCCTGTCCATCCCCCGCGACTACTACCAGGCCGTGGCCGTGGACGGCGGCGGGGCCTGGCACCGCTTCCGCCACGTCACCCTGCCCCTGAGCTGGCCGGCCACGTACTCCGTCATCATCCTGTCGTTCATCGGGGGCCTGCGCTCCTTCGACCTCATCTGGACGATGACCCGGGGCGGACCCGGCTTCACCAGCGACACCATCGCCTCGATCATCTACAAGCAGTACCAGGCCGGCTTCTTCGGCCTGTCCACCGCCGGCAACGTGCTGCTGTTCATCGTCGTCAGCATCATCGTCGTCCCGCTCAACTACTTCCTCGGCAAGAGGCAGGTGGCCGCATGACCGCACTGAGAAGGCTCGGCGCGGAGGCGATCGCGCTGGTGCTGGCCGGGGTCATCTTCCTCGTCCCGTTCGCGCTCATGCTGCTGACCGCGGTCAAGGACCAGACGCAGGCCACCGACCTGGACTTCGCCTGGCCGGTCAACTGGCCGATCGTGCAGAACTTCGTGGACGTGATCGAGGCCCGCGACTACGTGCTGCTGCGCGCCTACGTCAACAGCACCGTCCTGACTGTCGCGTCGGTCGCGCTGATCGTCGTGTTCGCCTCCATGGCCGCGTTCGTGCTGCAGCGCCGCTCGGGCAGGCTCGGCTCGGTGGCCAACTTCCTGGTGCTGTCCGGGCTGATCATCCCGCCCGCGATCGTGCCCACCATCTGGCTGCTGCAGGCCCTCGGCCTGTTCAAGACCCTGCCGGGGCTGATCCTGGTGGAGGTCGCGTTCGGGCTCTCGTACGCGGTGTTGCTGTTCCGGGCGTTCATCGCGGCCATCCCGCGCGAACTGGACGAGGCCGCCCAGATCGACGGCTGCACCGGCCTCTCGCTCTTCTTCCGGGTGATCTTCCCGCTGCTGCGGCCGGTCACCATCACCGTGATCCTGACCAGCTCGGTGGCCGTCTTCAACGACTTCGTCAACCCGCTGTACTTCACCCCCGGCGACGACAACGCCACCGTGCAGGTCACCCTCTACAACTTCCAGAGCCAGTACAACACCCAGTGGAACCTGCTCTTCATGGACATCGTGCTCATCACGATCCCGCCGTTGCTGCTCTTCATCTTCTTCAATCGCAAGATCGTCGCCGGCATGACCGCCGGTGCAATCAAGGGCTAGGAGACCCGTGACCCTCGTGCATGTCGAAGCGCCCGTCTTCGAACACCACCACGACCCCCTCGGCATCGGCGAAGGCGCGCCGCGCCTGTCGTGGACCATCACCACCGAGCTCCCCGGCTGGCGGCAGGCCGCGTACGAGATCGAGCTCAGCGACGGCACGGCCGGCGGCCGCGTCGAGTCGGCGGAGTCGGTGCTCGTGTCCTGGCCTGGCGCGCCGTTGAGCTCGCGCGAACGGCGCGGCGTCCGGGTGCGCGTGCACGGCCGCGACGGCTCGGTCAGCGACTGGAGCCCCTGGTCGTGGGCGGAGGCCGGGCTGCTGGAGCCGGCCGACTGGACGGCGGGCGCGGCCGCCCCGCCGCTGGAGCTGCTGGGCCTGCCCGACGGCCCCGCGCTGCTGCTGCGCCGCGGCTTCACCGTCCGCGGCCCGGTCGAGCGGGCCCGCCTGTACGTCACCGCCCACGGCATCCACGAGACCGAGATCAACGGCCAGATCGTCGGCGACGACGTCCTCGCCCCCGGCTGGACCAGCTACGGCCACCGCCTGCGCTACCGCACGCACGACGTCACCGACCTGCTGACCGAGGGCGGCAACGCCATCGGCGCCACCCTCGCCGACGGCTGGTACCGGGGCCGCATCGGCTTCCGCGGCGGCAAGACGGACCTGTACGGCGACCGCACCGCGTTCATCGCCCAGCTGGAGATCGCCTACACCGACGGCACCACCGACGTGGTGGCCACCGACGGGAGCTGGCGCTGCGCGACCGGGCCGGTCACCGCCACCAGCCTGTACGACGGCGAGCGGTACGACGCCCGCCTGCTGCCCGCCGGCTGGTCGAGCCCCGGCTTCGACGACGCGGCCTGGCTGCCCGCCGACTCCCTGAGTCACGACCCGGCCCTGCTCATCTCGCCGACGGGCCCGCCGGTCCGGCGCGTGGAGACGCTCGCGCCGGTCGAGGTGCTGGCCGGGCCGGACGGGGAGACGATCCTCGACTTCGGCCAGAACATCGCCGGCCGCCTGCGCATCCGCGTCCAGGGCCCGGCCGGGCACACCGTCACCCTCCGCCACGCCGAGGTCCTGGAGAACGGCGCCCTCGCCCTGCGCCCGCTGCGCGACGCCGCGGCGCTCGACCAGTACACGCTGCGCGGCGACGACGGGCCCGAGGAGTGGGAGCCGCGCTTCACCACGCACGGCTTCCGCTACGCCCAGATCGACGGCTGGCCCGGCGAGCTGGACCCGGCCTCCGACGTCGTGGCCGTGGTCTGCCACACCGACATGCGGCCCATCGGCGACTTCGACAGCTCCGACCCGCTGCTGAACCGCCTGCACGACAACGTCCGGTGGAGCATGCGCGGCAACTTCGTCGACCTGCCCACCGACTGCCCCCAGCGGGACGAGCGCCTGGGCTGGACCGGCGACATCCAGGTCTTCGCGCCGGCCGCCGCCTTCCTGTACGACTGCGCGGGCCCCCTGTCGTCCTGGCTGGCCGACCTGGCCGTCGAGCAGGTCGAGCAGGGCACGGTGCCGCATTACGTGCCGTGGGTGCCGCTGCTGTTCGGCGTGTCGCCGACCGCCGCGTGGGGCGACGCCGCGGTGCTGGTGCCGTGGACGCTCTACCAGCGGTTCGGGGACCTCGGGCTGCTGGGCCGGCAGTACGAGAGCATGAAGGCGTGGGTGGACCAGGTCGCGGGACTCTCCGGCGAGGACCACCTGTGGGACGAGGGGTTCCAGTTCGGCGACTGGCTGGACCCGGCCGCGCCGCCGGACGACCCCGGCAAGGCCCGTACCGACCACGCGCTCGTCGCCACCGCGTACCACGCCCACACCGCCGCGGTCCTGGCCGAGACGGCGGCCCTGCTGGGGCACGACTCCGACGCCGGGCACTACGCGGGCCTGGCGCGGGAGGTGCGTGCGGCGTTCCGCCGGGAGTTCGTCACGCCGTCGGGGCGGCTGGCGTGCGACACCCAGACCGCCTACGCCCTGGCCCTGACCTTCGACCTGCTGGAGGGGTCCGAGCAGCGGGAGCGGGCCGGGCGGCGCCTGGTCGAGCTGGTCGTCCAGGACGACCACCGCATCGGCACCGGGTTCGTCGGCACGCCACTCGTCTGCGACGCGCTCTGCTCGGTCGGGGCGTACGACACGGCGTACACGCTGCTGCTCCAGCGCAACTGCCCGTCCTGGCTGTACCCGGTGACGATGGGCGCCACCACCATCTGGGAGCGGTGGGACAGCATGCTGCCCGACGGTTCGGTCAACCCCGGTGAGATGACCTCGTTCAACCACTACGCGCTCGGCGCGGTGGCCGACTGGATGCACCGCACCGTCGCCGGGCTCGCCCCTGCCGCCCCCGGCTACCGCCGCCTGCGCGTGGCTCCCCGGCCTGGGGGCGATCTCACGCACGCCTCGGCCCGCCTCGACACCCCGTACGGACCCGCGTCCGTCGCGTGGGAGCGGGACGGCGAGACGCTCACGGTCACGGCGACCGTGCCTCCGGGGACGGTCGCCGAGGTGGATCTGCCGGGGGCCATCCCGCAGGAGGTGGGCGCCGGAACCCACACGTTCACCACGACGCTGTGAACCGCCCGGCGCCCGGACTCGGTACCGCCGAGCCCGGGCGCCGGCACCACCGTCAGCCCGTCCGCCCTCTTGCTACGCCGCTGGGCCCGTCCGCCCTCTCGCTACCCCGTGGTCAGCCGATGCGGAGTGGCAGCGTACGCGGGCCGCGTACCTGGCCCGTGGCCCAGGTGACCGCCGCCGGGTCGGCGAGGCTGAAGGCCGGGATGCGCTCCAGCCACACCTCCAGGGCGACCCGCAGCTCCATGCGGGCCAGGTGCGAGCCCACGCAGCGGTGGATGCCCAGGCCGAAGGCGGCGTGCCGGTTGACCTCGCGGTCGATGACGACCTCACCGGCCCGGTCGAACTGCCGCGGGTCGCGGTTGGCCGCCGGGAACGACAGCAGCACCCAGTCGTCGGCCTTCATGTCGACGCCGTTCCAGCTCATGTCCTCCTTGACCAGCCGCGCCATGGTGACCGGCGCGTAGGCCCGCAGGAGCTCCTCCATCGCGGTCGGCAGCAGCCCGGGCTCGGCCACCAGCCGCTCGCGGTCCCGCGGCGTCCTGGCCAGATGCCACAGCGAGGCGCCGATCGCGCTCCACGTGGTGTCGATCCCGGCGATCAGCAGCAGCGCCATCGTCCCGGCCACGTGCGAGGACTGCAGCTTCTGCCCGTACAGCTCGGCGTCGACGAGGTAGGTCGTAAGGTCGTCGCGCGGACGGTCCACGTGGTCGCGGATCTGGACGAGCAGGTAGTCGAACAGCTGCTCCATCCGAGCCATACGCTCCTCCGGCGGCCGGTTCACGCCTTCGAGCACGTTCTCGATGAACTCGCGGAACCTGGGCCCGTCCTCGGGCGGGAAGCCGAGCATGTCGGCGATGACCCGTACCGGGATGTGCTGGGCGTAGTCGCGGGCCGCGTCAACGACGTCCTGGCCGGCCAGCGCGTCGATGAGCGAATGGCAGAACGCCCGCGTCGCCGCCTCCCGCCTGGCGACGGCGGTCTTGGTGAACGCCGGCAGCAGCAGCCTGCGCGCGTCGTGGTGGAACGGCGGGTCGGAGGAGATCGGCGGCGAGCCGCCGATCGGAGCCACCTCGCGGGGCGGCCGGAAGTTGCTCATGATGATCGAGCGCGAGGAGAAGCGCTCGGTGTCGTACGCGATGGCGGCCACGTCCTCGTGCCGCGTCGGCAGCCAGCCGCCGCCGAACCGGTCGGTGTGCGCGATCGGGCAGCGCTGCCGCAGCTCGTCCTGGATGGGGTACGGGTCCGCGGCCCACTCGGGCTCCAGGTGGGAGAAGTCCGTCGCCCAGTCGGCCACCGGGCCGGTGACGATCTCGCTGCGCGTGCCAAGGGGCTGGTCGTCCCCTGTCTCCCGGAAGTCCTGGCTGAAACGGTCGTCAACGCTCATCTCACGCCTCCTCCACGAGGTCGATCGCTCGCTCCGGGCAGTTGGCCGCCGCCCGGCGCGCCGCCGGCTCCTCACCCGACGGCACGACACCGTCGCCGACGACCTGCCCGTAGCCCTCATCGTCCTCACCGAACAGGCCCGGGGCCAGGTCGTAGCAACGACCGTGTCCCTGGCAGCGCCCAGGATCAATCTGTACTTTCACTGCGGGAGCTCCCCTCTGTCGGGCGGGACGACGGCACTGTCGGGTGGGACGACGGCACTGTCGGGTGGGACGACGGCACTGTCGGGTGGGACGACGGCACTGTCGGGTGGGACGACGGCACTGTCGGGTGGAGTAACGACTCCCTCTGGCGAGGCAACGACTCCGCCGGGTGGAGCGACGGCTTTGTCGGGCGGGGCGACGGCGGCCACGACGCGGGTCAGCAGCGCCGACCACTCAGCTTGATCGACGCCGTGCAGGTCCGGCGTGATGAGCGCGCTGCCCATCGCCAGCAGCAGGCAGAAATGGGCCAGCGCGTCCGGCGACAGCCCGGGGTCCAGCTCCCCGTCGCCCTGACCCGCGCGTACCAGCTCGGCGATCCAGTCGGCCCGCTCCCCCACGTAGTCGCGCATCGGGCGGGCCACGTCCTCGTCACGCCTGGCCGCGACCAGCGCCTCGACAACGAGGTAACCGGCAGCCTCACGGGGACGCGGCAGCCGGGGCCCGAGCACCAGGAGCAACTCCGCGACCGACCGGTCGGGGTCGGCCGCGAACAGGCCGGCCAGAATCCGCCTCCCGTGGGCACGCAGCGCGGCGACGAGCAGCTCGGCCTTGGAGCCGAAGTGCGCGTACAGCGCTCCGTTGCTCACCCCTGCGGCGGCGGCGATGTCGGCCACGCGCATGCCGTCGTACCCACGCGCGGCGAACACCTCGGCAGCCGCCTTCAACAACCGCTCCCGCGTCTCGGCAGCCGTGACGCCCGCGATGCGACCCATATCTGAATTTAAAGATTGTTCATTTCATTCGTCAATGCCAGGCCGGATTGGCTGGGTACGGGGGCCTACGAGAGGCAGTGTGAGCAGCGAGCTCGCCGATAGGCAACGGATGATGTTGGAGGTGGCGATGCGCCGCCGGCCTGCGCTGATCGCGGGTCAGGTGGTGAGTGCCGGGCAGTGGTTCGCGTCCTTGAAGGCGGTGGCAATGCTGGTCCACCGACGCGTGATTTCAAGATCCAGTAGACGTCTTGAGTATTCTCACCTGCTGGTCTTACCGTCGTGGCCATGCGACAGATCGATGACCCGGACGTGCTCAAGGTCTTGACCAGCCGGTTTCGATGGAAGCTCTTCAGCCTCCTGTTCCGGATCGGCCCGGTCACGGTGAGCGAGCTCGCCAGGCGGATGGATGCCGACCCCGGCCAGGTGAGCTATCACCTGCGGCAGCTGCAGAAACATGACTTGATCGAGGACGTGCCGGAGCTCGCCCGCGACAGCCGGGAACGCTGGGTGCGGTCAGCCATGGGCGGGTTGGCAGTGGTGAAGGACTTCGAAGCCCCGGAAGCCAGAGCCGCGGTGCGGGCGTGGACTTCACAGTGGGTGATCGACCAGTTCGAGCGGCTGCGCGACTACGAACGCACCCACATGACGCTTCCTGAGGACTGGCAGAACGCGGGCTTCGGAAGCAGCCGCCACCTACGGCTCACCAAGGATGAGCTGGCGCAGCTGTCCGACCAGCTCGATGCCGTGTTGCAGCCGTGGCGCGAGCTGACCAGATCGCGCGTCGAATCGAGCGACGCTCCGCCGGACACCCGCCCGATCTTCCTCTTCTACCACGCATTCCCCGAGGAACCTTGAGGAGCCTTCCATGCATCACATGTATGAAGAGCTCGTCCGTGCGGACCTGGCTGAGCAGCGAGCCGAGGCCGCACGGCTACGCATGATCCCTCAGCGCCCGCGCCGACCTGTTCTTCCGCGCCTCCGCGGCCGGTTCGCGGTCACCCTCCGCCGCCTCGCCGATCACCTCGAACCCGCCTGATAGTCCGTACGGGTATCTGTAGGCGTAGATCGCCAGAGCACGACCCGCATGTCACGGGTGCGTATGTCGGCGAACAGCTCCCGCCCACTCCTGGTCCTGTCCAGCCCGATCTGGGAGACCGCAAAGCGGCACTATGCGCACCTCAAGGAGTTCCTCCTGCAGCATGCCGTTCAGATGGCAACGCGCATCGACCGCGCCTGATGACTCGCGAACCGATCGAGAGTGGGTGCAACCCCAGCGACTGGCGGGAGGTTGAGCTCGTGATTCTCTGGACTCCAGGTTTCATTGGCGGATTCGTACCTGATCGCGGATCGCGGCCTCATAGGGAGATGTGTTGATCTCGGACTATCAGCAACGGTTGCGCCAGCACCTCCTGGCTGCTCCCGTCCTCCAGGCCCCGGCGCCCTGGCAACCGGTGCTGGACAACAGGACGCCCATCGGCGGCCTGTTGGGCATCGGCTTCGCCGTCCATCCAGAGAGCCGACGCGATCTGGTCATGGTCGTCTCCAGTGACGGCCACGGGCTCTTCGACGCGGTCACCGGCGAGAAGATCGCCCGGGACCGTGATCCCGACCCCGACACCAGCACCCCCGACGCCTCCCCGGACCTCACCTGCCCCGGCCTCGGGCCGATCACAGGCACCCGGGTACACATTGCCGGCCTCTTCGGTGGCGGCCTCCACAGCACCACCCCGGACGGCTGGGCCCTCGATGTCGTCAGCCCCGAATGGCCCAACGATCGCGTCCTGCTTTCCGCGGGTGGCGACATATACAAGGACCCACCGGGAGAACGCTGGTGGCACGTCTTCCACTCCAACTACTCCACCTTCCGCGCTGCCGGATTCTCGCCCTCGGGCCTCACCCTTGCGGTCGCTACCAGCAGCGACCTCACCCTCTGGACTCGGCCAACCCTCAACTTCCGGGCGTGAACACGGAGCTTGGCCTCACCTGATCGTCGTCGGCGGACCGGCGGCACCCATGTTCTGGGCCGTTCACGTCTTGATGGCCGTGCGGAACGGATGCCCACCGTGGACGATGGTCGAGTCGCCGGGGCTCAAACCACTCGCCCTCTGGGAACCAGGCGAGCCGCACCGCCCGATGCCTGACCTGCCGCCCCATGGGTGAGCACGAGCCGCCGGAAACGTCAGTTCGTGATCTTAAGCTTGGCGGTCATGAACACCACGCGGACCGTGTCGTTCGATCTTCACGTCAGCTACCGGCAGGCGTACCTCATCGACTACGGCACGATGGCCCCGGAAGCCTTCCCCGATGACCATCCGGAGCACCCTGTGGGGATCATACGGGTGAAGGACGATAAAGCTCTCCTGGTCACGGGTCTGCACACGGGCATCGTCGGCTTCTCGGCGATGGTGGCCGACCACGACCCGGGAGCATACATCGACGGGTACGAGGACATTGTGGAGATCAGTTTTCGCTCCGAGATCGGACGCGTCTGGCTGTGCGAGTGGGCAGGCGAACGAGTCCATGACCTACCGGAGTTGCCCTCGGGTCCGGGGTGGTATCGGCTGCGCTATCACGCCGTGAACATGGACGAGGGCGCGGAGGTGAACAGCTCGATGGACGTGGTCGTCGACCGCTATCTGCTGCAGGTCTGGCCGCAGAGTGCATCCGCACCGCGTGTGGTCAAAAGCACGAGCCATCAGCTCGCCTACTGGCGCAGTGCGGGCTGACGTCCCGACGGAGGCCTCTGACCGACCGGCCGGGCAGGTGACGGCGGCGATCAAGCGCGTCCTCGAACCCCGCTCGGATCGCGCTGTCAAGCTGATCAGACATTGGTCCAAATGACAGTTCCCTGGTCGACGAGCGGTTTCGCTGTCATGTTCGGCTTTCAGGAGTGCCCGATGATTCGATGTGGACGGTAGGGGGCCTCCAGGCGGGCCGACTCCTCCTCGCTCAGGGACACCTCCACCGCAGCGATCGCGTCGTCCAGATGGCCCACCTTGCTCGCCCCGACGATCGGCGCGCTCACACCAGGTCTCCCGAGCAGCCATGCGAGCGCAAGCTGTGCCGGAGGCAGTCCTCGTTCGCCGGCGACCGCGCGCAACACGTCGACGACGTCGAAGTCCGCGTCCTCGTACATGCTGTCGGCCAGCGGGTCGCTGCCGGATCGGACCGTGCGCCGGCGGCCGTCGCGGTGGCGGCTCCCGGTGAGCAGCCCGCGTGCGAGCGGGCTCCACGGGATGGCGCCCACTCCCTGGTCCAGGCAGAGCGGGATCATTTCCCGCTCCTCCTCCCGGTACACGAGGTTGTAGTGGTTCTGCATCGACACGAATTTGGTCCAGCCGGCCGTCTGAGCGGTGTGCTGCGCCTTGGCGAACTGCCAGGCGTACATGCTGGAGGCCCCGATGTAACGCGCCTTGCCGGCCCGCACCACGTCGTGCAGGGCCTCCATGGTCTCCTCGATCGGCGTCTCCTCGTCCCAGCGGTGGATCTGGTACAGATCGACATAGTCGGTCCCGAGCCTGGTCAGCGAGGCGTCGATGGCTGACAGCACGTGTTTGCGGGACAGCCCCCGATCGTTCGGGCCCGGCCCCGTCGGGAAGTAGACCTTCGTGGCGAGAACGTAGTCGTCGCGGCGGGCGAAGAGCTTGCCGAGCAGCCGCCCGGTGATCTCCTCGCTCGCGCCGTCGGAGTACATGTCGGCGGTGTCGAAGAACGTCACGCCGGCCTCGACCGCGCGCCGCACGATCGGCTCGGCCACGTCCTCGCGCAGCATCCACTCCCGGGAACGCGGATCGCCGTACGTCATCATGCCCAGGCAGATCCGGGAGACCCGCAACCCCGACGAGCCCAGCTTCACGTATCGCATTTCGTCTTGCCTTCCTGTAAGAGCGCGGCCTTCACCGCAGAGGCCGGAGCTCCCGATGGAGCGAGCCGGGCGAAGGTCCGCCAGGGGTGCCGCCACAGCCCGAGAACGAGTGCGGCGCTCCAGATCCTCAGCCCCGCGACCCTGGCGAACAGGAGCACGGCACTCCCGATGAAGTAGGTCCGTGGAGGCGCCGCGGACAGGACGGCGCGAGGGCCGATGGGCGGCATGAGCCCAATCGTCGGCCAACCCGTAATTTAGGAGAATGGCGAATCGAAAGATCAGACCCGAGCGGGCATACGAATCCAAGGGAATCGACGCCCTCGACCTTCGTATCCTCGCCGAGCTGCAGGTCGACGCCAGAGTGAGCTTCGCCGAACTGGGCCGCCGGGTCACCCTTTCAGCCCCCGCCGTGGCCGACAGGGTGCAGCGGCTGGAGGAGAGCGGAGTGATCACCGGCTATCACGCCGAGGTCGACCCGCGGGCCCTGGGCTTTCCGGTCACCGTGATGGTTCGCATCCGCCCGGCGATCCGGGAGTTGCACCGCATCTCCAAGATCGCCCAGGAAGTTCCCCAGATCGTCGAGTGCTACCGGATGACGGGTGACGACTGCTTCTACTTCACGATGCACCTGCGGGCGGTCGACGAGCTCGAACCGATCCTCGACCTGTTCACCCCGTACGGTCACACGACCACGTCTCTCATCCACACCGCGCCCGTACCACGCCGCCCCCTCCCCCTTGAGTGAGCCCGCAGCCCCATTGAGAGGTCCCCGCAACGTGCTCCCCGGCAGGGTCGTATTCGTCGATTGGCATGGTGTGCTGTCCTGCGACCCCTTCTGGGCGTCCATCCGGGACGAGGCCCGGCATCCCCTTCACTCCCAACTTGTGGAGAGCCTGGCGCCGATCTTCGCCGGCGAGACGGCCCGCGCCTGGATGAAGGGCCGGCTGTCCTCCGCTCAGGTCATCGCGGACATGGGCATCAAGCTGGACCGCCGGTTCCGCGACGACTTCCTCCAGCGCCGGTTACTGACCGACTGCGCCCGGATGCGGGTCAACGTTCCGTTGTTCGAGATGCTCCGCGAGGTCAAGACAAGTGCCTCGGTCGTCGTGTCCACCGACAACATGGACTGCTTCGCCGACACTTTCCGGCGGGTACGCAAGTCCCGGCGCCCCACAGACCGCCGTTCGGCGGCGACGTTGGCCCACTGGGCCTACATCTGCGACGACCTGATCTGTTCCAGCGACGTCGCGGTGCTCAAGAGCGAAGGTCCCGCCGGATTCTTCGGGCCTTGGCTGAGCCGGCACGGCATGACCTTCCTCGACGCGCTGCTCATCGATGACTCGGCGAGCAACTGCGCGGACTTCCGGCAGCAGGGAGGAACCGCCTTGTGCTGGAGGATGGGCGCCGGCGACATCGCCGAAGTCGCCGCCGCGCTGAGCCGATGGCTCGACGCGCCTGCCGAATCCGAACTCCCGCCTGGTCACCGACGTAGGTCTGGCTGAAATACGCTTCGCCTCGGTCACCCACACCGCGGGCGAGGTGTCAGCCGCGCAGCCGTTCAACCGTGATCACTCGGGCGGCTTCCGCCTCTGTCGCCGCCCGGACCTCCACGAAATCGTTCTCGTTCCGCAGGATAGTGACGATCCCGGTCAGCAGGGTGTTCATCCGGATGGCATCACGGGCGACGACCTGCCGGCCTGCCGACAGCACGTCGGCGTGCGCGTTCTCGTCCTTGGCCCACACCCAGGCCCGGCCGCTGTGCCCCGGATCGGGCCCGATCAGGACGGTACGCACGCTGGACGCCTCCAGCACCAGCGTGGGAGCGTCGTCCGGGTTCAGCTCCCGGCCGATGCGCCTGTCCACGCGCAGCCGCGTGGCGTAGTACTCCAGCCTCGACCGCGACCAGGACTCCAAGTTCCGTGGCAGGTTGCCGAGCATGTCATACCGCAGGTCGCCCAGCACCTCGTCGATGCGCCGCCAGTCGTCGTCGGGCGTCGAGGGTCCGGCCTCGGCGCTCGGAACGCGTTCCAGGCGATCCACCTGAGGGTCGTACCGGATCACCGAGGTGGCGGAATCGGCCCAGGGGTGCGGTCGCAGCGCGGGCCACTGCCCCGGCTGCGGGGCGCGGGAGCCGCGGGCGAGCGGAAGGACCTCGCGCATCCTGACCGCCGCCGGCCCGCCCGCCTCCGAATCCGCGCGCAGGGCGGGACCGGCGGCGTCTGCCAGCGGCCAGAACCGCAGCAGCCAGCGCTCCTCGACGGTTTCGGTCTCGCTGTCGTCCCACGCGGCCGGCCGGGTACGCACCGCACCGGTGTAGACGCGCAGCCCGTAGGCGCAGAACGGCGGGCCCAGCAGCAGTTTCTGGCCGGTGGGGCTGAGTCCGGGGCAGCGCAACTCCACGATGCCACCCGGGCTCAGGTAGACGACCTGCCCCGCCGCTGCCCAGGGCGCGCCGGGTGCGTCCTCGACCCCGGGCTCGGCGTTCCAGGCCTCCATCCGTACGCGGGCCCTCCGCGCCCGGACCTTGCTCACCAGCTCGACCGAACCCAGAGCGATGCCACCGGGCTCGCTCCCCAGGTCGGCGTCGTCGCCCAGGCCGGATGCGTCGTCGAGACCGAAGCCGCCGTACGAGGTCGGGACCTCGTCCTCGACGCCGCGGATCAGTTCGGGCATTGCGTCCCTCCATCGCGATCATCGCCTGTCAACGGGGACGCTAGCGACCGCGGGCGACATTTACGGTCTGACGTGAGCCACGATGAATCGCCTCCCGCGCGCGGCAGGCCGACGGGCAGCTGTCACGTCAGGGCGCGGAGGTCGTGAGCGTTCTGATCGTGAAGTCGATCGCCGTGGCGAGCCGTTGGGGGTCGTGGCCGGCGCGTTCGCGTACGCGCAGTCCGAGCACCGTCGTGAACAGCAGCTCCACCGCCGCCTCGACGTCCAACGCGGCGGGCAGGTCGCCGTCGCGGATGCCGCGGCGCAGCAGTGACGCCAGGGTGTCCCGGGTGACCTCGAACGCGGCCTCGGTCTTCCGCTGGACCTCGGGGTCGGTGGTGCCGAGTTCGGCGGCCGTGTTGACCACGAAGCAGCCGCGGCCGGCCTCGTGGCTGATCATCCAGATCAGCCACTCCCGCAGGATCTGGAGGCTGGGGCCGGGCGCGCCGAGCTGCTCTTCGGCTTGGGTGGACTCCGTCGCCCGATAGTGGTCCAGCGCTCGCAAGAACAGCGTGTGCTTGTCGTTGAATGTCCGGTACAGACTGCTCTGCTTGAGCGCGAGCTCGGCGCCCAGGTCGCGGACGGACGTGGCGTGGTAGCCGCGACGCCAAAACAGGTGGGTCGCCTTGGCGATCACATCCTGCTCGTCGAACTCCCTGGGCCGTGCCATGGCCGCCACTCTACCAGAATTGTGGAGCGATCGCTCCCGTATTAGGGTGTGTCGTCGTATGGGAGCGATCGCTCCCGAATGAGTGAAAGGAGGTTCGACGTGACGGCGACGGAACCTACGACGACCGGCCGGGACGCGACAGCGAGGAGTCATTGGGCCGCGGTGTCCGCCGTGGCCTTCGGGACGTTTCTCCTGGTGACGGCCGAGCAATTGCCCATCGGACTGCTCACCCCCGTCGGGTCGGCGCTGTCTGTGTCCGAGGGTGCGGCGGGGTTGATGGTCACGGTCCCCAGCGTCGTCGCCGCCATCGCGGCGCCGGTCGTGCCGGTGCTCGTCGGCAGGATGAATCGCAGGCTCCTGCTCGTCGCCCTGATGGGGCTCATGACGCTCGCCAACCTGGCCTCCGCCCTGGCGCCGGACTACCCGCTCCTGATCGCCGCCCGCGTGCTGGTCGGGGTGGCGATCGGCGGGTTCTGGGCCGTGGCCGGGGGTCTGGCCGTACGGCTCGTCCCGGCGGCGCACGTGCCGCGGGCCACCGCGATCATCTTCGGCGGCGTCGGGGCCGCGAACGTGTTCGGCGTCCCCATCGGCACGATGATCGGCGGGCTGGCGAGCTGGCGGATCGCGTTCGGCGCGCTGGGCGCGCTCGCGCTCGCCGTGCTCGTCGCCCTGCTGGTGGTGCTGCCGCCGTTGGCCGCCGCTCGGCCCGTCGGCCTGCGGCGGCTGGCCGGCCAGTTCCGCGACCGGGGTGTCCGGGTCGGCATCCTGGCGACCTTCCTGATCGTGACCGGCCACTTCTCGGCCTACACGTTCGTGAGCCCGGTGCTGCGGGAGCTGTCCGGCATCGACGGGCGGCTCGTCGGGCCGCTGCTGTTCGGATTCGGCGTGGCGGGCATCGTGGGGAACTTCGTCGCGGGTGCCGCCGTGGCAAAGAGGCTCCATCGCACGGTCCTCGCCATCGCCGCCATCTTGGGGGTGACCCTGCTGCTCTACCCCGTGGCGGGGCTCTCCGCCGCGGGCGGGGTGACGCTGCTCGTGGTCTGGGGCCTGGTGTACGGCGGGGTCTCCACGAGCCTCCAGACGTGGATGATCAGGGCCGCGCCGCAGGCGGTCGAGGAAGCCTCCGCGCTGTGGGTGGCGGTGTTCAACCTCTCGATCGGTCTCGGCGCGCTGGCCGGCGGCGCGATCGTCGATGCCCTGCCGCTCCAGGGGATCCTGTGGCTCGCCGGCGTTCTCGTCCTGCTGGCCGCGCCGACAGTGTGGAGCGCGCGCCGGATCGCCGGCCTCGGCTGACCCGGCCGCCCGCGCGAGGGGGGACGCGGGACGTTGTGGGTGGTGGCGGGGACGAGGCAGATGACGCCCGGCCGGCGACGATCGATGCGTCGCCGGCCGGGCGCGTACAGGAGGGGCTTTACCGCGGGGCGTCGAAGGTCCACTCGGCGCGGGCGCCGGGGCCCACGGCAAGGGTCGAACGTCCGATCCGCTCCTCGGTACGGCTCTCCACGGAGCGGTTGAGCGACATGGAGACCTGCTTCAGACCCGCCTGCTCACGAGCGACGGAGTCGAGCTGGATGGTGGTGCCGCCGCCGGTCGCGATGGCGCCGCCGCCGGTGGTCGCGACGTCGAACCCGCCCGCCTTGAGCAGCGGCACCGTGTTGGCCAGGTCCCGCGCGGTGACGCCGATGCGGAGGTAGGTGATGTCGCGCATCAGGTGGTCCTGGTAGGCGTCGGGCAGGTAGCGTTCCCGGCTGACGTCACCCGGGTAGCTCTCCGGCTCGGTCTGGCTGCGCGGGTCCGCGAAGTACTCCGGGAAGTACTCCATCGACCACGGGTCGAACGCCTCGTACTGGGCGGAGGTGGTGCGGATGGTGTCGAACCACGGGATCGGGACACCATCGCCAAAGTCACGCGTCTGACGGTATTCGGCCGGGTCGGAGATGCCCTGGGCCTTCAGCGCCGCGGTCACCTTGGCCAGGTCGCCGACCCGCTCGGTCGAGACGGCCAGACCGGCGGAGCCGAAAAGCGCGTCCTGGCCGGGCAGGTCGCCCTCGCCGAACAGCTCGATGTACGTCTCGCGGCCCTTGAGGTAGCGGCCCTTCCAGGTCAACCCGCCACCGGTCGTGGTGCGGACCTCGAAGTTGGCGAACTCACGCAGGTAGGCGGAGTTCTCGACGGCGTCGGCCGTCTCGCGGTCCACCACGCTGTAGGAGTGGTTGTAGAACAGCAACTGCCCTTGGGACGACACGCGGAATTCTTCCGCCTGAGCCGTCCCCACACCCCCGGCGAGCGCAACGGTGCAGGTCGCCGCGATAGCGGTCATCATCCGTAATGTCCGGCGAATCAGCATGGGAGTGATCTTAAAGCGCGGATGATCACCTTCACTATCGTTTTGACAGGACCCAAACTGTCAATGTGGCGTTCCTATAGCAGCCATGTAGCGAGCCCCCGCCACAATCGTTGACACCCCTGGCGGCCGATGTTTCACTCGGCCGGGTGTCAGCCAGATCCCCGGCTGCCCGCGCGGCGGCGCGGCTGCCTCGTGAGCCCGGCGTCTATCGCTTCCGCGACCGGCGCGGCCAGATCCTCTACCTGGGTCGCGCCACCGACCTCCGGAGCCGGGTGCGGTCCTACTGGGGTGACCTGCGCGATCGCCTCCACCTGACGGAGATGGTCGCCCGGATCGTCCGGGTCGAGGCGGTGGTGTGCGGCTCGGTGCACGAGGCCGCGTGGCTCGAACGCAACCTGCTGGAAGCCGACCTGCCCCGCTGGAATCGCACGCCGGGCGGCGCGGTGAACTCGATCTACATCCTGGTCGACCCGCGTCCGCGCACCGCCGGGGTGCGGACGAGCCACGTCGCCCGCTTCGACGGTGTCATCGACTTCGGCCCCCGCCTCGGCGGGACGAACGCCGGCGCCGCGCGTGCGGGTGGGCGGACGGCCTCGCCGTCACGTTCACCATTCGCGGCGGGCGCCTGAACGGGTGGGAGCAGCGCGAGTGCGGGCGCTCGGCCGTTGCCCGGGCGAGCGCCGCCACGCCTCCTGAATGGGCCGAGTTCGCCCGGCGCAACGCCGAGCTGGCCGCGGCGCTCGTCCGAGCCTGACCGGGGCGCCCGCTCGCGGGTGGCGCGCGTCAGAACTCGATGAATCCGTACAGCGCGAGATGGTTCGACTTCGTGCCGCTCACCGTGTGGTCAATGCTCGACGGCTGTACGGCGCCCTTGACGAAGAGGTAGTCGATCTTCCTGGAGCCGCTGGTCGCCTTCGCTCCATAGCCGGTCATGCCGAAGCCGCTGAGAGTCGTGCAGGCGATGTTCGTGCGATTCGCGTCGATCCCGATCACGCGGATCGTGGACGCGTTCATGAGGCTCGTGGCGTCCGTGCCGACATGGATGCCGGAGTTCGCGATGCCCGTGTAGTCGTCGCCAGCGCAGGCGTTCGCGCCGTTCTGTTCCGGGAGGTGCATGGTCGCGGCGAAGACCGTCGTGCCCGTTTCCTTGATCGTGAATTTCGCGGCGATGGCGCTCGTGCGCTTCCACTTGTATTGGTTGGTGGTGCCGTCGTCGCTGTTCGGCGGCTTGTAGAGGGTGCACCCGGCGCCGCCGCCGTACGAGGTCCCGGGCTTCAACCAGCCGGCGCTCCAGTATTTCGAGACGTCGCCCGCCGCCAGGCTCAGCGTTCTGGTGTTGTAGACGATCCCGTTCGTCTGCTTCTTCTTCAGGTCGCCGAGCTCCTGCTGGCTGCATTTGTGCGTGCTGCCCCACACCTCGGGGTCGTCCCAGGCCACGAGCACCTTGTACGTGCCCGCCGGATATCCGAACTTGGCCGAGAGCTGGTCGGCGTACGCCGTGGCCTGTCCGGTGCCGCGTACCTGCTGCACGATCAGGAGGTCGGGAGCCTGCACGCCGGAGGTGCCCGTCTTGCCGCTGTCGTCGACCAGCATCGACGTGAGGTGGTCCGGGCCCGAGATCCGGGTGCACGAGCCGTCGGCGTTGTTCCGCACCAGGTTCTCGATGTTGTTGTTGTAGACCCGTAAGACCCGGTCGGCCGCCGCGGTCGTGGGTGCCGCATGCGCGATCGAGGGGGTGGTGAGCGACGCGGTCATCGCGAGCGCGATCGCGCCAAGGGATGATCGGTAAAGGAATGACATTACCGCAGAGTAGCCGTACACCCTCGAATCGCCGCGAAAACACCATAGTTCACAGATCGCCGTAGAACACCCGCTCGCGTGCCTGCTCGACCGCGACCAGCAGGGCGCCGCGCACCACAGGCCGGTCCGGGATCGTGCTCGCCTCCACCCGAGGCCGGGCCAGGCACATCCGGGCGACAGCCCGCTGAACCCGACCGGCGAGCGCGTCGCCTCCGGCGGAACCGACGTGGCTGCCCAGCACGACCAGCTCAGGATCGAGAACGGCGCAGATGGACGCGACCCCCAGAGCGATCCGCCGCGCCAGCTCGTCCAGGAACGCCGCCCCCGCCGCACTCCCCGACGCCCCCTCCGCGCTTCCCACCGCGCTCCCCACCCCGCTCCCCACCCCGGCCCCGGCCGCCTCCCGCGCCGCTGCCGCCACGCTCCGCGCGGCGTCCTCGGCCGCGATCCGGTACGTCTCGGCGAGTTCCTGCACCACCCGCCAGCCCACCAGGGCCTGGAAGGCGGCGCCCACCTCATGGCGGCTGCGGTCGAACCCGCCGTCGCTCACGGCCGCGCCGGGGACGGGCATCCAGCCGAGCTCACCGGCCGCGCCCGCGGTCCCCCGCAGGAGCTGGTCGCCCACCATGACCGCCGATCCCGGCCCACGTCCGATCCAGACCAGCGCGAAGTTGCGTACGCCGCTCGCGGCTCCCAGCGCGCGCTCCGCGATCGCGGCGAGGTTGACGTCGTTGTCGATCGTGACGGGCAGCCCCAGGCTCCGGTGGAGGACCTCGATCACGTCCCCGCACCATGCGGGCATGTCGTAGCAGAAGTGAACGCGGCTCGTAGCGGGGTCGATGACGGCCGGGAGGCCGATCACGCACGCCCGCACCTGCGCCACGTCGATCCGCGCGGCCCGGGTGAGGTGCTCCACGATCGTGCCCACCGCTCCGGCCGGATCCATGGCGACCTCGGTCGGGACCGTCGTCTCCGCCAGCACCCGCCCCATGATGTCGGCGAGAACGGCGGTCGTCGTGTCCGGGTCGACGTCGATCCCGATCACGTACCCGCACGACGGGTTGAGCCCGTAAAGGACCGCGTTGGGCCCGCGCCCGCCCTCCTGCACGCCGGCCCTGACGACCAGGCCGCGCTCCTCCAGCCGGGACAGGACGTGGTTGGCCGTCACCTTCGACAGCCCGGTCATCTCGCTCACCTGCGCCCGGGTCAGCGCTCCCGACGAGCCCAGCAACTCCAGCGCGGCACGGTCGTTCAGCTCACGTAACAGACGCGGACGCCCCGGCTTCGAATTCATGTGATCAATCCTGGCCCACGCGGCGACGGGCGGGTGTTCGTTGGTGGGATCGGGCAGGATCGGCGGCACCGGATCGCGGCGAGAAGGAGATCAGGGTGCCCCTCACCAACCAGCAGGCAGCCGGCCACGCCTTCCTCAAGGGCATGTACGGGGACGGCTACTACCCCCGCCGGCTCGTCGACAAGGGCAGAGAGATCCTGCTGCGCCTGTGCGAGCGGATCGAGGCCGAGCGGCCGTCGGACCTCCCGTCGCTGTACGCCCTCACGCGGGCGGCGACGGACGAGTTCAACGAGCTGGCGGTCGAGTTCCTGGTGGCGGGCAGCCAGATGGAGACCGTGGCGCGCGAGGTGATCGCCGAGGACTTCTGGTTCGTGGCGACGGCCTACGGGTTCGCGGACGCGGACATCGAAGAGCTGATCGAGACCCGCGACTGGTGACGGACACCGCGGTTCAGGGGCAGCTGACCTGGTAGGGCTCGTCGGGGACGTAGCGGGCCCACTCGCGCTCGGTCAGCGACCGCGCAGATCTCGGCGCGCGGATCGGTGGGCAGGCGGATCTCCCACAGGCGGACCCGCCCCTGCGCGTCGGCGCCGGCCAGCTTGGTGCCGTCGGGGCTGATCGCCTCCGGTCAGCGCGCTCAGCTGGACCGACAGCTCGGTCAGCGGGTCGGCGGTGGGCGTCATCACCAGGGAGGGCCAGCCCGCTCCGTCCGGCGCCCCCGCCGGGTGCCCGCCCTTCAGGTACGGCAGCAGCCCGGCACGCAGCAACGAGGACTTGCCCGCCCCCGACGGCCCGGTGACCACCAGCATGCTCGGCGCGTCGAGCCGCCCGGCCAGCATCCGCGCCAGCTGGGCGGTGGCCTGCTCGCGGCCGTAGAACACCTCGGCGTCCCGCTCGTCGAACGGCGCCAGCCCCCCGGTACGGGCTGCCCCGCCACAGCGGTCCGGGCCGGGCGTGCGGGAAGTGCTGGTGGTACTCGTAGTGCAGGACCGGGCCGATCTTCCCGGTGACCGAGCCGTGCACGATGTTGCCGTGGATCTCGACGTGGTCCCCACCGTACGTAAATCGCGCCAAGTCGTTGCCTAGGGCATCGCGGAGCACGTGCCGGAGGAGGACCGGCGGCCGGTCGAGAACGGGGTGCGCGAGGACGGGGACCTACGGCGTGCACGGGTGCTGCGGGTGAGCTGGTTCTACGGCGTTTCTAAGGTTCGCCGACGGCTGGGTGAAGGTGGGCCGGGTTGGCTGGCGGCAGCCACCGGCCGGAGGAGCCGGCCGGTCGGGAGAAGGAGACGCGACATGGACCGACGCAAGGCCGGCCTGGCCGCCGGCATCGTGATGGCGCTGGTGATGGCGCTGACGCTGGGCGGGTCGGGGGCACTGGCGGCCTCGCCCCGGCAAGACCCCACGGGTGATCCCTGCGCCAAGGCCGCGACCTGCACGCCCACGAAGGATCCGTGCGCCAAAGCCCCGACGTGCACCCCCGCCGACATCGCGAAAGCCAAGGCGGCCAAGGCTGCCGAGGCCGCGGAGCCCGGCCGGGGCGAGGCGAAGTGCTCGCCCGGCATGAAGCAACCGGAGCAGCCCAAGCCCGTCGAGTCCGGAATGCTGGCCAAGGCGCTGGCCGCCTCGCTCGGGGTCGGCCTCGACCAGGCGACCGCCGCCGCCGCGCAGCTGGACCTGCTCAGCCAGAAAGGCGGGATAAATCCGAAATCGCCGGAGTTCGCCGCGATAGCCGAGCGCCTGGGTGTGCCGGCGGAGCGGCTGATCCAGGCACTGGACGACTTCAAGCGATCCCTCGTAACCGAGAAGACCCCCGGCTCCTGAGCCCGCCTGACCACCGAGCCGGCCGCCGGGGGTGCGCGGCGGCGGGCCCGGCGGAGAGAGTGGCATCATGCACATCCTGGTGGCCGACGACGACGAGGCGGTGCGCCGCTCGCTGACGCGCGCGCTCGCCCGTGAGGGATACCACGTCAGCACCGCCGCCGACGGCCTGCGCGCGCTGGAGGCGGCCGGCGGCGGCCGGCAGGACGCGGTGGTGCTCGACATCATGATGCCCGGCCTGGACGGGCTGGAGGTGTGCCGCCGCCTCCGCGCCGGCGGCGACCGCACGCCCATCCTGATGCTCACCGCCCGCGACCTGGTCGCCGACCGCGTCGCCGGGCTGGACGCCGGGGCCGACGACTACCTGGTCAAGCCGTTCGCGCTGGAGGAGCTGCGGGCCCGCCTGCGCGCCCTGCTCCGGCGCAGCGGCGCGGCCGAGGAGGTGCTGCGCTTCGCCGACCTGGAGCTGGACACCGCGGCCTGCCGGGCCGCCCGCGGCGCGCGGGTACTCGACCTGACCAGGACCGAGTACACGCTGCTGAAGGTGTTCCTGCGCAACCCAAACCGGGTGCTGAGCCGCAGCGTGATCTTCGACGCCGTCTGGGGGTACGACTTCGGCCCGTCGTCCAACGCGCTCTGGGTCTACATCAGCTACCTGCGGGCCAAGCTGGAGGCCGGCGGCGAGCCGCGGCTGATCCAGACGGTGCGCGGGCTGGGCTACGTGCTGCGGGAGGAGACGTGACGCTGCGGACCAGGGTCGCACTGGCCGGGGCGGCCGTGGTGGCGGCGGCCCTGCTGATCGCCTCCCTGGTGGTCTATCCGGCGACGGCGGCCGGGCTGAGCGGCCAGCACGACGGCGAGCTGGTGCTGGCCGCCGGGCAGGCGCCCCAGCTGCTGGCCTCGTTCAAGGCCACCCGCGCGCCCCTGCCGGACTATCCGGTGACCGTGGGCAACACGTTGCTGCAGTTCTTCCCGTCGCCCGCGAATCCGGGTCCGACCACCGGCTTCGTCCCGCTCACCGACAGGGACGCCGGGGTCGCGTGGGGCAAGCTCCCCGCGTACTTCCAGGAGGTGAGCTACGGCGGGGCGCGCTACCGCGTCTACACGGCTCCACTCGGCCAGGTGGACCAGGGGCTGGTGCGCACCGCGTTCCCGCTGAACCTGGACGACGAGACGTTGAACAATCTGAAGCTCCTGCTGGGAGCGCTGATCCTGGGCGGCGCGCTGGTCGCCGGGATGGCCGCGCGGCTGCTCGCCGGGCGGGTGCTGCGTCCCATCGGCCGCCTGACCGAGGTGGTCGAGCACGTCACCGCCACCCGTACGCTCACCGCGGGCGGGCTCGACGGCAGCGGGCGCGACGAGGTCGCCCGGCTGGCCCGCTCGTTCACCACGATGACGGGCGCGCTGAACGAGTCCCTACTGGCCCAGCGGCGCCTGGTCGCCGACGCCTCGCACGAGCTGCGCACCCCGCTGACCAGCCTCATCACCAACCTCGAACTGCTCGGCGAAGGGCGCGGCACCGCCGACCCGCAGGCCCCCGCCCTGGTCGGCGAGGCCCGCGCACAGGCCGGGGAGCTGCGGGTGCTGGTCAACGACCTGGTGGAGCTGGCCAGGTACGGCGACGTCCAGATCCACACCGAGGACGTCCGCCTGGACCTGATGGCGGAGCGCGTGATCGCCAGGGCGCGGGGGCGGGGGCCGCATGTGCGGCTGCGGGCGGAGCTGGCCGAGTGCCTGATCCACGCCGACCCCGACGCCGTCGAACGCGCCGCCGCCAACCTCGTGGACAACGCGATCAAGTGGAGCCCGCCGGGCGGCGAGGTGCTGGTCGAGGTGACCGCGACGGGCACGCTGGCGGTCTCCGACCAGGGGCCCGGCATCGCCGCCGAGGACCTGCCGTTCGTCTTCGACCGTTTCTACCGCGCCGAGGCGGCCCGCTCCCTGCCCGGCTCGGGGCTGGGGCTGGCCATCGTGCGCCAGATCGCCGAGGCGCACGACGGCGCGGTCCGCGCCGAGCCCCTCGCCCGGGGCGTCCGCCTCGTCCTGTCCCTCCCCCTCGCCACCTGATCACCCGGCTCCGGGCCGGCCGCCCTCCTCGGGGTGCGGGTAGTACGCGTGCCACCTGCCCGGATGGGCTCCCGGCAAGCGGGCCCGGACCCAGGACCGGAGGAACGGCGCCGGGGCCGGCCGGCCGCGGTTGACGGCGACCACGTGCTTGCCCGCGGCCAGGGCGCCGCGGACCGCGCCGGGGAACTCGGCCTCCTGGGGCCAGCGCAGCACCGTGTGGGCCTCGCAGCCCGCCCGGTAGGCGATCATCGCCGCGTGCTCCCCGTACACCAGGCAGGGCGGCTGGACCCGGAGCGCCCGGGCCACCTCGGCGTCGGCCTCGCGCTTGGACAGCCGCTGCGCGGTGATCTTCTCCAGCGTGATCCCCTGCAGGGCGAACTGGGCCAGAACGCCCGCCGCCACCAGGCCCCAGCCGGCGCGGCGGGCCTGACCGCGCCGCCCGTCCAGCAGGAAGACGGCCCCATAAGCGAGCGGGAACGCCAGCAGCGCGTACGTGGGCAGCAGGAAGCGAGGCGCGGCGTAACCGACCAGGAAGGCGTACGGCACGGCCATCAGCAGGCCGGCGACGGCAGGGAGCGCGCATTCGGCCAGGCGGCCCCGGCGGTGGGCGGCGTACAGGCCGAGCAGGGCGAGAAGGGGGATGGCGCTCCACCACAGCAGCCAGGGCAGCGAGACGGGCCCGCAGTGCGCGGGAGGGCGGCAGAGCAGCGGGCCGTTGAGCGCACGGGCGTGCTCGGGCAGCGAGAAGTGCAGCCCGGTCTCGTTCGCGGCCCCCGCGGCGTGCCAGCGGGCGGCCGGCCCGCCGAAGCGGACGAACGCCTCGACGATCCAGTCGGCCCAGCCCACGGCCAGCCCCGCGTTCACGGCGAGCCCGGCCCGCCACCGCCCGGCCAGGACCGCCGCCACGGCGAGCGCGAGGGCCAGCCAGACGCTGTCCGGCGGGCGCAGCAGGGCCACCGCGGCCACGCTCGCGCCCAGCCCGGCCGCCGGGCGCCAGCCGCCGCCCGGCCGCAGGCAGCGCAGGAGGCAGCCCGTGGCGGCCACCGCGCCGAAGGCCACCCACAGGTTCGGCATGGCCTGGCCGCCGTAGAACAGCGACAGCCACAACGACGCGAACAGCAGCGCCGCGAGCGGCACCACCGGCCCCGGGCGCACCCGGCGCCACGTCCCGAAGGACACGTACAGGGCCAGAGCCGACAGCAGGCACAGGTAGACCCGCAGCGCCTCCGTGGAGGACGTGATCGCCACCAGAGGGGCGACGATCAGGGTGATCCCCCTGGCCCGCGGCGCGATGAACTCGGTGGCCGGCACGCGGGGATCGACCTGGCTGACGTAGACGACCTCGTCCCACCCCAGCCCCATGCCGGGGGTGACCAAGACCAGCTGGGCGATCCCGTAGCAGGCGGCCACCAGAACCAGCAGCGCCCGCCATGGGTCGGCGCGCAGCCATGAGCGAAGCGAAGATCCCACGGGCCTCTTCCTAGTGCAGGCCCCCGGCCGCGGCTCCCGGGCAGGGCCGCGACTTGCCTGAAGGAATGCCCAGCCATGAGCTCTAGCCGGGCGGGACGAGGTCGCCGAGGGAGAGCGCCAGCCAGAGCTGGAGCCGGTGCCCGGGGTCGGCGAGGGGGCGGCCCGAGACGCGTTCGGCGACGGCCAGGCGGCGGCGCAGGGTGTTGCGGTGCACGCCCAGCCGCCGCGCGGCCGTCTCCAGGTTCGACCCCGCCTCCAGGTACGCGCGGAGCGAATCGACCAGGTCGCCGCCGTGCCGCGCCTCGTACTCACGCAGCGGGCGGAGCGCGGCGGCGGCGAAGCGGTGCGCGGCGTCGGGCACGAAGGCGTCCCTGAGCAGCGCGGACGTTTCGAGGTCGGCGACGTGGACGTAACCGTCGCCCCGGGCGGCCAGCGTGGCGGCGTGTCGGACCGCCGAGGGGAGCTCGTCCAGGCCGAGCGCCCGGCAGCCGCCGCCCGGCACGCCCAGCCGCGCGCACAGCTCCGTCCCCCACCGGGCCGGCCGTTCCGGCAGCACGAACACGGTGGCATCCGGCCGTCCGCACACCAGGGCCAGCTCCTCGGCGTCCGCCGCCACCTCCTCCAGCGCCTCCAGCGCCGCCTCCGCCGGCACCGGGGCCGCCGTCACGACCACCTCGTACGGCGGCGCCGCGACCGGGCACAACTCGCCGAGCTGGCCCGGCGACAGCCCGCCGTCGAGCACGGCGGCCAGCAGCGCGCCCCGCTGGGCGTGCGCCTTCGCCCGGCCGGCCCGCACGCCGAGCAGCTCCATGGCGAGCAGGCAGGCGGCCTGGTTGGCCAGCATCCTGGCGTGCCACTCCAGCGGCGAGGCGGTGCGCACCGCCAGCCAGCCGGTCGGCGGCCCGGAGAAGCCGAGGCTCTGCACCTGCACGGCCTGGATGCCGTCGTCCAGCACGCCCGCGCTCGGCCGGGCCGCGCCCTCCGCCAGCTCCAGGGCCCTGGCGTGCCAGGGCCGCTCCCCCGCCGGCACGGCCGCCCGGGGCTTGCCCTGCGGGTCCAGCAGCAGGGACTCGCCGCCGGTGTGCTCTGCCAGGGCGCGCAGGATGCCCGAGGTGCCCGACAGCAGCGCGGCCCGCGCCATGGCCTCCTGTGCGGCGACCACCCGCCGCTCCCCGCGCACCCGCTCGTCGGCGTGCCACCGGGCCACGGCCTCGGTCACCGCGATGAACGGGGTCAGGATCTCCAGCACCGGCAGCCCCTGGAGGTCCGCGGCGGCCAGCACCTCCTCCGGGACGGCGGTCACGGCCTCGCCGAGCGCGAAGGCGAGCCCGGCGCAGCCCGCGCCCGACAGCCGCTCGACGTACGCCTGCCGCCCGGCGGGGTCGTCCGGCAGGCCGAGGCCGATGGTCATCACCAGCTCGCCCCCGCGCAGCCACGGCACGGGGTCGGCCAGCTCGGACACGTGCGCCCAGCGGACCACACGCGACAGCCCGGCGCGCCCGGCCAGCAGCCGCATGCGCATCCCGGGCAAGGTCATGGCCTGGGCGACGGTCAACGCCATGAGAACCCCCTCCAGTGCATACTGCACCCTAAATCACCGGCGGCAGTGCGATTTATCCCGGCCCCTACCAGGCTGACCTGCGCTTATCGTCGTCGCACCCCCTGAGACCGGAGGATCCATGAATCGCGCCACCAGGGCGGCCGGCGCCGCCTTCGTCGGGACCACGATCGAGTGGTACGACTTCTACGTCTACGCCACGGCGGCCGCGCTGCTCTTCGACGACCTGTTCTTCCCCAACGCCTCCAGCCCCACGGTGGCGCTCATGGCGTCCTTCGCCACGTACGCGGTCGGATTCTTCGCCAGGCCGCTCGGCGGCATCGTGTTCGGCCACTTCGGCGACCGGGTCGGCCGGAAGTCGGCGCTGGTGGTCACGCTGCTCATGATGGGCGGCGCGACGTTCGCCGTGGGGGTGCTGCCCACGTACGCGTCGATCGGCACGCTCGCCCCCGTGCTCCTGGTGCTGCTCCGCTTCGTGCAGGGGCTGGCGGTCGGCGGCGAGTGGGGCGGGGCCGCGCTGATGGCGGTCGAGCACGCGCCGCCCGGCAAGAAAACCTTCTACGGCGGTTTCGCCCAGCTCGGCAACCCGGCGGGCGCGCTGCTGGCCACGGGCGCGTTCAGCCTGATGACCCTGTTCGGCGACGACGCGCTGCACTCGTGGGGCTGGCGGGTGCCGTTCATCGTCTCGGCCGTGCTGGTGCTGGTGGGCCTGTTCATCCGGCTGCGCGTCGAGGAGTCGCCCGTCTTCGAGGAGGCCGACAAGACCGGGGTGCCGATCAAGGAGGTCTTCCGCACGTCGTGGCGGTCGGTCGTGTTCGGCATCGGCACGCTGCCGGTGGCCATCGGCGGCTACTACATCCTCACCACGTTCCTGCTGTCGTACGCCACGGGCCCGTCCGTGGGCGAGACCGAGCAGCTCATCCTGAACGGCCTGAGCCTGGCCGCGTTCGTGGAGCTGGTCGCCACGCTCGGCATCGCCTGGATGGGCGACAGGTTCGGCGGGCGCAAGGTCGCCATCTGGTTCCTGATCGCCACGGCGGTGCTGGCGGTGCCGCAGTTCGCGGTGCTCGGCACGCACAACACGTTGCTGATCTTCCTGATGCTCGGCGTGATGCGGCTGGCCACCTCGGGCACGTACGGGCCGATGGCGGCGATCCTGGCCGAGATGTTCCCGCCGCAGGTCCGCTACACCGGGATCTCGCTCGCCTACCAGGGCGCCGGCGCGATCTTCGGCGGCCTGTCGCCGCTGGCCGCCACCGCGCTCGTGGGCGCGGTCGGCGGCGCCGCGTGGCCGGCCGTGACCCTGCTGGTCGCCATGTGCGCGCTCAGCGTGCTCTGCCTGGCCGTGGCGCCCCGTCACCGCGACCGCGTGCCGGCCGCTCCGATCACCACCGAATAGGAGAGTGCATTGTCCACCACCGTCATCACCGGCGGGAACGTCATCACCATGGACCCCTCGAACCCGTACGCGCGGGCCGTGGCCGTACGCGACGGCCGCGTCCTGGCCGTGGGGCGCGAGGAGGAGGTCCTGGCCCAGGCGGGCCCGGGGGCCGAGGTCGTGGAGGCGGGCGGGCGGAGCGTGCTGCCCGGCTTCATCGACCCGCACAACCACCTGCTGTCCACCGCCGAGACGCTGGTGGCGGTGGACGCACGCTACCCGGCCGTGAGCAGCGCCGCCGACCTGGTCGCCGCGGTCGCCGCCGAGGCCGCCAGGACCCCGGCGGGCCAGTGGATCAGGGCGTACGGGATGGACGACGCCAAATACCCGGGCGGGCGGCCGACCCGGAAGCAGCTCGACGAGGCCACCACCGAGCACCCGGTGATCGTCTACCACGTGTCCGGGCACCAGGCGGTGGTCAACTCGGCCGCGCTGTCCTGGCGCGGCATCGGCGACGACGTGGCCGACCCGGCGGGCGGCGCGTTCGTGCGCGACGAGGGCGGGCGGCTGACCGGCATGGTGCTGGACTCGGCGATGGAGCTGATCCTGCCCGTGGCCGTGGACATCGGCTGCCACGGCCCGAACTTCCACGTCGACCTGCCCTTGGAGCAGCTGCGGTCGTGGCTGGAGCTGGCCGGGGAGACGTACCTGCGGGCCGGGGTGACCACCGTGTGCGACCCGCAGGTCTCGCGCCGCGAGCTGCTGGTCTACCGCTCCGCGTGGGAGGCCGGCACGCTGCCGGTGCGCACGGCGGTCATGCCGCTGTCGCACATGCTGGACGAGCTGTCCTCGATCGGCCTGGCGGGCCCGTTCGGCGACGACCGGCTGCGGTTCGGCGCGATGAAGTTCTACTGCGACGGCACGCTGCTGGGCGGCACGGCGATGTTCGACGAGCCGTACGGCGAGGGCTTCACCGGCTCGCTCTACCACCAGCCGGAGCAGCTCGTGGACCTCGTACGGCGGGCCGCGACGGCGGGCTGGCAGATCGGCATCCACACCCAGGGCGACCGGGCCATGGGCTACTCCCTCGAAGCGATCAAGGCCGCGGTGGCGGTCTCGGGCGACGACGCCCGGCCCAGGATCGAGCACTGCGGCCACCCGACGCCCGCCCAGGTCAGGGAGTTCGCCGCGCTCGGGGTGATCCCGGTCAACCAGCCCAACTTCCTCTACGACAGCGGCACCGACTTGGTGCGCCGGCTCGGCGAGCGGCGGGGGCACCGGCTCCAGCCGATCCGCGAGGAGCTGGACGCGGGGCTGCGCCCGGTGCTGTCCAGCGACTCGTTCGTCTCCTCGTTGCGGCCCATGGAGACGATCTCGAACGCGGTGCGCCGCCGCACCAGGGAGGGCGGCCCGATCGGGGCGGAGCAGGCGATCACCCTGGAGGAGGCGCTACGCGCGCACACGATCGACGCGGCCTACGCCCTGCGCATGGAGGACCGGATCGGCTCGCTCACGCCCGGCAAGCTCGCCGACGTGGTGGTCCTGGACGGCGACGTCCGGAGCCTGCCCGCCGGCGAGCTGTCCGGCGTGGACGCGTGGCTGACCATGCTCGACGGGGACGTCGCCTACCGCGCGTGATGCCCCGCTCCGGCGAACGGCATGTGCTCGCCCTCCACGTACGCGGGGAACGGCTGGTAGACGTTCACGCCCGGGTCCCCGCGGAACAGCAGGGCCGACACGAACGGCTGCTCCTCGCTGGTGATCCGGGTCGAGGTCGGGATGTAGCGGATGGTCAGGCCGCAGCGCCGGCGCGGTGAGGTGTTGGCGCTGGAGGCGTGCAGGATGTTGGGGTGGTGGACCTCCACGTCGCCGGGCGCGAGGACCAGGTCCACGGCCTGCGACTCGTCCACCGTCACCGCGCTCTCCGAGCCGAGCACGTTGTCGATGTCGTCGCGCTGCCGCAGCTCGTGCAGGTCCTGCCGGTGCGAGCCGGGGATCACGCGCAGGCAGCCGTTCTCCGTCGTGGCCTCGTCCACGGCCAGCCAGAGCGTGACGACGCGCATCGGCTCCAGCGGCCAGTACGCGCCGTCCTGGTGCCACAGGACCGGTTTGCCGGAGAACGGCGGCTTGCTGATGTAGTGCGAGGCGAACAGCGCGACGTCGGGGCCGACGAAGAGCTCTGCGAGGTCCAGCAGCCGGTCGTCCCCGACCAGCCGCACCCAGAACGGGTCGCGGGCGACCAGCTCGGTGCCCAGGTCCTCGCCGTTCAGGTCGGGGTGCCTGGCCTGGAGCCAGGCGACGTGGTCGCCCGCCTCGGCGATCAGGTCGCGGTCGAGGACGTCGCGGAAGATCGTGTAGCCGTCGCGGTCGTAGTCCTGAAGGGTCCGGTCGACTCTCACCATGCGCTCCTTGTGGGGTGGGCGTCACTCGGATTCTTCGGTCTTCGCGGGGCGGGTTACTAGTAATCGCCGCTCCACAAGTATTAATTTCCTGACATGCCGACCGTCCTGCGCTGGGCCGAGTTCGCAGCCGGCCTGCCGTACCACGCGGCCCTGGTCCCGGTGAAGGGCGGCCGCAGGGACCGGCCGGAGCCGCACTCCCACGCCGACTTCCACGAGCTGGTCCTCGTGACCGCCGGGGCGGGCGCGCAGCGCGTGGGCGAGGCGGAGCTGCCGCTGCGCGCGGGCGACCTGGTGCTGGTACGGCCGCACGACCGGCACGAGTTCGCCTCGGACGGCGGCATGCGCTTCGTCAACATCGCCTTCCCGAGCGAGCGCTGGCGGGCCTTCGCCGACCTGGCCGGGCTGGCGGGACCGGCGGACTGGGACCGCCGCGAGCTCCCGCTGTCGGCCCGCGCCGACCTGGACGGGCCGGCGGCGGCCGGGTTCGCCCGCGTGCTGGCCGCCTATTCCGGCGTGCCCCGCGTGCTCGACCTGGTCGGGCTGCTGACGGCGGTCGTCCCGCTGCTGGAGGCCGCCGACGGGACGGCCGTGGACGCGCGGCCCGGCTGGCTGGTGTCGGCCTGCCTCGCGATGCGGCGCGAGGAGAACCTGCGCGAGGGCCTGCCCAGGCTGCAGGCCCTGGCCGCGGTCAGCCCGGGGCACCTGGCCCGCTCGATGCGCCGGCATTACGGGTGCACGCCGATCGGGTTCGTGGCCGGGCGCCGGCTGGAGCACGCCGCGCTGCTGCTGACCACGACGACGGAGGGCATCGGCCGGATCGCCCAGCGCTGCGGCTTCTCCGGCCAGTCGTATTTCGGCCGGCTCTTCCAGGAGAGGTACGGCATGGCCCCGCGATGTTACCGGGAGGTTACGCGGCGAGCCGTCGTCCCTATGGACAGCCAAGATATCAAGTGATTAGATGACTTAATCCCCCCAAGATCGAAGAGGAGGCCGGGCATGATCCGGTCACTTGGTGTCGCCACAGTCATCTGCCTCGCACTCGCCGCCTGCTCCTCCGGCGGATCCGCACCCCAGCAGGCCGCCGGCAAGACGGAGCTGAAGCTCTACAACGACAAGGGCGCCTGGAGCAAATACTTCGAAGAGATGAGCGGCCTGTCCAAGCAGCAGATCGGCCTGTCCATGAAGCCGGTCGGCTACACCGACGAGCCGACGTACCAGGCGTTCATCAAGGCGTCCTTCCGCACGGACGTCAAGCCCGACCTGTTCACGTGGACGACGGGCGGGCGGCTGGCGGAGATCGTCGCGCAGAAGCAGGTGTCGGACACCACCGCCATCTGGCAGGAGGCGATCAAGAACGGCGACCTGTCGGCGGACCTGGCCAAGTACTACACGGTGAACGGCAAGCAGTACTGCGTGCCGCTGAACGCCGCGTACTGGGGCATGTTCTACAACAAGAGCGTCTTCGACAAGTACCGGCTGAAGCCGCCGGCGACGTGGGACGAGCTGGTCAAGGTCGCCGACACCCTGAAGAAGAACGGCGTGACCGCCTTCTACCACACGTCGGTGCTGTTCTCCTTCGTCTGGTTCGAGCAGCTCCTGGCCGGCACCGACCCCGACCTCTACGACCGGCTCTCGGCGGGCCAGGCGAAGTACACCGACCCGGGCGTGGTCGACGTGATGAAGCGGTGGAAGTCGATGATCGACGCCGGGTACTTCAACAACCCCGGCGACAAGACCGACCCGGGCGACGTGCTCAAGACCGGCAAGGCCGCGATGGTGTCGTTCGGCACGTGGTTCAACACGAGCATGACGCAGCGCGACATGAAGGCGGGCACCGACTACGGCTTCTTCGTCATCCCGAACGTCAACCCCGCGCTGCCCAAGACGTCGATGATCTTCGAGAGCGGCCCGCTCTGCTCGCTGACCAAGGCGCCCGATCCCGGCGCGAGCACGAAGTACCTCAAGTGGTGGGTGGGCGCGCCGGCCCAGGAGAAGTGGGCCACGGCCAGGGGCGAC
Source organism: Nonomuraea sp. NPDC005650 (assembly GCF_040605375.1). Classification (NCBI taxonomy): domain Bacteria; kingdom Bacillati; phylum Actinomycetota; class Actinomycetes; order Streptosporangiales; family Streptosporangiaceae; genus Nonomuraea; species Nonomuraea sp. NPDC005650. The sequence continues at coordinate 43,674 of NZ_JBEXCR010000058.1, forward strand.
GTCTCGGCCAACCCCAAGGTCGCCATCGCCGACCAGGCCATCGCCGAGGTCAGCAAGGCGGCGGGCAGCGGTGAGTACCGCCTGGTGAACCGCTACTTCGAGGCCACCCCGCCCCCGGTGCTCACCGCCGCGCTGGACGGCTTCGGCGCCTTCGTCGTCAAGCCGGACGGCTACCAGAAGGTCCTGACCGACATCCAGGCGGCCGCCGACGAGTACTGGAGCACCCACCCGCAGGGAAGCTGACCCCGGGTCAGGGCAGGAAGCCGCGGTGGCGGGCGGCGACGACCGTCTCCATGCGGGTGTGCGTCCCCAGCTTGCGCATCGCGTTGCGCAGGTAGCTCTTGACCGTCTCCGGCCGGATCCCGAGCCTGACCCCGGTCTCCGCGTTGCCGCAGCCCATCGCGACCAGGGCGAGGACGTCGAGCTCGCGCGGCGACAGCGGGCTCGACCGCTCCGGGGGCCGGCCGTCCGAGCGGGCCAGGCGGTCGCACACGTCCTGCAGGCGGGCCCGGAGCCCGGCGTCGGCGACGTCCTGGGTGATGGCCCTGAGCTGGGCGTGCGCCTGGCGGACCGCCTCCCACTCGGCGGCGGTCGCCGATCGGCAGGGGCTCGCGGATGCCGCCGTACAGGACCCCGGACACGCCGCCGTCCACCGTGACCGGCACGGCCGCGATGGCCCGCAGCCCCTCGGCGATCACGGGCTTGTCGTACTCGTGGCTGATGCGCGGGTCGGCGGCGTAGTCGTCGACGCTGCCGGGGCGCGCGGTGGTGATCACCCGGCCGCCGAGCCCGTTGCCCGCGCTGACGACCAGGCCGCCGAACACGACCGGCAACCCGGCGACCGTCCATTCAGCAGCGGAGATATCGCTGCCTTGATATGCGCTTCTAGCGCCCGCAGGGGCGTCGGTCAGGGCTTGGCCGTCGCCTACTCCGCTACCTCAGCGGGGAAAGCGAGAAGCCGCTCTCGTCAGGGAGCGGAGGAGTCACGACACCAGCATGACGAGGTCCCCCGCTGAAAGCCACCCCCTAAACCGGGGGTGGCGGCTGGCCCAGAAATGGGGAATTCTCCGTTCATGGCTGATGCATTGCTCTCGTACGCCTCGGGCGTGTCCGAGGTCCCCCTGCTGGGCGAGACGATCGGGGAGAACTTCGAGCGCGCCGTGGCGCGGTTCGGCGAGCGCGAGGCGCTGGTGGACGTGGCCTCCGGGCGCCGCTGGACCTACGCGGAGCTCGACGCCGCCGTGAACGAGGTGGCGCTCGGCCTGCTGGCCCGCGGCATCGCCAAGGGCGACCGGGTCGGCATCTGGTCGCCCAACTGCGCCGAGTGGGTGCTCGTCCAGTACGCCACCGCCAAGATCGGCGCGATCCTGGTCAACGTCAACCCCGCGTACCGGGCCCACGAGCTGGCCTACGTCGTGAAGCAGTCGGGCCTGCGGCTGCTCGTCAGCGCGGTCACGCACAAGACCAGCGACTACCGGGCGATGATCGGCGAGATCGGGTTCGCGGACGCGGTGTTCATCGGCGGGCCCGGCTGGGACGAGCTGGTCGAAGGCGGCAGGCGCGCCGACCCGGCCCTGCTGGCGGAGCGGGCGGCGCGGCTGACGTTCGACGACCCGATCAACATCCAGTACACGTCGGGCACCACCGGCTTCCCCAAGGGCGCCACGCTGTCCCACCACAACATCCTCAACAACGGCTACTTCGTCGGTGAGCTGGTCGGCTACACGGAGGCTGACCGGGTGTGCCTGCCGGTGCCGCTGTACCACTGCTTCGGGATGGTCATGGGCAACCTCGGCGCGACCTCCCACGGCTCGTGCGTCGTGCTGCCCTCGCCGGGGTTCGACCCGGAGGCGACGCTGCGCGCGGTGCAGGCGGAGGGGTGCACGTCCCTGTACGGGGTGCCGACGATGTTCATCGCCGAGCTGGCCCTGCTGTCCGGGTCCGGAAATTTCGATCTTTCGACACTCAGAACGGGCATCATGGCCGGCTCCCCGTGCCCCGTCGAGGTCATGAAACGCGTCGTCAGCGAGATGAACATGACCGAGGTCGCCATCTGCTACGGCATGACCGAGACCTCCCCCGTCTCCACGATGACCCGGCGGGACGACGGCCTGGCCCGCCGCACCGAGACCGTCGGCCGCGTCATGTCGCACATCGAGGTCAAGGTCGTCGACCCGGAGACCCGGCTGGCGCTCCCCCGCGGCGTGCCGGGCGAGCTGTGCACCCGCGGCTACTCGGTCATGCTCGGCTACTGGGCCCAGCCCGACGCCACGGCCGAGGCCATCGACGCCGCCCGCTGGATGCGCACCGGCGACCTGGCCACCATGGACGCCGACGGCTACCTCAACATCGTCGGCCGCATCAAGGACATGGTCATCCGCGGCGGCGAGAACATCTACCCGCGCGAGATCGAGGAGTTCCTCTACGGCCACCCGGACGTCAGCGACGTGCAGGTGATCGGCGTGCCCGACGAGAAGTACGGGGAGGAGCTGATGGCCTGGATCGTCATGCGGCCGGGCGCCGAGCCGCTGACGGCCGAGCGCGTCAGGGAGTTCTGCGCGGACCGCCTGGCCCACTACAAGATCCCCCGGTACGTGCACGTGGTGGACGCGTTCCCCATGACGGTCACCGGCAAGATCCGCAAGGTGGAGATGCGCGAGCGGGCCGCCAGCATCCTCGGCCGTTCATGAGATCCATGGTGCGGCGCCGCACTTGCGCGGCGCCGCACCGGGTGCGTGTCAGTTCTGGTCGAGGAAGCGCTGGGCCAGCGTGCGGCCCAGGGTGACCGCCTGGGTGTGGTTCTCGATGGTCCCGACCTTGGTGCCGGAGCCGGTGAAGACGATGTACGTGACGCCGGTGTCCGTGCCGCCGTTGCTCGGGTCGGGGTTGATGCCGAGGTCGGCGGCCGTCCGGTAGGACGCCTCTCCGATGATCCCGCTCGGCCCCGTGTCACCCATCACGGCGTACTCCACCTGCCCGTTGTAGACGATCGCCACCACGGTGCCGCAGCCGATGCCCTTCGTCCGGTAGTCCCAGATGGAGCTGGTGCTCGGCACCACCATGTACGCGAGTTGCGCCGCGTTGAGCGGCGAGTCCCCGCTGGTGTGGCAGAACGTGTCGGCCTGGAAGCAGCAGTCGGTGTTCTCGTTGCACTGCGTCGTGCGCACCCCGTCGCAGTCGATGTCCATGTCTCCCTTCCAGAACACGGCCCCGGTCTTCTCGCACACCGCGACCGTCGCCGAGCTCACGTCGGAGTCCGTCTTGTACTTGCCGTTGGAGATCTGGCTGCACGCGGTCACCTTCGCGAGCAACTGGTCGGCCGTCGGCCCGGTGCCACCGGAGCCGGTCGTGCCGGTGGCCGCGGCGCTGCGCCCGGACTCGTTGCCCGCCGCGTCGATCGCGGTGACCGTGTACGTGTGCGTGGACCCGGCGGTGAGCCCGCCGATCGTGGCGCCGGCCGTCGGCGTGGTCGTGACCACGGTCGTCCCCTCGTAGACGCGGTAGCCGGTGACGGCCACGTTGTCGGAGGAGTCCGTCCAGGCCAGCGTGATGCTGGCGGCCGAGGTGCCGGTGACGCGGACGTCCGCGGGCGCGGTCGGCGCCTGCCCGTCGGGCCCGCCGGAGCCGCTGACCGAGAGCCGGTCCACGTTGGGGCCGCCGTTGGCGGTGGTGCCGGTCGCACGGACGGTGTTGACGCCGGCGTTCAGCGAGACCGTCAGTGCGGCGTCCGCCCAGGTGTCCCAGTTTCCGGTGCCGGGGAAGTCGCGGGTCTGGACGGTGGTGCCGTTCACCGCGACGGCCATCGGCCGGTTGACGGTCGTGCCGTTGGCGTACCTCAGCGTGAGGGTGTGCGTGCCGGCCTCGGCCACGTTGACGGACCACTCGATGTAGCCGCCCACGGCGTTGACGTAGTCGACGAAGCCGGAGCCGGTGTAGCCGGTGTGGTTGGTCGCCACCGAGGCCTCCGACAGCGTGGCGGCCTCCGCCTGGTACTCGGTCGCGGGCGCGTCGGCCATGGTGGCCTCGAGGTAGTCGAGGTTGGGGTTGCCGCCCGAGGCCGTCGAGATGATCCGGATCTTGTTGTCGCCCGCGGCGAGCGTGGCGGTCAGGGTGGAGGTGGCCCACGTGGTCCAGGCCCCGGTGGGGCCGAACGTGCGCCCGGCCGAGACGACCGTGCCGTTGACAGAGACGTCGGTGGTGCGGGTCGTGGTGGTGCCGTTGGCGTAGCGGATGGCGAGCGTGGCGGTGCCGGCCGCGGGCGCGTTCACCGTCCACTCGGTGTACGGGCCCACGGCGTTGTCGCTGTTGACGAAGCCGGTGCCGGAGAACCCGGCGTGGTTGGACTCGACGACGCCCTGGACGTTGGTGGCGTTCTCGGCCTCGTACCGCACCGTCGCGGCGCGGGCGGGTAAGGCGACCAGGCCGGTGAGGGCCAGGCAGGAGACGGCCAGGACGACGAGACGGCGTAAGCGTGGGGGGTGCACAGGCGTTCCTTCCGATCAGCGGACGTCTCAGGAGACGTCGAGGTAGTCGACGTTGGGTCCGCCGTTGGCGGTGGTGCCCGTCAGGCGGACGGTGTTGGCCCCGGCGTTCAGCGACACCGTGAAGGTGGAGTCCACCCAGGTGTCCCAGTCACCCGTGCCGGGGAAGTCGCGGGTCTGGGCGACTGCGCCGTTGACCGCGACGGCCATCGGCCGGTTCACCGAGGTGCCGTTGGCGTAGCGGATGGTGAGGGTGCGCGAGCCGGCCTCGGCGGCGTTCACGGTGAACTCCACGTACGAGCCGGTCACGTTGTCGGCGTTGACGAACCCGGTGCCTGAGTAGCCGGCGTGGTTCGACTCGGCGGCGCCCTGCGAGATCGTCGCGTTCTCGGCCTCGTACCGGGTCGCGGCGGCGGCCGGTCTGGCGCGGATGAGGCGGGTCTCGCCGGGGCGCAGGGTGGCGCTGTAGGAGGAGGCGACGGTGCCCTCGGAGGCGCCCGACCACAGGTTCGTGACGGCGGCCGGGCCGGTGAAGCCGGCCTGCGACCAGGTGACGCTCACCGTGGAGTTGCCCGACGTGCCGGTGTTGTAGAGCGCGACGACGTAGTCGCCGTTGGCCTCGCGCTTGCGCCACACCTGCTTGACGCCGCTGTTGACGACGCGGTCGGCGGCCACGCCGTCCTGGTCGACCGCGAGGAGCCGGTCGTTCTTCAGCATCGCCAGGTCGACCGAGGTGAGCGCGGTCAGGTCGGTGCCGAGCAGGAGCGGGCTGGCGACCATCGCCCAGTGCGTCATGTGCGAGCGGCGCTGGTCGGCGGTGAGCCCGACCTGGTCGCCGTTGCCGATCTGCAGCGAGTCGTAGTCGTTCCAGCCGCCCGGGCCGGCGTACTGCTGCCAGGAGGCGGCCGAGGTGAACCGGCTGACGACGTGCGACCAGTCGGTGAGCGGGTAGCCGCTGCCGTTCGGGCCTGGGCCGCAGTAGCACTCGACGTCGCCCTGGGTGCGCCAGCTGTTGGCCAGCCGCTTCCAGGTGGTGGCCTGGGCGATCGGCAGGTTGTTGGAGAGCGCGAAGTTGATCGGCCGGCCCGTCTGGCGCAGCGCCTTGTCCCACGCCTCGACGTCCGCGACCGTGGAGGCGTCCGCGCCGTCGATCTTGAGGTAGTCCACGCCCCACGAGGCCATCTGGTCGGCCCACGAGTTGATGAACGCCTGCGCGCCCGGGTGGGAGTACTTGAGCCGGTACATGTTCTTGCAGTTGTAGTTCTTGTGGGTCTGCGAGGTGTCCGCGATGTCCTGCGCGTGGTACGACGTGCCCTCGATCGGCTTGTTGGCCGTGACGGCGTTCTTCGCGATGCCCGGGGTGACGTAGAAGCCGAACTTCAGCCCCTTGGCGTGCACGTAGTCGGCCAGCGCCTTGATCCCGGACGGGAACTTGGCGGTGTCGACCGCCCAGCGGCCGTAGTCGTCGACGACGAAGCCGTTGGAGTCGCACTTCTGGTAGAAGTCGTCGAGGTTGATGTAGACGAACCCCTTGTCGGCCAGGCCGCTGCTGACCAGGGCGTCCGCCTGGGCCTTCATCTTGGTCTCGTCGGGCCAGCGGCGGACGAAGCTCCAGCTGCTCCAGCCCATCGCGGGCCTGATCGACAGCCCGTTGTCCGAGGCGGCGGCCGGGGCCGCGGGCCCGGCCAGGGGCATGGTCAGGCACGTGGCGGCCAGCGCCAGCGCCGCTAATAGCGCTTTCATGAGGCGCCTCCCGTCGTGACGTCGATGCAGTCGAGGTTCGGGTTGCCGCCGTCGGTCGTCGCGGTCACCCGCAGCGTGTTGGCCCCGGCGTTGAGCGGGACGGTGAAGGTGTCGCTCGCCCAGGTGGTCCAGGCGCCGGTGCCGGGGTAGTCGCGGGTCTGCGCGGCGCCGCCGTTCACGGTGACGGCCGCCGGGCGGGCGGTCGTGGTGCCGTTGGCGTAGCGCAGGGCGATCGTGGCGGTTCCGGCCGCGGGCGCGTTGATCGTCCATTCGGTGTAGGACCCGGTGACGTTGTCGCCGTTGACGAAGCCGGTGCCGGAGTAGCCGGCGTGGTTGGACTCGACCGCGCCCTGGGAGACCGTCGCGTTCTCGGCCTCGTAGCGGGTGCCGGTGGAGCCGCCGCCGCCCGCGTACTGGCCGCCGACCCACGCCTCGTCCACCCGCCAGCGGGCGACGCCGTGGTGCCCGGTCTTGGAGAGCCGGACGTAGCGGGCGGTGACCCCGCTCAGGTCGATGAACTGCACGCCGCGCGCGTTCGGCACGGTCCCGGTCTTGACCGCGCTCCCCCAGGTCGAGCCGTCGTTGCTGACGTGCACCTGGTAAGTGGAGATCCGCGCCGACCCGGACGACGGGTAGACGGTGGAGTCCTCCCGCTGGTTGAACGCCAGGTACTGGATCGGCTTGGCGGAGCCCAGGTCGAAGGTGAGCCGCGCGGGCTCGGCGGCGTCGCTGTCCCAGTAGGTCAGGTAGTTCCCGTCGCCGGCCGCCGCCGCGCCGTGGCCGCTGGTGGACGAGCTCGCCGACAGCGTGACGCCGGTGTAGACGCCCTGGCGGCCACTGGTGAGGACCTTGAATACGGTGTCGTACTGGTCCCAGGCGGAGATCCCGCTGAGCGTCAGCGTGCCGCCCGACTGCGTGAACGCCACCGGGGCGCCCGTGCGCAGGTTCGTCACCGAGCCGACCCGGTAGCCGTTGTCGCGCAGCGACAGCGTGCTGCCGGACGGCGGCGTGATCACGTGGATGTAGTGCCGGTCGGGGTCGTTCTTGGCGACGGTGGTCACGCCGTGCGCGCCGTTGTTCCAGAAGCCCGGCTTGAGCCCGCCGAACATGTAGCCGCCGCCTTCGGTGCCGCCGAGCGACTCCCAGATCTCCTCCAGGTACGTGTTCGCGAAGTTGTTGAAGCTGACCTGCTGGGCGGGGAACTTGCCGTTGACCATAGCGGTCTCGGCCATCAGCGCCTTGACCGACGATCCCGCGTTCGTGATGAGCCGGCCGAGCGTGAGCTTGCGGTCCACGGCCTGGTCGGAGCCGCCGTACCACCAGGGGCCGCCGGTGGGCAGCTTGAAGTCGGCCTCGATCAGCCGGGGCAGCGCCGTGTAGACCGCCTGCGGGTAGTCGTACGACGGCGTCATGCCGGTCTTCTGCTCGTTGCTGATCATGTCCATGATCGGCGTGTCTTCGTTGTTGTTCGAGATCGTCATGTCGGGGCGCTGCTGGTAGATCTTGGCGTAGAGGTCGTTGCGCTCCCAGTAGGCGTTGTCGTTGTCGATCCAGAACCCGGCGAGCTTGGGATAGCGCTGCATCTGCTCGAAGAACTGCAGGTAGCTGAACTCGCCGAACCCGTCGCGGGTGGTCAGGTCCACGTCGTGGCCGACGTAGCCGGAGAAGGCCGAGGAGTTGAGCCACGACCCCGACGACAGCCCCTCGTTGTGCCACTGCGGGTCGTCGGTCATGTAGTTGATGACCTTCACGCCCTGCGCGTCGGCGGCGTCGATCAGCTCGCCGAGGAAGTCCCGCGTGGTGCGGCAGGAGCCCGGGATCGCCGACGGGTACGGCCGGGCGTAGCCGAGCCGGCTGTGGAAGGTGGCCAGCACGATGTACTGGGCGTGCAGCTTCTTGGCCTCGTTCACCCAGTAGGAGGCGCTCCAGCCGCCGTTGGTGACGTCGGCCTCCCACGCGCTGCAGCTGGTGTGCTGCGGCGAGGTCCGCTCGCCCCAGTGCAGGAAGAGGCCGGAGATCGAGTTGCGCAGGAACGCCTGGCGCGGGTGTTGCAGGTCGGCCCGCGCCGGGAGGGCGGTGAGCAGGCCGAGCAGGAGCGCGAAGACGGCGAGCGTCGCCGTGCGTCTCATGGTGCTCTCCTAGGATCCGGGGTTGAACGCCGGGTCGCTGCTGATGGCGACGCGGTCGAGGCGGGCGCCGTCCTCGCGGTAGGCGAAGGTGATCGTGCGCGCTCCGGCCGCCAGGTCGTACGTGACGGGCAGCTTGGCCCAGTGCCAGGAGGTGCCGATCGGGACGCTGTTCCAGTTCGTCCACGAGCCGGTGCCCGAGCGCACCCAGAACGAGTCGTCGCCGTCGTTGGCGGCGATCACGCGGGCCCAGACGGCGAACGTGCCGTCGTGCTCGACCGTGAACGGGATCGTCGTCCAGCCGGTGGAGGGCGCGCTGGACTTGCTGTTGTTGCCGGCGGCGACGGTCACGTACGAGCCGCCGGACGCGGCGGTGTCGGCGGTCACCTGCATGGGAGCGGTGACCGTGCCCGCCTCCGCCTCGGCGTACAGGCTCTCCGGGGTGCCGGGGACCGGCGTGGAGTTGGTGGCGCGCACGCGCAGCGCGTCGCCGGAGGTGTTGGCGCTGTCGCGCACGGCGTAGCCGGTGACGCCGCTGAATCCGACGTCGTAGGCGCTGCCGCTGCCGCGCTGCGCGATGACGCCGTTCACCTGCACGTCGGAGGCGTCGTCGGCGATCACGTAGGGCCGGTTGTCGTTGTCGTCGAACCGGGTCTCGCCGTTGAGCGTGATGCCGGCGGCGTGCCTGATCCAGTAGCCGTACGAGGGGCGCGCGCCGTAGTCGCGCGGCGGGTACGTGGTGAGGAACTCGCCGGGCACCCTGCTCGCCTCCGAGGCGGGGTGGCCGCCGGGGACGGTGAGGTCGACGTTCTGGAACGTGATGCCGGGGCCGAGGTCCACGGACGGCGTGCCGGTCAGCGTGCTGGTGTAGTCGGAGGCGCCCACGGTGCCGGTGACGACGGGCGCGGTCAGGTCGGTCCCAGTCACGTTGGAGATCGTGATGTTGCGGATCCGTCCGGCGGGGGGCGAGCCTGGGCAGCGCTTCCGCTCACCGATCTTGAAGAAGAACGGCGACGTGGTCTTGGTGAGCGTCACGTTGTCGTAGTGGACGTCCTCGATGATCGCGCCGTCCATGGACACGATGCCGATGCCGGCCTTGCCCGCGCCCAGCACGGTGATGTTCTCGAACCGGAAATCGCGGAAGCTCCCGCAGGTCTCCGAGCCGAACTGGAGCGCGTTGTTCTCGTGCGAGTAGACAGTGGTGTCGCGCACGCGGACGTTCTGGCTGGTGTAGGTGTGGCCGAGCGCGTAGTCGCTCTTGAACACCAAGGCGTCGTCGCTGGCCTCGATGCGGCTGTTGGTGACGGTGACGTTCCAGCTGTTGATCAGGTTGATGCCGTCGCGCACGCCGCTGCTGGTGTGGATCGTCTTGAGATTGTCGATCGTGATGTCGTGGCAGCCGTTGATCAGGGCGGCGAAGTGACCGCCGCGCCGGAACGTGACGCCCTCGATGCTGATGTTCGAGCACTCGGTGAGCGTCAGCGCCTTGTCGGCCTGGCCTGAGGACGGGTTGCCGGTGATGAGGTTGCCGTCGCCGTCGATCGTGCCGGTGCCGGTGATGTGGAAGTCGGTGATGCCGCTGCCCCACATGAGCGAGTTGTGGAAGTGGCTGTGGCCGTAGTCCTGGTAGTCGTCGTTGGGGTTGGACTCGGCGGCGTCCATGCCGCTGCTCGCGGCCAGGATCGTCGAGCCGGAGTCGAGCCTGAGCGTGACGTTCGACTTCAGGTGGATGGTGCGGGCCCGGTAGCGGCCGGAGGGGAAGACGACCGTGCCGCCGGGGGCCGCGCCGGCCGCGTTGATGGCTCGGTCGATGGCGTCGTCGTCGTTGGTCGAGCCGTTGCCGGTGGCGCCGTAGTCGCGCACGTTGAACTCGGCGAGGGCCTGCGCCGGGAGGGGCGCGGCTCCGAGCAGGGCGAGGGCGCATACCAGCAGGGCTCTGGCGAGCGGTTTCATGGCTGGAGCTCCACATAGTCGAGGTTGGGCAGGCCGCCGGCGGTGGTGGCGGTGAGCCGGACGGCGTTGGTCCCGGAGGCGAGGGGCACAGTGACGGCGGTGGACACCCAGGTGGTCCACGCGCCGGTGCCGGAGGCGTTCACGGCGGATCCGGCGGCGGTGCCGTTGACGGTGACCGCGAACGGCCGGTTGGTGCTCGTGCCGTTGGCGTACCTGATCGTGAGCGCCCGGCCGCCGGCCGCCGCCGCGCTCACCGCGAACTCCACGTACGCGCCGGCCACGTTGTCGGAGTTGACGAACCCCGTGCCCGAGTAGCCGGCGTGGTTCGACTCGGCGGCGCCCTGGGAGATCACGGCGTCCTCGGCCTCGTACCGCGTCCCGGCCGGCGGCTGGGTGTTGGAGATGTCCTTGCCGTTGACGCTCACCCGGGACAGCACGAGGTTGTCGACGTTCGAGGCGGTCGGCGTGGCCGTCGTGATCCCGGTGAACGTGCTGTTGGAGATCGTGACGTTCTTGATGTGGTCGGTCGAGCGGCCGTCCAGGTCGTACGCCTTGGCCGCGCCGTCGATCGTGAGGCCGTCGGCGGTGAAGTTCTGCACGACCGGCGGCAGGGAGCCCGAGGTCTCGTAGTTGAGCGTGACGTAGAGGGCGCTGCGCTCCAGGTCGTGGCCGGTGATGCGGCGCAGGTGCACGCCGTCCACGAAGCCGCCGCGGTTGAAGCTGGTCTTGACGTAGAGGGCGTACTTGACCGGGTAGCGGCCGGGGAAGCCGGGCGCGTTGCACTCGCAGTCCTCGGCGAACACGTCGCGGACCCCGCCGGACATCTCGCTGCCGATGGTCACCCCGCCCCACCGGCCGCTGAACTTGCAGTTCTGGATCACGATGCTCTGCGAGGGGCGGTTCACCCGGCGGCCGTCGCGGTCGCGGCCCGACTTGACGGGCACGCAGTCGTCGTTGGTGTCGAACCTGCAGCCGGTGATCAGCACGTCGGTGCACGAGTCGGGGTCGCAGCCGTCACCCTGGGAGTTGGTGGAGTAGAAGGTGACGTTCCGGACGGTGACGTTGGTGCAGTAGACCGGGTGCAGGGTCCACATCGCCGGGTTGCGCAGGTTGACGCCCTCGACCAGCACCGCCGTGCAGTTGTAGAGGCCGATCATGTTGGGCCGCAGCTTGTGGCCACTGCCGAACTGGCGCTGCGCCACCGGGGTGTCGTCCGCGCCCCAGGACCTGAGCTGGTCGCGGTCCGCGCCGCCGCTCCCCCACGACGACCAGTCGCCCGCGGGCGCGTTGCCGTCTATCGTGCCCGTGCCCGTGATGGCGACGTTGGTCTGGCCGTTGGCGTAGATGAAGGGCGAGTAGTTGTAGCACTCGATGCCCTCCCAGCGGGTCAGCACCGTCGGCAGGTAGGAGCCGGGGTCCGTGCGGAACCGGATGGTGCCGTTCACCTGGAGGTTGACGTTCGAGAGCAGGTGGATCTTGCCGGTGCGGAACGTTCCCGCCGGCACCACGACGCGGCCGCCGCCCGCCGCGTTGCACGCGGCTATGGCATCGCGGAACGCGGCCGTGCAGTCGGTGGAGTTGTCCGGCTTGGCACCGTAATCGGTGATCGGGAACGTGCGGTCGGGGAAGGTCGGCGGCACGATCCTGGCCAGGATCTCGGGCACCCGGTCCCACGGCGAGGCAGCGGCGGTAACCCCGGTGACCGGGCCGGCCGGCCCGCCGGCGGCGCGGGCCGTGCCGGTGCTCACCAGGAGGGCGCCGCCCGCCACGCCGCCGGCTTTGAGCAGGTCACGCCGGGAGATCGTCATTGGACCACCTCTAAGTAGTCGAGGTTCGGGCAGCCACCCGCGGTGGCGGCGGTGAGGCGGACGGTGTTGGCCCCGGCGGCGAGGTCGGCGACCACGCTGCGGGAGGCCCAGGTGGTCCAGGCGCCGGTGCCGGGGAAGGACACGCCGGAGGCCACGACGCGGCCGTTGACGGCCACGTCCACGGGGCGGTCGGCGCTCGTGCCGTTGGCGTAGCGGACGGTCAGCGTGGCGGAACCGGCCGCGGCGGCGTCGTGCCGCCACTCCACGTACGCGCCCGCCACGTTGTCGGAGTTGACGAACCCGGTGCCGGAGAACCCCGCGTGGTTCGACTCGACGGCGCCCTGCGAGATCGTCACGTTCTCCGCCTCCAGCCGGGTGGCGGTGGCCTGCACCTGCTTGTAGGCGCGCAGGTTGCGGAGCAGCAGGTAGCAGTTCTGCAGGGAGCCGGAGGTATCGCCGAGCGAGCGGTAGATACCCCACTTGGGGCGCACCCGGTCGCCGAGGAAGGTGTCGCCGGTCTTGGTGGCGTCCACGAGGGTGGCGCCGCCGCTGCGCAGCACCCAGCGCACCGAGCCCGAGCTGCCGTCGCCGATCTTGATCTCGTACTCGGCGTCGATCCACTTGTCGTGCAGCGGCTCGAGCTCGGTGCGCCCCACCAGGGTGTCGGACTCGAAGATCTTGTGTTCGATGGTCTGGACGCCGTTCACGCGGCGCAGCGACGTGACGGTGATCGGGCTGGTGCCGGTGCCCGGCATCTTGGTCTGGCTGATGTGGGTGAAGGTCGTCGTGGCCTTCAGCGAGCTCGGGATGTACATCGAGTACGTGACGCGCCAGGTCTCCCCGGTCAGCCAGCGCAGGTAGCCGTCCGGGTTCCGGTTGCCGGTGACCTCCTGGCGCTGCCGGTCCGTCGACGTGTCGCGGTCGACGGTGTGCATGTTGAAGCGGAAGGCGTCGCCCTCGACGTAGATGTGGGGCTGCCCGGCCGGATGCGAGTCGGCGCGGTCGTCCTCGAGCGTCTCGAACGCGCGCAGCCCGACGGCGGCCGGGTCGGGCGCCCACATGAGCTTCCAGGCCGGGGCGACGGCCGAGGTGCCGGCCCAGGCGGGCCTGGCGGACACCGCGGGGGCCAGGAACGCGGCCCCGACCAGGGCGCCGAGCTGACGGCGGGTGACACTCACTGGACCTCCAGGTAGTCGAGGTTGGGGCCGCCGTTGGCGGTGGTCGCGGTCGCTCTGACGGTGTTGGCGCCGGCGACCAGCTGGGCGGAGATCGTCGTGGACTGCCAGGTGGTCCAGGCGCCCGTGCCGTTGAAGGGTTTGGCCGCGGCGACGACCGCGCCGTTGACCGCGATGTCCATCGCCCGGTTGGCCGTGGTGCCGTTGGCGTAGCGGAGGGTGAGCGTCGCCGTCCCAGCCGCGGCGGCGTTCACCGCGAACTCCACGTACGAGCCGGCCGCGTTGTCGTAGTTCACGAACCCGGTTCCGGAGAACCCGGTGTGGTTGGACTCGACGGCGCCCTGCGAGATCGTCGCGTTCTCGGCCTCGTACCGGTTGCCCGGCGGCGAGCCCCCGTACAGGACGCCGTTGACGCGGACGTCGCGCAGCACGACGTTGTCGGCGTTGGAGAGCTGGGGGGCCGGCGTGTCGATCCGCGTGAAGGTGCTGTTGGCGATCGTCACGTTCCGGATGTGGCTGGCGGCGGAGCCCGACAGCTTGATCGCGAACGGCGAGTCGTCGATGTTCAGCCCGTCCACGGTGATGTTCTGGATGACCGGGTTGACGATCGGGCCGTTGCCGGGGCCGGTCAGGCTGTAGTTCATGTCGATGTAGAAGCCGCCCCGGTCGCACGGGCCGCCCGTCAGGTTGCGGACGTGCACGCCGTCCACCGTCCCGCCGCGCCGGTTGTTGGTCTTCAGGTAGAGGGCGTAGAAGGAGTGGTAGCCGGCGCCGGCCAGGATGCGGTTGTTCTCGGCGAAGACGTTGCGGACGCCGCCGGACATCTCGCTGCCGACCGTGATCGCGCCCCAGCGGCCGTAGTAGGTGTTGTCGCGGATGACGATGTCGGTGGACGGCACGCCCACGCGGCGGCCGTCGGTGTCGCGGCCCGACTTGATGACGGTGCCGTCGTCGCCGGTGTCGAACGTGCAGCCCTCGATGAGCACGTCCGACGAGGATTCGGGGTCGACGCCGTCCACCATCGCGCCCCGGCTGTAGATCTTGACCCGCCTGACCGTGACGTTCCTGGACAGGACGGGGTGGATGGTCCACATCGCGGGGTTCCTGATGTCCAGGTCCTCGACGAGCACGTTCCGGCAGCCGTAGAACTGGATCAGGTTCGGCTTGAGGTAGTGGCCGTCGCCGAACTGGCGCTGCTCGACCGGCACGCCGTCCACGGCCTGCTGCTGCAGCCGGTCCCAGTCGGGGCCGCGCTGGTCGTCGAAGCCGAACCAGGGCCCGGCCGCCGCGTTCCCGTCGATCGTGCCGGTGCCGGTCAGGGCTATGTCGGTCTGGTTCCTGGCGTAGATGAAGGGCGAGTAGTTGAAGCACTCGATCCCCTGCCAGCGGGTGAAGACCGTCGGCAGGTACGAGCCCGCGTCCGATCTGAACCGGATCGTGCCGCCCGCCTCGACGTGCAGCCGCACGCCGGACAGCAGGTGGATCTTGCCGGTGCGGAACTTGCCGGTGCCGGGCACGAGGACCGTGCCGCCGCCCGCCGCGTTGCAGGCTGCGATGGCGGAGCGGAAGGCGGCCGTGCAGTCGGTGGAGTTGTCCGGCTTGGCGCCGTAGTCGGTGATCGGGAACGTGCGGTCGGGGAAGGTCGGCGGCGCGATCCTGGCCAGGATCGCGGGCACCTGGTCCCAGGGGGAGTCGAGCGTCTGGGCCGTGGCGGGCGCCGGCGGCAGCACGGCACCCGCCTGCACGGGGACGAGCATTGCTCCTTTGAGCACGGCCCTTCTGGAGGGATGCATCGAAGGCTCCGGGGGGTGGATCCGGCGACCGCGCGATGGCGCGGCCGCCGGCGACGAGGGGGTGGCTACTGGATGTTGGAGCGGCGGATGGTGTCGGCCGAGCCGTCGCCGTTGTTGTCGGAGTTGGTGGAGCCGAACCAGATGGCGTTGGCTCCGGGCACCTTCTCGACCGCGCGGAGCCGGCCGTACGTGCCGTTGAAGTACGAGTTGACCGTCGAGACGTTCTCGCCGTTCAGCACGATGCGCCACAGCCGCTCGCCGCGCAGCGCCGCCATGAAGACCGTGTTGTTGACGATGGCGATGCCGCTCGGCGAGGCCTCGGAGACGCTCCAGGTGTACTTCGGGTTCGTCATGCCGGAGGTGCTGCAGGTGCCCTCGCAGGTGGGCCAGCCGTAGTTCTTGCCCGGCTGGATGAGGTTGAGCTCGTCACGCGAGGAGTTGCCCAGCTCCGACTCCCACAGCCGGCCGGCCGAGTCCCAGGCCAGGCCCTGCGGGTTGCGGTGGCCGTAGCTGTAGACGCGGGTGCCGAACGGGTTGCCGGGCGCGGCGGCGCCGGTCTTGGTGATGCGCAGGATCTTGCCGTTGAGCGAGTCGAGGTCGGGCGCGTTGCTCGACGACTGCGCGTCGCCGGTGGTGACGTACAGGTAGCCGTCGGGGCCGAACCTGATGCGCCCGCCGTTGTGGTACCGGTTCTTGTCGATGCCCTGAAGGATGGTGGCGTACCCGCTGAGCGCGGTGCCGTTGAAGTTCATCTTCACGACCCGGTTGCCCTCGGAGGCGGTGTGCATGAAGAACACCTCCTGGTCGCTCGTGCCGTTCCAGGTGGGCGAGAAGTCCAGGCCCATCAGGCCGCCCTCGCCGTCGGTGGTCTGCACGTTGGGCACGGTGCCGACCTGCGTCTTGGTGCCCGACGGGGTGATCTTGAAGACCTTGAACGTGTCGCGCTCGGTCACCAGCGCGTACGTGCCGTCGGGCGCCCAGGAGATGTCCCACGGCACGTCCCAGCCGCCGGCGATGCTGGTCGGCGTCTGCGGCACGGTGCCGCAGCTCCCCGTGGTGAACGACGCGGACGGCGCGCTCGGCGTGGAGAGCTGGTTGGCCGTGTCCCGCGCCACCACGTGCACCTGGTACGTGTGCGCGCACTCGAGCGGCACACTGGCCGTCGTGGCCGGCGGGGTGCCGGTCACCGTGGCGAGCACGGCATTGGTGGCGTTGTCGCGCACCAGGTAGGCCCGCACGCCGTTGTCGTCGGTGGAGGCGCTCCAGGTCACGGTCGCCGACGCGGCCTGCACGCCGCTGACGGTGGGCTGCCCCGGCTGCGACGGCGGGTCGTCGGCGGGCGCGGGCTGCGTCTGGCAGGTCACTTCCGGGCTGCTCAGCGACACGTTGCCGGAGGCGTCACGGGCGAACACCGACAGCTGGTAGGTGAAGTTCGGGTTGAGCCCGGTCAGCCGGTACGGCGACGCGGGGGCGGTCGCGATCTGCTGGCCCAGGAAGTAGATGTCGTAGGCCGCCACGCCGATGTTGTCGGTGGACGGCGGCCAGGTCAGGGTCAGGGCGTTGTGCGTGATGTCGGAGCACGACGGCTGGCCCGGCGAGGTCGGCTTCTCGGTGTCGCCGGGGCCGGTGACCCGCAGCCGGTCGAGGTTCGGGCCGCCGTTGGCGGTGGTGGCCGTGGCCTTGACCGTGTTGGCGCCCGCGTTCAGCGGCGCGTCGACGGTGATCTCCTGCCAGGTCGTCCAGGCGCCGGTGCCGGGGAACGACCGGGCGGTGGCGACCGCGGTGCCGTTGACGGTGATGGTCATCGGCCGGTCGGTGGTGGTGCCGTTGGCGAAGCGGAAGGTCAGGCTCTGGGTGCCGGCGGCCGCCGCGCTGACGGCGAACTCGACGGAGGAGCCGGTGACGTTGTCGTAGTTGACGAAGCCCGAGCCGGTGAATCCGGCGTGGTTCGACTCGACGACGCCCTGCGAGATCGTCGCGGACTCCGCCTGGTAGTCGGTGAAGTTCGACGACTGGACCTCGGCGTCGAGGTAGTCCCAGTTCGGGTTGCCGCCCGAGCCGTTGGCGGTGGCCCTGATCGTGTTCGTGCCCGCGGTGACCTGGGCGGTCAGCGTGATCGTGGTCCAGGTGGTCCAGGCGCCGGTGGCGGGGAAGGACCGGGCGGCGGCGACGGTCGTGCCGTTGACCGCGATGTCGCTGGGCCGGTCGGCGCCGGTGCCGTTGGCGTAGCGGAAGGCCAGCGTGGCCGTGCCCGCGGTCGGCGCGTTGATCGTCCATTCGGTGTAGGAGCCGGCGACGTTGTCTCCGTTGACGAAGCCGGTGCCGGAGTAGCCGGCGTGGTTGGACTCGACGGCTCCTTGGGAGATCGTCGCGTTCTCGGCTTCGTACCTGGTGGGCGCAGCGTCCGCCGGGAGGGCTGTGGTCATTCCCAGAGCGAGTAAGCAGGCGATGACGCAGGCCCGGGACTTGCTGAAGTTCATCGGGCGCTCCTGGCTGAGAGTGATGCCTGGTGTAAGGAAGGGGAGCTTTCCAAACGTTTGCCATAAACCGCTATGTCCGTCAATAGTTGGAACGGTCCATTGCTTAGGAAAGTTTCCTAACTTTCTTGCATCGATACATCGGATGACATCGATTGGTAGACAGGGCGGCGCGCCGGGATGTATGCCTGAGGTGCGCAAGGAGATCGGAGCCATGCGGCGACGATCGTGCAGGACCGCACCGGCGGCACGACATCACAGCTCGTCAGACCCGGAGTGATACATGGGACGTCTTCGCGCAATCACCGCTGCGACACTCGGCGGACTGCTATTTCTGCAACCGGTTGCCGTCCGTCCGGCCACGGCGGCTGCCTTCTACGAGGCCGAGGACGGGACGATCTCGCAGGGCGTCGTGGAGTCGAACCACGCCGGGTTCACCGGCACCGGTTTCGTCAACTACGACAACCTCGCCGGCTCCTCCGTCGAGTTCGCCGTCAGCGCCTCCGCCGCCGGCCCCCAGAGCCTGACCTTCCGCTACGCCAACGGCACGGGCGCCGACCGGCCCATGACCGTCACCGCCGGCGGCACGAGCACGACCCTGTCCTTCCCCGGCACCGGCGCCTGGACCTCCTGGCGGACCGTGACCGTACGGGTCACGCTGGCCGCGGGCGCGAACGCGGTCAAGGCCACCGCCACCACCGCCAACGGCGGCCCGAACCTCGACTCGCTGAGCGTGGACACCTCGACGGGCACCGACTGGTCGAGGGCGATGGTCGACTCGACGATGGCCCGCTTCTCCCCCGGCACGCTCGGCGGCTGGAGCTACCCGCAGGGTCTCTACCTGTGGGGCCAGTACCTCGTCTACCAGCGCACGGGCGAGCCCCGCTACCTGCAGTACATCAAGGACTGGGCCGACCGGTTCGTGGACTCCTCCGGCGGCATCTCCCAGACCTTCGGCAATCTCGACAGCATGCAGGCGGGCAACGTCCTGCTCGCCCTCTACCGGGAGACCGGGCAGGCCCGCTACCGCACGGCCGCGGCCAAGATCAGGACCCGGCTGAACACGTACCCGCGCACCTCCGACGGCGGCTGGTGGCACTCCACCTCCACCTCCCGCGAGGGCCAGCTCTGGGGCGACGGCGTCTACATGGCCGACCCGTTCCTCGCCCGGTACGGCGCCTGGGTGGCGGGTGACTCCTTCACCGGCGCCGAGCCGGCCAAGCAGCTCGAGATCTACTGGAGCCACCTGCGCCGCACGTCGGGCCAGGCCGCCGGGCTGCTCTACCACGCCTACGACGAGCCGGGCGGCCCGACCGCGTCCTGGGTCAAACCCGCACTGGGCAACACGAACGGGATCTCCTGGTGCCGGGCGATGGGCTGGTTCGGGATGGCCGTGACCGACATCCTCGAACTGATCCCGGCCGACCATCCACGCCGGGCGGCGCTGATCGACATCCTGCGCGAGCTCGTGCCCGCGTACGCCCGCTGGCAGGACCCGGCCACGGGCCGCTGGTGGCAGGTGGTCACCGAGCCGTCGAACCCGTCGAACTGGACGGAGACGTCGTGCTCGGCGATGTACACGTACACGATCTCGCGGGCCGTCGAGCGCGGGTACGTGGACGCCTCCTACCGCGCGAACGCGGACCGCGGCTACCAGGGAGTGCTGGCCCAGGTGTCGCTCGGCTCCGACGGGCGGACGAGCCTCGTCGGCGTCAGCGAGGGCACCAACGCCGGCGACTCGCTCAGTTACTACTTCGGGCGCGCCCGGCCGGTCAACGACTTCCACGGTCTGGGGGCGTTCCTCATCATGAACGAGCAGCTGAGTCGCTGAAGTGTGTATTTTGGTCACTTCCGTATCGCCTGCAACACGGAGAGAGACCGCGTGCGTTCCGCAAGACTCGTCCTCGGCGCCGCCCTCGCCGCCTGCGTCCTGCCCGTCGCCGCTCCCCCCGCGGCGGCGGCGCCGTTCACCGCCCGGCTGCTCCTCCCGGCCGTCGCGGGCTCGGTGGGGATCAAGGGGCAGGCGCAGCGGACGAGCTACTACTGCGCCCCGGCCTCCGCCTCGATCGTGCTGGGCGCGTTCGGCGTCAAGCTCGGTCAGGACCGGCTGGCCGAGGAGATGAAGACCAGCGCCGCGGCCCGCTCGACCAAGCGGGAGGACGCGGTGGCCGTCCTCAACGAGTACGTCGGTCCGAAGGGCTACCGGTTCCGGCTCGCGTACGCGAAGGACGATCCCGCCGCGCTGATGACGCAGGTCTCCCAGGCGGTCGGCGTGCTCGGGAGGCCCACGATCGTCGCGGTCCTCGGCAACCGGTTGCCCTGGAGCAGGAAGAAGCGCGACTTCGGGCACGCCATCGTCGCCTACGGCTACGACACCGCGAAGGGCACGGTCACCGTCTGGGACCCGAACCCGCGCCGGGGTGCCACGGGCACCCACGTGATCCCCGCCAAGGACCTCGCCGCCGTCGTCTTCGACGTCCCCGGCAAAGGGCTCGGCGGGATGTTCGAGCTGTCCAAACAGCTCCCGTAGCGGTGACGGCCGCCCCCTACCATGGGTCGGGGAGGAGGCGCCGTGGGGGTCGAGTTCGGGATCCTGGGGGAGGTCGGCGCCTGGGTCGACGGCCGGCCGATCGACCTCGGGCCCGCGCGGCAGCGCTGCGTGCTGGCGGCCCTCCTCGTCGACGCCAACCGGCCGGTCTCCCTCGACCGGCTCACCGACCGCGTCTGGGGAGACACCCCGCCGCAACGGGCCGCGGGCACGCTGCACAGCTACCTGTCCCGCCTGCGCGCCGTCATCCCCGCCGAGATCCACCGCGGCGCCGCCGGCTACCTCCTGCGGGTGCGGGAGGAGGCCGTGGACCTGCACCGCTTCCGCGCGCTGCTGGCCCGGGCGCGGGCGAGCGACGACCGGGAGGCCGCCCGGCTGTACGGGCTCGCGCTGGGCCTGTGGCGCGGCGAGCCGTTCGCCGACCTGGACACCCCGTGGCTGGCCGCCCTGCGCCACACGCTCAGGACCGAGCACCTGTCCGCCCGGCTCGACCACCACGACGTCCAGCTCAGGCTGGGCAGGCACGCCGAGCTGCTGCCCGAGCTGACCGTGCTGGCCGACCGCCATCCGCTCGACGAGCGCCTGACCGGACAGCTCCTCCTCGCCCTCTACCGCAACGGCCGCCAGGCCGAGGCGCTCGACCGCTACGAGCGCGTACGGCACCGGCTGGCCGACGAGCTGGGCGCCGATCCCGGCCCCGACCTGCGGCGACTGCACCTGCGGCTGCTCAACGCCGAGGCCGCGCTCGCCCCGCGCCCCGTTCCGGTGCCCCGTCAGCTTCCCCCGCCGCCGCCGTCGTTCGCGGGGCGCTCGCGCGAGCTGGCCGCCCTCGACCGGATGATGGCCGCGCCCGCGAACACGGTGGTGATCTCCGCCATCGGCGGCACGGGCGGCGTCGGCAAGACCTGGCTCGCCCTGCACTGGGCGCACTCCCACCTGCCCCGCTTCCCCGACGGCCAGCTGTACGTGAACCTGCGCGGCTTCGCCCCCGCCGACGCGCCCATGCCGCCCGAGACGGCGGTGCGCGGCTTCCTCGACGCCCTGGGCGTGGACGCCGCCGCGGTGCCCGCGGGCCTGGAGGCGCAGGCCGCGCTCTACCGCAGCCTGGTGGCGGGCAAGCGGATGCTGATCGTGCTGGACGACGCCCGCGACACGGACCAGGTGACCCCGCTGCTGCCCGGCAGCCCGTCGTGCGCGGTGCTCGTCACCGGCCGGCGCCAGCTGCCCGGCCTCATCACCGGCCACGGCGCCCGGCCGGTCCCGCTCGACGCCTTCGACCCGGAGGAGGCCCGCCAGGCGATCACCCGGCTGCTGGGCGAGGAACGGGTGCGGGCCGAGCCGGCCGCGGTGGCCGACCTGCTCGACCGGTGCGGCGGGCTGCCGCTGGCGCTGGGCATCGTCGCGGCCCGCGCCCGCATGCGCCCCGGTTTCCCGCTGGCCGTGCTCGCCGGGCAGCTGCGCGCGGACGACTCCCGGCTCGACCCGCTGGACGCCGGGGAGCGCACGGCCGGCCTCCGTGCGGTCTTCTCCTGGTCCTACCGGGCGCTCACGCCGCCGGCCGCGCGCCTGTTCAGGCTGCTGGGGAACGCGTTCGGCCCGGATCTCGGCGTCGCGGCGGCGGCGAGCCTGGCCGGGGTCACGAGCGGCGAGGTGCGGGGGCCGCTGGCGGAGCTCGTACGGGCGCACCTGGTCATCGAGACCGCCGCCGCCCGGTTCACCATGCACGACCTGTTACGCGCGTACGCCGCCTCGGAGGATCGGCCTGCCTCGACGCACCGCCCCTCGGAGGATTTCGACGACGAGCGGCGTGCCGCGACGCACCGCCTGCTCGACCACTACCTGCACACGGCGCACGCCGCCGCCCTGACCATCAACCGCAGCCGGCAGCCGCTGTCCCTGGACGAGCCCCTGCCGGGGGCGTCCCCGGAGAGCCCGGCGGACCACGGCCAGGCGATGGAGTGGTTCGCCGCCGAGCACCCCGCGCTCATGGCGGCCGTCCGGCACGCCGCCGACGCCGGCCTCGGCACCCGCGCGTGGCAGCTCAGCTGGACGCTCAGCGACTACCTCGACCGTCAGGGGCGCTGGCTCGACCTCCTCGCCGCCCACGGCGCCGCGCTCGCCGTCGCCCGGCGGCAGGCGGACCGGTTCGGCGAGGCCCAGTCCCGTGCCGGGGCCGGCCGCGCCCGCATCAGGCTCGGCCGGCTCGACGACGCGCGGGCCGAGCTGGAGCAGGCGATCGCGCTGTTCACCGAGCTGGGCGACCGCGACGGCCGGACCCGCGCGCACCTGGGCCTCGGCTTCATCCTCCAGAAGCAGGACCGGCCGCGCGCCGCGCTCGAACAGTTCCGCCAGGCCCTCGCGCTCCACCGCGAGGCGGGCAACGAGGCGGGGGCGGCCCTGTTCCTCAACTCGATCGGCTACCAGCTCGTGCTGCTCGGCGAGTACGAGGAGGCCATCCCGTACTGCCGGGAGGCCCTGGAGCTGCACGAGAAGCTGGACTACCGGCACGGCCAGGCAGGCGCGGGCGACAGCCTCGCCTACGCCTACCACCACCTCGGCCGCTTCACCGAGGCCGCCGGGCTCTACCGGCGCTCCATCGGCCTGTTCCAGGAGGTCGGCGACCGCTGGCACGAGGCCGAGACCCTGGTGCACCTCGGCGAGATGTACGACGCCGCCGGCGACCGCGCCGCCGCCCTCGGCACGTTCCGCCGCGCCCTGGAGCTCCTGGAGCAGCTCAACCATCCTGACGCCGACCGCCTGCGCGCCAGGCTGGCCGGCAACGCTTAGACGTTACTCGAAATGGACAAGGCGGTTACGCAGCGCGCGGTTAGCTTGGCCGGGCATCGCCACCCATTCGGAGGGAAACAGCTTTCATGGCAATATCGTTCGGCCGCATGACCCGTCCCGTCGGCCTCGGGCTCGCCGTGGCGCTCGGCGCCACGCTGTCCTTCGGGGTCGCCGCGCAGGCGTCCGCCGCCACGGCCTCGGCCCAGAGCGTCGCCGAGCAGCGGGTGAAGGTCTACGAGCTGGTGACGAAGGACGGCGGGTTCTTCTACACCAGCAACGAGGCGGAGAAGCAGACCGCGATCACCAAGCACGGCTGGTCGGTCACCCAGACCCCGCTCTACTACATCTCGCGCGCCCCCTTCGCCGGCGGCAAGCCGCTCTTCCGGCTGCGCTGGGAGAACAAGGCCTCCTACATCGTCACCGGCTCCGTCGCGGAGCGGGAGTCGCTCGTGTCCTCGGGCAAGTTCCGCTACGAGGGCATCCTCGGGTACGCGCCCGCCGCGGCCTCCCCCGGGCAGACGGTGAAGATCTTCCGCCTGTCGAACAACAACAAGTGGCGCCTCGCCATCGACTCGCACACCGACAAGATCCTGGCCAACGAGCCGGGCTGGAAGCTCGACGGCCCGCTGTTCAACCAGTTCACCACGGCCGGCTGAGCACTCCGCCCTCGTCGAACGGGGCGCGCCCGACCACGGGCGCGCCCCGTTTCCCGAACGGGGCGCGCGTTTCCCGAACGGCGGCCGCCACACCTCCAGCTCATCTCAGCTCAGCTCATCTCAGCTCATCTCATCTCAGGCACAGCTCCAGGAGCGCCCCCGCCCGAGGCGTGCGATCGATCCACACCTCGCGGCCCCGGCGCTCGCGGGCGACGAGCCGCGCCGCGACCAGCCGGTCGCAGTGGAACGTGAGGCTGCTGGGCGGCATGTTCATGCCGCCGGCCAGCGTGGTCATGGTCATGGGCCGATCGAGCGTACGCAGCAGCTCCGCCCGTACCGGTCCCACCAGCTCCGTGAGATCGTCGCAGTCCGTACGCCACAGCCTGCCGGCCGTGGGGATCGGATACGCGATCCACACCGCCGCCGGGTCGTCCAGCCCGACGATCAGCGAGTCCTTGCCCGCCAGCATCGGCACGAGCACCAGCGGCCGGTCCCCCAGCTCGTGGACACCGGCCGCGACCCCCTCGATGACCAGGCCGTTCGCGTCGCGGACGAGCCGCCTGGCGAGCGAGCCGAGCAGCGCGTCGGCGCCGCCGCGCACGCTCGTGACGCCCACCCGTGCGACCTCCCTGTCGAGGAGCGGGCGCGCCCTGCCCCACAGCGGCTCGGCGACGGCCCACACGTCGGCCAGCGCGCCGGCGTACCCGCGCAACCAGCGATCGGGCTGGTCGGCGGCGGCGCGCCAGTGCGCGGGCAGCGGCCCGAACGCCTGCTCCAGATCCTTGAGCAGGAGGTCGGGCGGCATGTCGTGCAGGCGGTCGATCTGCTCCTGAACGGAGACGTCATCGACCGGGGGGCGGGGCACGATGCTGTCCGGCACCACCGAGTAGCCGGGTGCGCCCAACGGCCGCACCGCCTCCTTCGACCGCCAGCCTGCCCGCGACTGAATCGCCCGTCGCCACGATTGGGGCAGACCGCGATATCGGCCCGCGAGCGCATCCGTGATCATGGCGAGCACGGTCAAACTCGGGGAGAGCGACACCGAAATTCTCGGCGTCGCGGATATTCGTATTTCTGTCCGTTCCGGCGTGCTGAATATGTCCGACCGCCAATCACTCGTCCCGTACGTTCCACTGTGCCGGGCCGGTCTTGCACGGATCGTGTGGGTTCTTTGAATCCCCTGCTCACCTCGGTGATGCCCGGGCGGGGATCGCCGGTCGGGAAGAAGTAAGTACTGATGTCTAGGCGAAAGGCGGGCTCCCGGATATGGTGCGATACGGGCAAGCCATAACAGTGCATCGTCTCCGGATTCCGATCGGTGGGCACCGCATGCCGGATCTGACGTTCGCCATTCAGAGATTGCCGGGCGTGAGCGTGATCTCGGTGGCCGGCGAAGTCGACGTCTCCACCGCCGGGCAGCTCGATCGACATATCCGCGACAGCAGGCGGCAGCCCGGCGAGCACGTGGTGATCGACCTCAGCGAGGCGCAGTTCATGGGCAGCGCGGGCCTTCGTGTCCTGCTCAACACCCACGCCTTCGCCCGCCAGCACGGGGGCAGCCTGCACCTGGCCGCCCCGGATCCGAAGCTGGCACGGATCATGGAACTCACGTGGGCGCACACGGTCCTGCACGTACACGCCACGGTGGAAGAGGCCGTACTCGCCGCCCTGAGCGGGACGTCCCGCGCATCACTCGGCTCCGTCGACGCCGGCGACCCTTGCTGAGGCTGTATTCCCTCCGACCCGCTCCAACCGCACGCGGCCAAGACCGAACAACGCACCCTGACCACCCGCACCCAGCAGCAAGCCACCCCAGCCCCGACCGCCGGCACCACCGGCCCACAACCGCCACCCGAACCACCGGCCCGAAACCGACCGCCCAAACCACCGACGTACCCGCCCGAAACCGGCCACCCGAACCACCGGCTCGCAACCGCCCGCCCGAACATCGACGTACCGGCCCGGACCGTCACCCCGCACCCCGCACCCTGCGCCCCGCACCCTGCGCCCGCGCCTGACCTCCTCGTGGCCTGCTCACCGGAGCCCGATCCGCTGTCGCAGTCCCGTTGAGCCCTTGCCCCTACCCCTGTGAGCCAACGGGGTCTTCGCGTGTTGGCGCAGCCGACCGCCGTCACGGCGAGGGCAGGGAGAATCAGCAGCTCACACCGGCGATCCAGAATCTCTCGTCGTTGTGGACCCTGATCCATATCTCGGAGTGGGGGCGTTGGCCCGCCCGCGCCGACCTTATCCCCCCGCTGTACCAGGTGACCGTGCAGCCGACGTCGACGAGAAAGGCATCGGTGTCCTTGAAGTACCTGCTCGAACTCTGTCCAGGCTGGAGCCAAACATAGGACGGGTCTCTGTGGTGGCCATTGCTGTAGCAGGGATGGTCGCCCACCTTCCGTCGGCCGTCGCCACACCAGTCACGCGAGATCAGGATCCGCTTCTTGGCATGATTGTCGACTTTTCCGCAATACGGCTGCTTGCAGTTGCGACCGGCGTGCGCAGGTTCGGCCGTCATCAGGGCCTGCATCGACAGCCCACCGACTATCAGAGCTGCGACCATGGCCATCCGACGGCCGATCCCAACGCCTCGACTGGTTCTCAGTGACTTCATGTCGCTCTCCCTCGATCTTGATGAGTTACCGGGTGGCCGGAGTCCGGCCGTTCGGCCCGCGTGACCGCCGCCGCCATGGTGGCGGCGGCGATCACGGAACCGACGTCAGAAGGAGTACGTCGGGAAGAGGGTGGCCGAGCCACCCTGTATCCAGGCGGTCGGCCGCACCCACTGATAGCTGGTCTGGTTGCGTGCCCCATAGACCCCTCCCGCCCAGGAGGCAGAGCAGTTGGTCAGGCCCGAGGACGGGTCGTAGTAGGAGCTGCCGTTGTCGTGCCGCCACTCCACCGCGGCTCGCGCGCACTTCCCGTTGCCCGGGTTGTTGTCCCAGACGTAAAGATCGACGTAGTGGGCGCCATCGCTGGAGCGGCGGAACAGGCAGCTGTCGATGCGGGCCTCGCCGGTGCGGTCAGACCCTTGCCAGCACTTCACGGCGGAGTCGGTGGATCGCACGATCGGCGGAGGCTGAGCGGGTTCGCCGTAAGCCGCGGCAGGCGGCGCTGCGCTCGTGATCGCGGCCCCGGCCAACGCGGTTGCCAGAACCACTGCGGCAGTTCGTCCCATTGTGCATCGTTCCCTTCTGAAGCAAGTGGCTGATGTCACTGACTGTGCGGAGGTCACCTCTCTGCGGCAACGGGATCGCGTCCGGTGGGGACGGCTGGGACGTCAGACCGCCTCCGACCAGCGGCCCCTGGATCAGCCTGGGACGGTGTGAAACGATCAGGGACGATGGCTCTTCCGACGCTTCTGCAGAGCTTGAAGGAACGCAGCGGGCAAAGTTACGCCGATCTCGCCCGTAGGACGTACATCAGCAGTTCGACCCTGCACCGTTATTGCACGGGCAAGGTGCGGATCCCCGACGCCGGGCTCGTCACGCGGATCGCCCAGGCCTGCGGCGCCAGCGAGCAGGAAGTCCGCGATGCCGTTCGCGCGTGGGCACTCGACGGCGAACGCCCTGACGCCACCGGCGGCGGTGCCGCCGTGCCTGCTGATGCCGCGCCGGAGGAGGAGTCCGGCGCCGACGTTGAGGCGGCAGCGGCGTTACCACGGACGGTGCGACCGGGCCACACGCCGATGACCAAGCCGGTGACCAGGCAGGTGACCAGCGCGGTGGTCGCGGCGTTGGCCGTGGCGCTGGGGACGGCGTCGTCTCAGGCGACGCCCGGGGCCGCCCCCGTGCCGGCCCGGGCGCAGCCGGCGAGCGGTCCCAGTTGGGTGGTGGCGCCTGAGCGGGTGGAGCCGGTCAGGTTCGGTGTGACGATGAACACGAACACCGGGGAGATGCCGGGTTTCCGGGTCGGGGCCGTCCGGTTCTGGGACAGCCAGACGCGGTGGGCCAATCTGGAGCCCCGCCGGGGCGAGTATGACTGGACGGTGGCGGATCGGCTGGTGACCGCCGCCCGCCGTGCGGGACTGCCCGCCCTGTTCGTCATCGGCGGCACACCGGCGTGGGCGGCGCCTGCCGCGCCGCGCATGGCCTACCCGGACGGCGCCCGGGCGGCTGCGCCGGACGACCTGGCCGACTGGGAACGGTTCGTGCGCACGCTGGCCGGACGTTACCGGGGCCGGTTGGAGGGCTACGAACTGTGGCCGGTCGGCAACGACTCCCGGTTCTACACCGGCGACGTGGCGGGCCTGGTCGAGATGACCCGCCGGGCGAGCCGCGCCATCAAGAAGGCCGATCCTGGGGCGATCGTGGTATGTCCCGGCATGGGCCGGTTGTGGAACAGCGAAGGGCGTGCCTTTCTACGGCAGTTCGCCGAGGCAGGAGGATATGCGTACTGCGACGTCGCGAGCGTCAAGCTGCACCAGCGATCGCCCGCCGATCCCCCGGAGACCATGCTGGCGATCCTGGACGTCGCCTACCGCACGTTGCATCAGGCAGGGGTGCATCCCCCGATCTGGAGTACGGGGACGACACACGACATCGTCCTGCAGGGACAACTGGACGAGGAACGTGCGATCGACCACGCGGTCCGCTTCTACCTGACCGGTCTGTACGGCAGCGGCACCGGCGACCTGCGACGCACGTACTTCTACGCCTGGGGCACCAAGAACCTGCCGATAGTTCTGCAGGCCGAAGGCGGAGCACCCACCCGGGTGGCGCTGGCCGTGGAGCAGTTGCAGCGGTGGCTCGCCCACGCCCGGGTGCGAGCCTGCGGGCAGGGCGCCGCGATCCGCCTGCCGGCCAACGTATGGCAGTGCGAGTTCACCGTGCCGGACGCCATAGGCAGGCCTCAGTCCGCCGTCCTGCGCTGGACCCATGCCGGCACCGCGTCCACACCGGCTCCACCGGGCGCCACCCAGGTCCACAGGCTGGACGGAACCTCCGTGCCGCTCGCCCCCGGTGACTTCCTCGACGTCGGGACCCGGCCTGTCCTCGTGACCAGCCGATAGCAGGTCGGGCCGCATCGTTGTCCAAGCAGCCATGGACTTGTGGCGTTCGCCGCGCCGGCGCGCTCGGCTGCCCATTTCCTGTATGCCGCGGTGAATCCGATCTCGCTTCAACCGGCTGCGCGTCCCACGGGGCTTCATCGAAGTCTCTGGAGCCGCCTGCTGCTTGACGACCACGACCTCGACAGGGAGATCGCCACACCGCGGATGACGACGCTCGGCGTCACTCTCGTCTTGGCGTTCGAGGCGGCCTGTCCCGCCGTCCTCGATCGGCGAAGCCCTTGGCCACGCGCCTGGTCCCCGGCACTGACCGCCGTCGGCACTTCCCCTGGGGTGGTCATCTGGCTGTCCAGCGGAGGCAGGGAGGCCGCGGCACTCTCAACTCTCCTGGAGTACGACCGAGCCGGTCTTCTTATCGCTCGCAGGGGCGGGCTCTGGCGTGGACATTTGGGATAATTCACCTATGCCGATCGACTCACACCTGCTGGTGCTCTTCACTCTGACCACGATCGTCGCCATGATCACTCCCGGGCCCGACATGCTGTTCATCCTGGGCTGCGGGATGCGCGGCGGTCCGCGTGCCGGTCTGCTGGCCACGGCAGGGGTGGCCACGAGCGAGGCCGTCCACGTCGCCGTGGCGGCCGCGGGACTGGCGGCTCTCTTCGAGGCTGTGCCGGTGGCCTTCACCGTGGTACGGATCGTCGGAGCCGCGTACTTGATCTACCTCGGCGTACAGATGCTCCGTAACCGCAAGGGGGTCGAGAGCGAGATGCCCGTGGAGGCCGGGGGTGGGATGTCGGGCCGCCGGGCGTTCGCCAGCGGACTGCTGACCAACCTGCTGAACCCGAAGATGGTCACCTTCACCATCGCCTTCCTCCCCCAGTTCATCAACCCGCAACTGGGCCAGGTGTGGCTGCAGTTCGCCATCCTCGGGGCCATCCTCATCGCGCTGGAGTTCGTGGTGGACGGCGCGGTCGGAGTGCTCGCCGGGCGGATCGGCGGCTGGCTGCGCCACCGGGCCGCCGCCCGCCGCCGCGTAGACGTCGCCACGGGTGGCATCTTCATCGGCCTGGGGGTGCGACTGGCCGTCGACCGGTGAGCCCACCGCGCGCACCGGCACCGCGTGTCAGTCCGTGACGAGCAGGTCCTCTGCTCTCACCCACCTCCGGTCCGGCGGCTGGTCCTGGTGGCGGGCGTAGCGGCCCGGCCTCGGGCATCGTGCGCAGGTCCACGCACGCAGGCGCCGGCAGGCGCCCGACACCGGCGACGCCACTGGTCCGGTGACCTCGCCACCACGAGCGTGCAGTGCCC
Source organism: Nonomuraea sp. NPDC005650 (assembly GCF_040605375.1). Taxonomy (NCBI): domain Bacteria; kingdom Bacillati; phylum Actinomycetota; class Actinomycetes; order Streptosporangiales; family Streptosporangiaceae; genus Nonomuraea; species Nonomuraea sp. NPDC005650. Next base: position 73,543 of record NZ_JBEXCR010000058.1, read on the forward strand.
TCACCACCACGCGACCAGCAGCGACGTACGTGCCCGCCGACCTCACCGCGACGCGACCGCGGGGACGCACCACCGCTGACCTCGCCACCACAAGCGTGCAGTGCCCTCACCGCCGCGCGACCAGCAACGACGTACGTGCCCGCCGACTTCACCGCGACGCGACCGCAGGGGCGCACCACCGCCGGGCGTCCCCGCGCCATGACGACCGCCACCCGTCATCGCCAGCACGCGAACGCCCGCCCCTTCGAACGGGGGCAACGGCCCTTCCGAAGACGGACTCCCACCGCTTCCGACACGGGCAACCACCGCCCGAAGACGGACGCCCGCCGGTTCCGACGCAGGCGACCGACGTCCCGAAGACGGACACCCGCCGCTTCGGACACGGGCGGCCGCGGGTTCAGGTGCGGGTGCGGGCAGCCGCTCGGGACGGTGACGGTCGCCGTTTCGGAGTGCGCGTGACGGCTGCCGTTTCGGGGTGCTCGTGACGGGGCGATGAACGTCGTTCCAACGTTGACGGGCGTGCCAATGGCCGCATGACTGCTCATGTCAGGAATCGCCCGACGCCTCCCTACGAGCTCAGCAAACCTGGCCATATATGGACTAATGCGGACAATGACACGGTCGAGGTGCCCGCCCTCCTCGCCCCTGACCGGTGTCTGTGGCCGGCCGAGGACGGCGGCAGAAGGGCCGACCCCTCATGCACCGCGACCGCGTGTTACCTGCCGCCCTCACCGTTGCCTGCGCCGCCGCGCTGACCCTCACGGTGACCACCCAACCCGCCGCCGCGATCCCCCCGAACATCCCCTCCGCCGGCACCGCCGCCACCCGCCTCGCCGAGCTCACCGTGGCGGCCGAATCTCACGGCAGCACGTACGACCGCGACCTGTTCCCGCACTGGATCACGGTCAGCGGCTCCTGCAACACCCGCGAGGAAGTGCTCAAGCGCGACGGCACCAACGTCGTGACCAACTCCTCCTGCGCCGCCACCTCCGGCTCCTGGTACAGCCCGTACGACGGCGCGACCTGGACCGCTGCCTCCGACGTCGACATCGACCACATGGTCCCGCTCGCCGAGGCATGGGCCTCGGGCGCCTGGGCGTGGACGACCGCCCGCCGCCAGCAGTTCGCCAACGACCTGGGCGGCCCCCAGCTGTGGGCCGTCACGGACAACGTCAACCAGTCCAAGTCGGACCAGGACCCGGCTGAGTGGCAGCCGCCTCGCACCGCCGAACGCTGCCGGTACGCCCGTGCCTGGATCCAGGTCAAGTGGTACTGGGGGCTGAGCACCGACAGCTCGGAGAAGGCGGCGCTGGGCAGCATGCTCACCTCCTGCTGACACGCCGCCTTGTCGGAGGCTCGTGGTGCTCGTGCGCCCACACGCCTCCATCCGACCCGGAGCCCACCTCACGGACCTCTCGTCGGCCGCCCTCCACGGCCGGCAGGCGGGAGGTCCGGCGGCGGGTCCGGCGGCGGGTCGGGGGCTGGCCCTCCCAGCGGTGGCAGCCTGAGTGACGACGTCCCAGACGGCCACGTCCCCGACGGCAGCACCCAGACGGCCGCGGCCCGGAGGCGACTGCTCGGAGCAAATGGCTCGGGAGCCGATCGGTCGGAAGCCGATTGGTCGGGACTCGATCGGTGGCAGGCAATCGGCCGGGAGTTGATCCGTCGAGAGTCGATGCGTCGCAAGCCGAACTGTCTCAAGCCGAACCGTCGGGAGGTGGCAGGTCGGGCAGCGGGAGGGCAGGGGTGGTGGGCGGTAGGTTGGGGGCATGCCGCGTGACACCCTGACCCGGGACCAGATCGTCCGGGCCGCCGTCTCGGTGCTGGACGCCGAGGGTGTGGACGGGCTGAACATGCGGCGCCTGGGCACCCAGCTCGGAGCGGCGGCTACAGCGATGTACTGGCACGTCAAGAGCAAGGACGAGCTGGTCGTGCTGGCCGCCGACCACGTGTGGGACGAGATCGAACTGCCCGACCCCGCCGAAGTCGGCTGGCGGGAGGCCGCGGCGGTGCTGGCCGCCGGGGCGCACGGCATGCTGGGCCGCCACTTCTGGATGCTCCCGGCCATGAGCACCCATCTCATCCACGGCCCCAACAAGGCCCGCTACGACGACCGTTGCCTGGCCGTCTACGAGGCCGCCGGGTTCAGCGGGCCGGATGTGGACCAGGCGGCGGCTACCGTGCTCATGTTCGTCATCGGCGCCGCCCAGGGCGAGGCGGCGGAGCTGGCGTGGCGGGCCCGGCTGCGCAGGGCCGGGGCGGACGAGGAGCAGCAACTGCGCGACACCATCGCGCGCATCAGCGAGATCGCCGAGCAGTTCCCCCGGTTGCGGGCGCGCACCACGCCATCGGTGGAGGCCGTCCCTCCGCTGCCGGACGAGGACTCGTTCGAGTTCGGGCTGCGCACGATCCTCGACGGGCTGGAGGCGCGGCTGGCGGCGGCTCACACGGCCAACACGGCTGGTGGCGGCCAACACGGCTGACGCGGCTGGTGGCGGCCAACACGGCTGACGGCTGACCGGGCTGACGGAGCTGACCGGGCTGATGGCTTACGGGGCGGATCGGGCTGATGCGGTTAATGGACGTACGCGCTCGCCGCCGGAGTCGCCAGCAGGGCGATGACGGCCAGCGAACCCGCGGTCGTCAGCACGAACCGGATCACGAGCAGCGGGCGCAGGATCGCGGGGAACGCCTCGGCCGCCGCGCGCGTCACCGCTCTCCCGTCGAGCTCCCGCACGCCCGGCTCCTCGGACTTCTTGAAGGCCGCCTCGACGTACCGGCCCGCGAAGACCTGACTGCCGGTGACGAACCCGCCCGCGATCATGAGGACCCCCGCCGCGATCCACGACAGGATCCGGCCGGTCCCGCTCCCCGCGAGGCCGAGTGAGGCCAGCGTCGCCAGGGCGGCGGAGATGGCGAGGGGGAACAGCAGCTCCACGACGCTCTCCGCGAACTTGACCCCGTGCCGGGCGAGCACGCCGGCCGGCAGTCCCTGCCGGGTCACGACCGCTTCGGCGGCGCGCTGGGCCCGCTCTCCGTGGGTGTGGACGATGACGGGCATGACGAGGAACAGCACCGCGAGCGCGTACTGCAGCGTGGACGCGATGACGACGGAAACCGGCACGGGACCCTCCAAGGCAGACTTGCACAATGTTCAAGTCCGACAGTAGGCGCGACTTGAACATTGTGCAAGTGCTACCCGGAGGGTCAGCGGTAGGCGGTGGCCTGGAGGGTGTAGAGGTCGGCGTAGAGGCCGTTGAGGGACATCAGGGTGTGGTGGTCGCCCTGTTCGGTGATCTT
>NZ_JBEXCR010000059.1:0-76502 GCF_040605375.1 Nonomuraea sp. NPDC005650
GGAGTGACAGACCTCTTCTACAGCGGCTCCGCTGCTTTGTTCACTGTTCTTGACGAACAGCCCTCTCCCTTAACTGAACGGCGTTGCCCCTAGAGGTCCCAGCGGGGGACGTCGCTCTCCCGTACGAGCCCGTCCGCGCCGAACACCAGATAACGGTCGAGGTCGGCGGCGAACCAGCGGTCGTGCGTGACCGCCAGCACCGTCCCCTCGAACCCCGCGAGCCCCTGCTGGAGCGCCTCCGCGCTGGCCAGGTCCAGGTTGTCGGTCGGCTCGTCGAGCAGCAGCAGCGTCGCGCCCGACAGCTCCAGCAGCAGGATCTGCAGCCGCGCCTGCTGCCCGCCCGACAACGTCTCGAACGGCTGCCCGCCCGCCGGCGCCAGCTCGTAGCGGGCCAGCGCCGCCATCGCCTCGTTGCGGGTCATCGCGTGCTCCCGCATCACCACGTCGGCCGCGGCGCGCCCGCGCAGGTCGGGCCGCGCGTGGGTCTGCGTGAAATACCCGGCTGACACCCTGGCGCCCAGGCGGGCCACGCCGGTGTGCGCGATCGGCTCTCCGGCCAGCAGGCGCAGGAAGTGGGACTTGCCGGTGCCGTTCAGGCCCAGCACGCCGACCCGCTCGCCGTAGCGGACCTCGGTGGAGAACGGCCGCAGCAGCCCGCTGAGTTCGAGGTCCTCGCAGATCACCGCCCGCTTCCCGGTGCGTCCGCCGCGCAGCCGCATCCGGACGTTCTGCTCCTTCGGGGCACGCTGCGGGGGTCCTGCCCGCTCGAAGCGCTCCAGCCTCGTGACCGCCGACTGGTACGCCCCCGCCAGCGCGTCGTTGTTCGCCGAGCGCTGACGCAGCGTGTGGACCAGCCTGCGCAGTCTGGCCCGTTCGTCCTCCCAGCGCCTGCGCAGCTCTTCGAGACGCTCCTTGCGCCGCCTGCGGGCCTCGGCGTACGTCGCGAACCCGCCGCCGTGCACCCACACCCCGCGCCCCTCCACGGTGATGATCCGGTCCGCGGCCTCGGCCAGCAGCTGCCGGTCGTGCGAGACGAGCAGCACCGTCTTGGCCGAGCCCCTGATCGCCCGCTCCAGCCACTGCTTGGCCCGCACGTCGAGGTAGTTGTCCGGCTCGTCCAGCAGCAGCACCTCGTCCGGGCCGCGCAGCAGCGCCTCCAGCATGAGCCGCTTCTGCTCCCCGCCGGACAACGTGTCCAGCCCTCTGCCCCGCACCCGCTCGTACGGCAGCCCCAGGGCCTCGGTGGCGCACACGTCCCACACCACCTCCAGCTCGTAGCCGCCCGCGTCGGCGTAGTCGGCGATGGCCTGGGCGTAGGCGAGCTGGGCTGGCTCGTCGTCGCTGCGGGTGATCGCCGCCTCGGCCGCGTCCAGGGCGGTGGCGGCGTCGCGGACGCGCCGCGGGGCGACGTTGAGCAGCAGGTCGTGCACGGTGCCATCGCCGAGGAACTGCCGCATCACCCCGATCCCGCCGCCGCTCGCGACGCGGCCGTCCGACGGGGCCAGCTCGCCCGCGATCAGCCGCAGCAGTGTGGTCTTGCCCGCGCCGTTCGGCCCCACGAGCGCCGCCTTGGCGCCCGCGCCCACCTTGAACGAGGTCTCCAGCAGCAGCGGCCGCCCGTCCGGCAGCAGGTACGTCAGCCCGCTCACCTCGATGTGCCCCATGACGGCCACCCCCACTCGATCGTCGTTCGACTAACTAGACCATCGATCTAGTCACTCGAACAACGTATTATCCCCGGGTGGACACCGTGTGGTCGCGCCCCAGGAAGGCGCCGAGGCAGACGCTGACGCTCGACCGGATCGTGGCCGAGGCGGTGGCGCTGCTCGACGAGGAAGGCGTGGGCCGCCTGACCATGCGCCACCTGGCCGAGCGGCTCGACACCGGCTCCACCACGCTCTACTGGCACGTCAAGAACAAGGACGACGTCCTCGACCTGGCCCTGGACGCGGTCTTCGGGGAGGTGCGCCTGCCGGCGGGCGGCTCCGGGTGGCAGGAGTCGGTGCGCGAGCTCATCGGCGGCTGGCGCGCGGCCCTGCTGCGCCACCCGTGGTCGGCCACGATCCTCGACCGCCCGCTCATGGGCCCGAACGCGCTGGAGCGCACCGAGTTCCTCTACGCGACGCTGGCCGCCGCCGGTTTCGCCGCCCCCAAGCCCGCCGCCTACAGCCTGTCCAACTACGTCATGGGCTCAGTCGTCATGCAGGTGACCTGGCAGGACCGCGACGGGGACGGCACCGGCGAGTTCCTCAAGGAGCGCGCCGACCGCTATCCGGCCCTGGCCGAGCACGGTCTCGACCATGCCTGGGACGCCACGTTCGACGAGGGTCTGGGCTACCTCCTGGACGGCATGGAGCAGTCCCTCGGACGCGGAGACGGCCGGCTCGGGTGAGCCGGCCGTTCTCGGGGGTCGATCGTCAGTCCTCGCGGGCCTGTTTCGGGAGCATCAGGCCGACCGCGAACGTCGTGGCGATCATCCCGGCCGCCACCCACAGCGTGATCGCGACGCTCCCGGTGCCGAAGTAGAGGGTGCCCAGCACGGCCAGGCCCAGCGCCCCGCCCACCTGCTGGAGCGCGGTCAGCGTGCCGGAGGCGGAGCCGGTCTCGCGGGGTTCGACGGCGGCCATCACGATGCTGAAGTACGGGCTCATGATCAGCCCGCTGCCCAGCCCGGCCACCACCAGCGCCGGGGCGAGCTGCCAGGGCGTGACCCCGGGCGAGACGACGGCGATCACCCCGATCACGCCGAGCCCCATGACGATCGCCCCGGCCAGCAGCACCTTGCGGCCGTGGCTCCTGGCGGCCTGCGCGACGCCCATGCCCGCGATCATGCCCAGTGACGAGGGCACGCTGGTCAGCGCCGCCTTGAGCGGGGAGTAGCCGAGGCCGAGCTGGGTGTAGAGGCCGATCACGAGGAAGAACCCGGTGAAGGCGGCGAAGTAGATCGTGCCGGTCGCCATGCCGGAGACGAACGCCCGCTTGCCGAACAGGCTCGGCGCCACCAGCGGGTCGCCGCCACGCCTGGCCCGGCGCCTCTCGTAGGCCGCGAAGACCGCGAACACCGCCGCGGAGCCCGCCATCATCGCGAACGACCACGCCGGCCAGCCGCTCTCGTGCCCCTGGACCAGCGGGAAGACCATGAGAACGGTCCCCGCGGAGGCCAGCACGGCGCCCGTCAGGTCGAGCCGCACGCCCTTGACCGGGCGGGAGGCGGGCAGGAAGCGCAGGGCGGCCAGCGCGGCACCGGCCCCGATCGGCAGGTTGATCAGGAAGATCAGCCGCCAGTCGACCCCGGTCAGCGCGCCCGCCAGGATGGGCCCGCCCACCGCCGACAGCCCCATGACCGGCCCGAACAGCCCCATAGCGACCGCCAGTTCCTTGGGCGGGAACATCTCCTTCATCAGCCCCATGCCCTGCGGGATCATCGCCGCGCCGAACAGCCCCTGCACGACCCGCGCCGCGATGATCGTCTCGGGGGAGGCGGCCACGGCGCACAGCAGCGATCCCACGGTGAACCCGACGACGCCGATGAGGAACATGCGCTTGCGCCCCACGATGTCCCCGAGCCGCCCGCCGGTCAGCAGGCCCGCGGTCATGGCGAGGGTGTAGGCCGCGCCGAGCCACTGGATCAGGGAGGTGCCGCCGCCGAGGTCGGCCCGCATCGTTGGGCCCGCGACGTTGGTGACGGTCGCGTCGAGCAGCTCCATCACCGAACCGGCGAGGACCACCGCGAGCGCGGGCCAGCGCCACTTGTAGGGCGCGGGCTCGGGTGCGGCCGGTGTCTGCGCCGGGCGGGTGTCGAGCACGGTCATTGCGGCCTCCTGAATCGGAACGGCTTGTTCTGTTCCAGATTAGCAGAACGGAACGCTTCATTCCACAAGAAGGCCGAGATTCTTCGCGACGATCAGGGGCAAAGGGGCGCCGTTACGGTGACCGGCCCGTGAGCCTTCACGAGCGGCCATGGCGGGCGGCAATGGGCGTCGGCGTGTGCGGCCCGCCGTGCGCAGTCGTAAAAGGTGGGGGTTTAAGGGGTTCTGTGGTGTCTGGGGTGGCGCGTCTGACCGGGCGGCGTGTGAGTGCGGGCGGGGGTCGTCGCGGTGGTGGGAGACGGCGTGACGGACGGGCGGGTCGGCTGCGCCGCCGGAGTGATCGTTACCCGCGCCGGCGTGGGCGTGCGGGAGACGGCGGGCCCGGCGGGCACCGCCGGGGTGGGCCGCGCGGCGTGCGCAGGCAGGGACGTCGGCCGGGATGTCGGCAGGGACGTCGGGCGCGCGGGGAGCGCCTGCTTCGGGGTCGGGCGGCGCGCGGCCGAGAAGGAATGCGTCGGGTGCGCGCGCGTCGGGCGCGCGGAGGGGCTGAGCGTGGTGGGCGCCGTATGGGGGTGGGACTCGGTGGCGACCGGGATGGAGCCGTCGCGGGGGCCGGGGCCGGTGCGGTGCCAGTCGATCGCGTCCAGCCGCTTGCCGCCGGACGTCCCGCCGATCAGGATCCCCGCCGTGGCCAGCATGAGCGTGCCGAGCAGCGCGCCGGTGACCATGAGCGCCCGGCCCCGCCGCCCGATCCCGTCGGGGAAATCATCGGCGAACGGGGTGGGTGCCGGTGATCGCTCCGTGCCAGTCACGCCTCAAATGCTAGAGAGGCGGCGCCGATGCCAGGGTCGATCCGGACAAATCGGAGTCAATTGTGATCATCAACAGGTGCAGAGCAGCCCGCGCAGCGCCGTCTCCAGGCACAGGTCGGACCGGGCCGGGGTCGGCCACGGGAAGCGGATCAGCGACTCGTCCACCCGTACGGTCGCCCCGAACCGGTCCAGCTCCCACAGCCACACCTCGCCGGCCTCCTCGCCGAGCTGGCGGGACACGCCCGCGGTGAGCTGCGCCCGGTGCGAGGCGTTGACGTGCGCGAGCACCCGCTCGGCCGTCTCCGCCAGCGGGTCCGGCGCCGCGCCCAGGTAGTCGTCGGCGTCCAGCAGCCCCGACTCCTGCCCGGTCAGGTACACGACCTGCCCCACGTCCAGCCGCAGCAGCCGGGGTGCGGCCGGCTCCCCGAACCGCTCCAGCGCGTCGAACAGGCTCTCGTCGGCGCTGTGGGCGGCCACCGCGACCGCCGCGCCGCGGGCCTCGCCCTCCGGCACGGCCTCCACCCACCCCTGCACCTCCAGCAGCCCGCGCGGATGGGTGACGTCGCCCAGTTGCCGCATCGCCGTCAGGTTCACCGCCACGACGGCGTCCTCGCGCAGGCGGTGCAGGGACTCGCCGGGCAGCACCAGGAGCACGGGCCGGCCGCGCTCGTCCACGCCTCCCCGGGCCGGGGAGGGGGCGCCGTCGACGGACAGCTTGGCGACGCTCGCGGTCGTGGCGAGGGTGCGGACCCGCTCGGGGATCGGCAGCATGGGCCCTCCGTTCCAATGATAGGTTAGGCTTCCCTAAGTAAGGATTACCTAATCACATTGAGGTGAACGTGCGCTACACCGGCCCCAAGGTGCGACTGTCCCGACGCGCGGGCGTCCCGCTGACCAGGAAAGCCGTCCGCTACTTCGAACAGCGCCCCTACCCGCCGGGTGAGCACGGCCGCAAGACCAACCGCCGAAGCACCGGCGACTACGGGCTGCGGCTGATGGAGAAGCAGAAGCTGCGCTGGTACTACGACGTGTCCGAGCGGCAGCTGCGCCGTTACTGGGACCTCGCCGTCCGCAAGCCGGGCGCCTCCGGCGCCGAGCTGGTCACGCTGCTGGAGATCCGCCTGGCCTCGCTCGTGCTGCGCGCGGGGCTGGCGCCGTCCATCTACGCGGCCCGGCAGTACGTCAACCACGGCCACATCGCTGTGGACGGCCGCAAGGTGGACATCCCCAGCTACCTGGTCAAGCCCGGACAGGTGGTCACGGTGCGGGAGCGGTCCCGCAGGATGCAGCCGTTCGTGGCCGCGGCCGAAGGCGTGTACGCCGACGAGCGCATCGCGCCCTACCTCTCCGTGGACCACGCCAATCTGACGTTCACGCTGACGAACCGCCCCGAACGCGAGCAGATCGTGGTGCCCGTGGATGAGCAACTCGTCGTGGAGTTCTATTCTCGTTAGCCGTGAGTGAACCGGGAGAGCGTCACGCCAGTTGGTTAGAGCTGTTCTTCGATCTGGTGGTCGTCGTGGCGGTGGCGCAGCTGGCCCACCGCCTGGCGCACCCGACGTGGGCGAACGTCGCGTTGTTCGCGGTGCTCTACTACGCGGTGTGGAGCGTGTGGACGACGCTGACGCTCTACTCCAACGCCGAGGCCGAGCGCACCCGCACGCGCGGCATGCTGATCGGCATGTTCGGCATCGCCGTGATGGCCGCGGCCGCGCCCGACGTGGCCCACGTGCTGGAGGCGACCGGCGACACGCATGACGGCTGGTTCATCGCCGCCTACATCACCTGCAGGGTCGGCGCCTCGCAGACCCTGCAGCGCGCCGGCACGATCCTGACGGCGTGGCCGGCGGCCCAGCTCGGCGCGGGCCTGATCCCGTGGTTCGCCTCCATCGGGGTCCAGGGCCCGGGGCGCTACGCGCTGTGGGGGCTGGGCGCCGTACTCGACATGATCTTCTCCGTGCTCCAGAGCCGCAGGCCGGAGCGCCTGATCAGCGAGATGCGGCGGCAGGCCCAGCGGGCGGAGGAGCGCGATCGCCGCAGGCACGACGGGCTCGTGTCGCGCCCGGCGGCGGCGGTCAAGATCGCCGTGCTCGACCCGGCCCACCTCGGCGAGCGGCTCGGCCTGTTCGTGATCATCGTGCTCGGCGAGGCCGTCATGCAGGTCGTGATGGCCTCCTCCGGGCACTCCTGGGACCTGCCGCTCGGGCTGGCGGCGGTGGCCGGGTTCGGGCTGATCGTCTCGCTGTGGTGGCTGACCCTGCAGTACGGCGTGAGCGCGGTGCCGGGGGCGGCCGAGCGGGGGCTGCGCGCGTACGTGGCGCTGCCCGCGCACTTCGCGATGACCGCGGGCATCACCGCGACGGCGGCCGGGCTGGGCGCGGTCGCCGCGGACCCCGCCGTGCACCCGCACGGCGGGGTCGGCTGGGTGATGGGCGCCGGTCTGGCCGTCTACTTCGCCGCCTCCACCGTGCTCGGCGTGGCGGCGGGCGCCGAGCGGCGGTGGATCTGGGGATGGGCGCTGCCGTCCGTGCTCGCGCCGCTGGCGGTGGGCGCGGTGTCCGGCCTCGTCGAGGGATGGGCCGTGGTCGCGCTGCTGCTGGGGGTCACCCTGTGGCGGGTGGCCTACCGGCCGCGCGGGGGCCGGGCCGGCTCAGTCCAGCCGGCGTAGCTCGGCGACCTCTTTGCGCAGCGCGGCCAGCTCGTCGAGGATCAGCTGGGTGTGCTCGCTGGTGTCCTCCAGCACGGCGCGCTCCTCGGCGTTCTCCTCGTCCATGGCATTGACGACCACGGCCATGAAGAGGTTCAGAACCACGAACGTGCACACCAGGATGAAGATGGTGAAGAAGATCCAGGCCGACGGATGGCGGGTCATCACTTCCTTGGCGATGTTGCCCCAGTCGTCCCCGGTCATCGTCTGGTAGAGGGTGAACAGCGAGGTCGGCAGGCTGCCGAAGCGCTCGGGGGCGGTGCCCCCGTAGAGCTTGGTGGCCATGACGGCGGCCACGTAGAGCACCAGGCCGAGCAGCACCACGATCGAGCTCATCCCGGGCATCGCGCGCAGCAGCGCCGAGACGACGCGGCGCAGGCTCGGCACGACCGACAGCAGTCGCAGCGCACGCAGGATGCGCAGCGATCGCAGCACGGACAGGCCGCCCGTGGCGGGCAGGAAGGCGATGGCGACGATCACGGCGTCGAAGACGTTCCACGGGTCGCGGACGAACCTCGCACGCTCGACGTAGATCTTGGCGATCAGCTCGACGGCGAAGACGTACAGCGCGATGTGGTCGACGACGGTGAGCAGGTGGCCGAAGCGCGAGACGACGGCGGGGAAGGTCTCGAGACCCAGCGTGGCCGCGTTGAGCAGGATGACGCCGACGATGAACCGCTGGAAGCTTTCGCGGGCGAGGAAGGCGGCTGTGCGTTCACGCACGGGGGCAGGCTCCTAATGGGCGTGGTCATGTGCCCCACCATGATGGCGCAACGCGATCAAGAGGGTGTCTGTGGTATAAAACGCACCTGACCGACGAATGGTGAGGTTGCCGAGCGACCATGTCCTATCCGAACTACGGTCCCTCCTACTACGGGCCGCCGCCCCAGACCCACCCCCAGGGCACCGCCATCCTCGTGCTGGGCATCCTGAGCCTGGTGGTCTGCACGATCCTCGGCCCCTTCGCCTGGTCCATGGGCAACAGGGCGCTGCGCGAGATCGACGAGAGCGGCTACTACTTCGAGAACCGCGGCATGGTGCAGGCCGGGCGCATCTGCGGCATCGTCAGCTCGGTCCTGATGATGATCACTCTAGGCTTCGTCGTCCTGATGTTCGGGCTCATGGTGATCACCGGCTCCCTTGCCGGCCAGTAGGTCGCCGATGCCCGACTCCAGCAGGTCGAACGCCTTGTCGGCCTGAGCCCTGAGGTCGGGCTCGATGCTCTCCCACTGCTCGCCCGCCAGCTGCCTGCGCACCGAAGAGTGGGTGAGGATCCTCGTCGTGTTGAGGATGTGGGTGGCGACCAGGCGGGGCGTGAGGTCGTCGGCGTCGGCCTCGAGCTCGTCGGCCAGCGCCCGCGTCAGCGCGTCCTCGCGCTTCTCGTGCATCTCACGCAGCTTGGCCACCAGTGAGGGCGCTTCGCCGACGATCCGGGCGAACACATCGGAGCCCTGGCTGAGCCCGTAGCGCCAGTGGCGCGTGTCGAGCGCGTCGAAGAAGTCGCGGCGGAACGCCCCCACCAGGCTCTCCCCGGGCTCGCGCTCGCGCAGCACTTGCGGCGCCAGGTCGATCGCCACGTCCTGCCGGTCGGCGAACAGGTCCTCCTTGGTGCCGAAGTAGTTGAACACCGTGTTGACCGACACGTCGGCGACCCGCGCGATCTCGGCCACGGTCACGTTGTCGAACCCCTTGGCCATGAACAGCCCCATCGCCATGTCCGCGATGCGCTGCCTGGTCTCGCGCTTCTTCCGCTCCCGCAGCCCCTCTTCCATGCCTTCATCGTACCAAGCTTGCAGTGACTCCAAAATTGTGGCTACTCTAATTTTGGAGGCGATGAAATGATCACTACTTCAGGTCTGAGCAAGACCTTCGACGGCGGCGTGGAAGCCGTCAAAGGCGTCGACCTGTCGGTCGGGCCCGGCGAGATCGTCGGGTTCCTCGGTCCGAACGGCGCCGGCAAGACCACGACCATGCGCATGCTGACCACGCTGCTGCGCCCCACGTCCGGCACCGCCACGGTGGCCGGGCACGACCTGCTCGGCGACCCGAAGGAGGTGCGCAGGCGCATCGGCTACGTATCCCAGACCGGCGGCGTGCCGCCCACGTCGCCGCTGGAGGGCGAGCTCGCCCTCCAAGGCCTGCTGTACGGCCTGAGCAGGGCGCAGGCGGAGGCCAGGACGCGGGAGGCCCTGGAGCGGCTCGAACTCACGGGACTGGAGTCGAAGCCGGGCGCGGCGCTGTCCGGCGGGCAGCGCCGCCGCTTCGACATCGCGTTCGCGCTGCTGCACGACCCGGTCCTGCTCTTCCTGGACGAGCCCACGACGGGCCTCGACCCGCAGAGCCGGGCCAACCTGTGGGACCACATCCGCTCGCTGCGCCTGGAGAAGGGCATGACGGTCTTCCTCACCACCCACTACCTGGACGAGGCCGACGCGCTCTGCGACCGGATAGTGATCATCGACCACGGCCGGATCGTGGCCCAGGGCGCCCCGGCCGAGCTCAAGACCGGCGGGCGCACGCTCGACGAGGTGTTCCTCGACATCACCGGCAGGTCGCTGCGCGAGGAGGCGGGCGTCTGATGCTGCGCGACACCTGGGTGCTGTTCCGTCACGGCGTGCGCGTCACGCTGCGGCAGAAGGTCGGCATCATCTTCGGGGCGATCCAGCCGCTGCTCTTCCTGGTGCTGTTCGGGCCCATCTTCACCACGTTCGGCACGTGGGAGACGCTCGTTCCCGGCCTCATCATCCAGCTCGGGCTCACGAGCATGGGGCTCGCCGGGTTCGGGGTGGTGTTCGAGAAGCGCTCCGGCGTGCTGGAGCGCATGCGCGTCACCCCGGCCAGCCGGCTGGCGCTGCTGCTCGGGCGCGTGCTCAACAACGCGCTCACCATGACGATCCAGACGGTGCTGCTCCTCGCGGTCGCCTTCGCCCTCGGGCTGCGGGCTCCCGCCCTGGGGCTGGCGGCCGGGTTCGTGCTGGTGATCGTGCTCGGGACCAGCCTGGCCGCGCTGTCGTACGCCATCGCGCTGACGATGAACGAGCACCTGTTCGCGCCCGTGATGTCCACGGCGGTGATCCCGCTGGTCCTGCTGTCGGGCTCCTTCCTGCCGATGTCGATGGCGCCGGGCTGGCTCGACGCCATCTCGCACATCAGCCCGTTCAGGTACGCGCTGGAGGCGCTGCGCGACCTGTTCGCGGGGCACTACCTGACCGGCACCGTGGGCCTGGGGGTGGCGGTGACCGTGGTGTTCGCCGCGGTCAGCCTCACGATCGGGACCAGGGTCTTCAACCGGGAGAACGCCTGATCGGGCGGGGTCAGGCCGCGTTCCTGAGGCGCCGCTGCAGCGCGGCGATGATCCCCGCAGGGTCCACGTTCCCGTAGCCGTAGTCGTAGTCGAAGCCCACCTCGCTGCGGTCTTCGGCCGTGCGCCGCAGCAGCGCCCGCAACTGGGTGGGCGACAGCCTGGTCGACGGCCACCGGGTGCGGACGGCGGCGACGAGCCCGGCGGCCACCGGCGTCGCCGCCGAGGTGCCCGAGTCGGGCTCGCCGTCGCCGAACGCCTTCGACCCGGAGAAGTGGGTGTAGGCGCAGAAGTCGGGCTTGCGGGCGGTCAGCCGACCGGGCCCCTGCGAGGAGTAGCCCACCCGCTCCCCGTTGATGTCGACGCCGCCGATGGACAGGACCTTCGGATGGGAGTTGGCGCCGACGATGGGCCGGTTGGGGTAGACGCACCGGCCGTCGGGGCACTGCCGGCCGCAGTTGCCCGCCGCGAACAGCACGTCCGCGCCCGCCCGGTCGAGCTCGGCCACCATCAGGTTGAACGGGTGGGCGGCGTTGTCGGAGTAGTTGCCCGGATGGCCGACGGGGAAGTCCCACTCGGGGGAGAAGGAGCCCCACGAGTTGCTCACCACCAGCGCCCTGGTCTCGGCGGGCTGGGCGGCGAGCACGTTGCGCAGGTGCGCGAACGCCGACACCGCGTCCGACAGCAGCCCGTCCAGCGCCGAGCCCCCGGGGCGGGTGGACAGCAGGACCGGGATGTCGATCAGCGACGCCTGGGGAGCGGCGATGAGCGTGTCGAACGCGCACATCGTCCCGTGGTCGACCTCGAACTCGCCCGCCTTGCCCGACACGCCCTGCGGGCTCCACGACCGCTCGGCGTCCAGCGTGACGCCCCTGCCGAGCTGCCTGGCGGTGTGGGCCGCGTTGATCCCGGTGTCGAGCACGGCCAGCGCCACCCCGCTGCCGTCGAGGCCCTCGGCGCTCAGCCCCGGCACGTTCAGCAGCCGCTCCACGTCGTGCCAGGTGCCGACCGGCGGGTCACCGCCGCACGTCTGCGTGGTCTCGATCACCGGGTCGGCGAAGACGCCGACCACGTCGGGCCGCAGCGCGGGCAGCAGCGTGACCCTGGCGGCCAGCTCGTCGTCCGAGATCGTGCCGCGCACCAGCACGGAGGCGTCCTCGGCGGCCAGCGAGAAGCCGAGCGGCTGGTTGAGCGAGAGAGGGTCGCCCCCGGCCGCCGGGATGGGCCGCGCGACGGCCACGGGGACGTACGCGGAGTCGAGCTCGACCCCGGGCAGCCCGTCGGCCACGTCGGCCGTGGTGGCGATCTGACCCGGGTCGGCGACGGCCGCGACCAGATCGGGGGAGGGGCGGAGTTGGATCAGAACCCGCATGTGTCACCGCCGAATATCGTAGGGGGAAGGAACTCCCCAAGATTCCTCCATCCACCGCCCCGGCGTCCAGCGCCTTTCAGCGGTTTGACCTGCGCAAATACCGTAATTAGTGCGAACCGGATGACATTTCTTGCGGGGCGTCAGGCTTCCTTGTTCCGCGTCTCTTCACTACGGTGTCGAATCATGACGCTCCAGGCGCAGAAGCCGGTCGACGACGGAGAAAGAGCTCACTGGCTGGCGGTGCGGCCGAGGCTCGTCCTCGCCAGCGCCTTCATGCTGTTCCTTGAGCTGGCGCTGATCCGGTGGACCGGATCCAACATCGTCCACCTCAGCTATTTCACCAACTTCGTCCTGCTCGGCTCGTTCCTGGGCATCGGCCTCGGCTTCCTGCGCGTGGGGCGGTCGCGGCGGCAGCCGTACTACTCGCCCGTCGTGCTCGCCATCCTGGTCGCCGTCGTCCTGACGTTCCCGGTGACCGTCGACAGGAACACCGAGGGCGTCCTGTACTGGACCAGCCTGTCCACCAGCGGCCCGCCCGCGTGGCTGATCCTGCCGGTGATCTTCGGCGCCGCCGCGCTGGTGCTCATGGGCCCCGCCGAGCTCGTCGGGCGCTGCTTTCCCGAGCTGCCCCGGCTGGAGGCGTACCGCTACGACCTGATCGGCAGCCTCAGCGGGATCGCCGCCTTCACGGCGCTGTCGTTCCTGAGCGCGCCGCCGGTGTTCTGGGGGCTGATCGCGGCCATCTGCTACGGGCTGCTGCTCATGCCCCGGCCGCGCTCGCTCTACCTCGGCCTGGTGACCGTGCCCTCGCTGGCCGTGGTGGGGCTGCTGCTGGCCGAGACGCTGACCGCCGGGGCCATCTGGTCGCCGTACTACAAGGTCACCACGCGGCAGCTCACGCAGCTCGGCGTGCTCGTCACCGACATCGCCGTGAACGGCATCCCGCACCAGCAGGCCGTGCCCGCCGCCGCCCGGCTGCAGTGGGAGGCCCAGTACGGCCTGCCGTACGAGCGGACCTCCAAGCCGCCCAAGGACGTGCTCATCGTCGGCGCGGGCAGCGGCACCGACGTGGCCATCGCGCTGTCCAAGGGCGCGAACCGGGTGGACGCCGTGGAGATCGACCCCAAGCTGCGCGAGCTGGGCGGCTCGGTCCACCCCGACAAGCCGTACGACGACCCGCGCGTCACGACCCACGTCACCGACGGGCGCGCCTTCCTCGAGCGCACGGGCGACAAGTACGACCTGATCCTCTTCGCCCTGCCCGACTCGCTCACCCTCGTGTCCGGGGCGAGTTCGCTGCGCCTGGAGAGCTACCTGTTCACCGAGGAGGCCATGCAGGCCGCCCGCGCCCACCTCAAGCCGGGCGGCACCTTCTCGATGTACAACTACTACCGGGAGAGCTGGCTGGTCGACCGCCTCGCCTCCACCATGCAGCGCGCCTTCGGCCACAAGCCGTGCGTCGACATCGTCAGCACCGCCGGCCAGCAGGCCGTGATCACGGCGGGCGTGACGGCCGACGCGCAGCGCTGCGCCTCCGAGTGGCCCGGCGCCGCCGCCGGCACCCCGCAGCCCGCCAACGACGACCGGCCGTTCCTCTACCTCAAGGACGCCACGATCCCGCCGATCTACATCATCACGCTCGGCCTGATCCTCATCGTCAGCCTCTTCGCCGTCCGGGTCGTCGCCGGGCCCTACCAGCGGATGCGGCCGTACGCGGACCTGTTCCTGCTGGGCGTGGCGTTCATGCTGCTGGAGACGAAGAGCGTGACCGGGTTCGCGCTGCTGTTCGGCACCACATGGGTGGTCAACGCGATCGTCTTCGCCGGCGTCCTGGTCGCGGTCCTCGCCGCCGTCGAGATCACCCGCCACTTCCGCACCCCGCCGCTGCCCGTCATGTACGGCGTGCTGCTGGCGGGCCTGCTGCTGGCCTGGCTGGTGCCGAACGCGTGGCTCCTGTCCCTCCCGTTGCCCCTGCGCGCGGTGGCGGCGGTGACGGTGGCGTTCCTGCCGATCTTCGCCGCCAACGTCGTCTTCGCCAAGCGCTTCGCCGAGACGGCCGACGCGACGACCTCGTTCGGGGCGAACCTGCTGGGGGCGATGGTGGGCGGGTGCCTGGAGTACGCGGCGCTGGTGATCGGCTACAAGGGGCTGCTGATCGTGGCGGCGGTGCTCTACCTCGGGGCCATGGTGCTGCTGCCGCGAAAGTCGGTCGCGGCCTGACGCCACGCCTCTTCCTGAGGCTCGCCGCGCGCCCTGCGCCCACGCACCCGGCCCGACCGCGCCGGCGGAGCGGGATGCGCTGCTGCGGGCCCCACGCGGCGCTGTGGCCCGCTGGTGGGCGGGGCGCCGCCCCTCACCGGGTTAGAGGCCGCAGAGCTCGTCGAGGGACTTGGCGCCGCTCTTCTGGGTGTTCCTGGTCGGCGTCTGCGTAGGTGTGGCGGGGCGCGTGCGGGTCGGCGAGGCCGTGGACGTGATGCTCGGCGACGCGCTCACGTTGGCCGTCTGGGCCTGGCGGGCGGGCCGGTTGGAGTCGGCGATCGCCTTCCTGGAGGCCAGGCGGATCTTGGCCCAGTCGGGCCGCCCCGAGTAGAACTCCGGCGGCACGAACTGCAGGCTCGTGATCCGGGCGTCCTTGACCTTGACGGCCAGCTCCACCAGCGGCTGCACCAGGTGCTGCGGGATGTTGGTCTGGGCCAGCCGCCTGGCCGCCCCGGCGATCCTGGTGAAGTTGGCGAGGATCTTGGTGGGGGTGGCCTGCTGGGCGAAGGCGCCGATGACGCAGCGCTGGCGGGCCATGCGGGAGAAGTCGTCGCTGTCGACGCGGGAGCGGCCGTACCAGAGGGCCTGCTCGCCGCTCAGCTTCCGGTAGCCCGCCTTGATGGTGCCCGCCGTGCCGAAGTGGCCGCCCCACTTGACGTCCTGCTCGACCCGGATCTTGAGCCCGCCGATGGCGTCGACGAGGTCCGCGAAGCCGTACATGTTCATCAGCATGTAGTAGTCGATCTTGAGGTTCAGGGTGTAGCCGATGGCGTCCATCAGCGCCCGGGGGCCCTTGTTCTTGCCGCCCATGAGCTGCGGGTTGTCGTTGGCGTACTGCCAGACCTCGTTGAGCAGGCCACCGTTGGGGAGCTCGGCCATGTAGCCGTTCGGGAACTGCTTGTGCAGCGGCGAGGTCGGCGGGAAGCGCACGTGCTGCAGGTTGCGCGGCAGGCTGAACAGGACGGTGTTGCCCGTCTTGAGGTCGATGCTGGCCACGTTCATGCTGTCGGTGCGCACGCCGGTGCGGTTGCCGGCCGCGTCGCCGCCGATCAGCAGGAAGTTCATGCGGTCCTTGCCGCCCCACGGGTCCTCGCCCTCCTTGACCGGGGCGTCGGTGACGTCGGGGTCGGACACCGAGGGGAAGATCTGCTGGATGGTGTCCCGGAAGGTCAGCACATAGTTGGCCGTCAGCGCGAACGGCGACATCACCGCCACGCACAGCACCCCGACGAGGATGCCCGTCAGCACCTGGCCCTGCTGGTTGAGGCGGTTGGGCCCGAGCGCGACGTACGAGGTCACCAGCACCGCGAACCACGCCAGCGCGAGGGCCGAGGCCACGACGACCACGGTGACCTGCACCTCTCCGGAGGCGAACACGGTGAGGTCCTCGGTGTTCCGGGTCAGCCCGTAGGCCAGGGCCGCCAGGATCAGCACCGCGTACACGCTGAGGAGGATCAGCCCGGTACGGCGACGCCCGGCGCGCAGATGTGCGGCGCCGGGCGCGATGGCGGACAGGGCGGTCCATCCGAGTACTGAGCCGGTCGTCAGGGGCTTGGCGAAGCGAGGGGACGAGGAGCCAGGACGCGGACGGCGAAGGGGTCGCCGTTTCTTGCCTCCCGGCACGGTTTCTGCCCCATCGCGATTGCTCACACCCGGCTCCTTACACGCCTACCAGGCAAAACTGCCGTTGCCCCCCGATGGGCACAAGATTGCCAGGATTCTAGTCCCCATATCTGGACATCAGAGACATGTGCCCAACCTGAGATGAACACCTCGTGCACGATGGGCCGCGTTTTAAGGGTTTTTGGTAGTTCGTAAAATGTGTCAGGAGACCGTCGAGGACGGCGCCATCCAGGTGTTGCACTGGAACGTCTTGTCCCGCTCCCAGCCCTGCCGGAACCAGCGGTTGTTGTTCGCGGGCGTGCCGTGGTCGCGCGGATACCCCGGATAGTCGCCCACCTGCCCGTAGAACGCGTACAGGCGGCTGCGCATGGACATGTTCACCGGGTACGACGACGCCACCGACCGCATCCACATGCCGCCGAAGCAGGTCGCCTGCAGCTCCAGCCGCCTGCTGAGCGCCAGCTTGCCGCTCTGGTTGGAGGAGTCGAGGGTGGCGCTCCACCAGGAGTCCATCAGGCCCGTGATGTTCTGGACGTGGTGGCCGTACTCGTGGGCCATCATGCTGATGATGCCGCCGTGCCAGTTGATGATCTGGCCGTAGCCGCGGGCGTTGCCGTTGCCCCGGGCCATGGCCGAGGTGGAGGCGTAGATCGTGTTGTTGCGCGGGCAGTAGTACGGCACCATGCTCCCCGCCGACGGGTAGTCGCCACACGCGCCCCGGCCCCGCTTGGCCGCGATGGCGTAGTTGGGCGCGCTGAACTGGATGCCCTGCTTCTGCAGGATCGGCCCCCATGCCCGGTCCATGCACTTGCCGGTCTTCAGGATCAGCGCCTTGAGCTGGCTGTGGTTGAAGATGTTGGCGTTTCCGGCGGAGCAGCTCAGCCTGGGCAGCGTGCCCGCCCGATACATGGTGTTGCTCTTCAGGCTCGTGTTCAGCGTCACCCTGGGCTGCTGCGTCGGGGTCGTCTCCGGCTCCTCGGTCTCCTCCTGGGTGGGCTGCTGGGTGGGCGAGTCGGACTCCGTCGGCGTCGGCCGCGTGCGGGTCGGGAACGGGTCGCTGGTGGCGCGCTCCGAGGGCTCGTACGTCGGGATCGCGACCGGCGTCGTCGTCTCCGACCTCGACGCGCTCTTGAGCAGCGCCGAGCCGATGACGAGCAGCACGAACAGCGCCGCGATCCCCCCGAGCACGCCGCCGATCACCCCGAAGACGCCCATCCCCGACTTCCTGCGCTGCGGCGGCCCCCACTGCGCCGGAGGCAAAGGCGGTGGAGGCGGCGGAGGCGGCGGCTGGTGGTACTGCTGCTGCCCGTAGGGTGGCGGCGGTGGCGGATACTGCGGGCCGCCCTGCGGGTACTGCTGCTGCGGGTACGACGGCCCCGGAGGGCGCGGCGGCGCCTGCTGGTACGGATTGCCCGACGGGGGCGGCGGCGGGGGCGGCGGCGGGGGTGGCGGCGGCGGGTACGACTGCCCGCCCTGCGGCTGGCGGTAGTTCGGCGGCGGCCATGGCAACGAGGGCGGCCTCTGTGGCTGCCCTGGCCTCTGTGGCGGGGGTGGATATTGCCCGTTCCCTGTCACCGTGTCTCCCCGTTCACCCGGTTGTCTGGAATCGATGGCTTTGTGCCGCGACTTGCCGGACCCTTGTCAAATTTGGGGCAAAAGCATACTCATTTCTCACCCGTCACGGATGTAGCAGTGATCGGTTACGGTCCGAAATCATTCGAGGTGATCTCGGTTATCTCCCGGTCCGCGCGGCGGGCGTTGCCCTAGCTTCTTTGGCATGAATCTCCAGCAGCTCCGCTATGTGGTCGCGACTGCGGAGCACCGCACCATGACCGACGCGGCAAGATCGCTTTACATCGCGCAGCCTGCGCTGTCCCGCGCGATCCGCGATCTGGAGCGGGAGCTCGGTATGACGCTCTTCGCTCGTTCAGGCCGTGGCGTGGTCGTCACCGCGCAGGGCCGCCGCGTGGTCAAGCTGGCGAGGGAGGCACTCGACGCCGTTCACGAGATCGAGAGCCTGGCCAACCACGGTGGCGTCACGGAAGCGGAGCTCCGCATCGCGTCCACGCCCAGCCTCGAACCCGGCCTGGCCGGGCGGCTGCTCCCGGCTTACTCGGCCGAGCATCCGGGAGTCCGCGTGCACATCGTCCGCTGCGACGGCAGAGACGCCGTCGTCAGCGCCATCAGAGATCAGCGGGCCGACCTCGGGCTCACCGATCTTCCCGTCCCCACGGACCTGATCACCCATCCGCTCGAGCGCCAGGAGATCGTGCTGATCTCCCCGCCCGGGCTCGACCTGCCCAATCCGGTGCCGATGGGCAAGCTGCACGGCATGCGCCTGGCGCTGCCCGCCCGCGGCAGCATGCGGCGCAGGGAGCTGGACGCGATGTTCGGCAAGTACGCGGTCACCCCCGTGGTCGTGCTCGAAACCGACGAGCGCAACGGCTGGCTCAACGCGGTGCGCGCCGGCCAGGCGTCGTTGCTCTGGTACCGCGGCCTGGCGGAACAGGCCAGCCGCGCCGGCCTGGTCGTGCGCTCGCTCGAACCGGCCGTGCGGCGCGTCATCGCCGTCGTGCACGCTCGCCGCCGGCTGCCGCTGATCGCCCAGAACTTCCTGGCCACCGCAGAAAAGGGGACAGCGGCCTGACCCGATTAGGAACGATCCAGAGTCACCGACCCCCTACCGGACCACCGGCAACCGCACCACCGCCCGCAGCCCAGGCGCGGCGTCCTCCAGGACGACCGTGCCGCCGTGCGCACGCACGGTCTCGCGTACGATAGCCAGCCCCAGCCCGGCGCCGCCCTCATCGCGGCTGCGCCCGGAGTCAAGCCTGGTGAAGCGGTTGAAGACGCGCTCGCGATCCTGTTCGGGGATGCCGGGCCCGTCATCGGTCACCGTCAGCACTCCGTCCGCGGTCAAGGCCACCTCGACCTTGGAAGAGGTGTGGCGTACCGCGTTGTCCATCAGGTTCGTCAGCACCCGGCTCAGGTCGAGGGCGTCTCCGCGCACCACGACCGGGTCGCACGCCGTCAGGCGCGCCTCGGCGTACCTGTCGACGGTCTGGCGGACCACCTCGTCCAGCTCGACGGGTTCCCGCCTGGCGGGCACGCCGCCGCGCTCGTCCAGCCTGGCCAGCGCCAGCAGGTCCTCGGCCAGCCTGGACAGCCGCATCGTGTCCTCCAGGACGCCCTCGGCGGTCTCCCGCCAGTCCTGACCCTCCGGATGCCCCATCGCGACCTCCAGCTGCAGCCTGATGCTGGCCAGCGGGCTGCGCAGCTCGTGCGCGGCGTCGGAGACCAGCGCCCGCTGGCGCTGCTCGGCCTCCTCCAGCCTGGCCAGCATGTCGTTGAGCGTGGTGGCCAGCGAGTACACCTCGTCACGCGACTGCGGCACCGGCAGCCGGCGCGACCTGGCCGTGTGCGTGATGTCCGCCGCGCCCCTGCGCAGCGCCGCGATCGGGCGCAGCGTCCGGCCGATCATGAGCCAGCTCGCCACCGCGAGCAGCACGATCAGCGCCGGCGTGCCCACCAGCAGCACCCGTCCGGCCGTGACCAGGCTGGTCTGGATCTCGCTGATGGGCCGGGCCGCGATCACGGTCTGCCCGCGGTCCGCGCTGAGCACGATCACCCGCAGGTACCCGGAGACCGCGTACGGCCGCCCGTCCATGAGCGTGGCCTGCCCGCGCTTGAGCACCTTGGCCCGGGCCTTGGCGTCCAGCAGCGGCACCAGCCGGTCGGTGCCGTACGTGACGTGCGTGATGCGCCCCCCGGCGTCGATGACCTGCACGATCGTGCCGTCGTGTGTGGTGATCGGGCTGGTCAGCGTCCCGGCGTCGGCCGCCACACGCACGGTCTGCGCCGTCTGCCTGGTGGACTCGTCCACCGTGTCCATCAGCGCCCGCTCCAGCACGCTGACCAGCACCGACGCCGACACGGCCAGCGCCAGCGCGAGCACCGCGGCGGCCGCCACCGTGAGCCTGAACCGCAGCCCCTGCCGCCGCCACCAGACGAGCGGGGAGTCAGCCACCGTCGCCCGCCAGCCGGTAGCCCGCGCCGCGCACGGTCTGGAGCGCGTTCCTGCCGAACGGGGCGTCGATCTTGCGGCGCAGGTAGCCGACGTACACCTCGACCACGTTCGGGTCGGTGTCGAAGGTGTCCCAGACGTGCTCCAGGATCTCCGCCTTCGACACGACCTCGTCCCGCCGCCGGATCAGGTATTCCAGCAGCGCGAACTCCCTCGGCGTCAGCTCGATCGAGCTCCCGTCCCGCTCGACCCTGCGCCGGGCCGGGTCGAGCGACAGGTCCCCGGCCACCAGCACCGACGGCCGCCGCCCCGCGTCGCGCCGCAGCAGCGCCCGGAGCCTGGCCACCAGCACCACGTACGAGAACGGCTTGGTCAGGTAGTCGTCGGCGCCCAGGTCGAGCCCGTCGGCCATGTCGTACTCGCCGTCCTTGGCCGACAGCATCAGGATCGGCACCCAGTTCTCCTCCGCGCGCAACTGCTTGCACACGTTGTAGCCCGACAGCCTGGGCAGCATGATGTCGAGCACCACGACGTCGTAGTCACCGTGCCGGGCCGCGTGCAGCCCATCCTCGCCGTCGTGGGCGAGGTCCACGGCGAACCCCTCAGCCTGGAGCCCCCGCTGAAGCGCGGCGGCCATCCGCCGCTCGTCCTCGACGACAAGCACTCTCATGTGGCAATTCTCCTGTCCTCGCCCTGAGACAACGCTGAGAAGACTGAGAGCCGTCTCAGACAGTCTCAGGTCCGCCTAAGCATGCATGACGCAGTCTCTGAACATCGACATACCGTTAAGGAGTGAGATGCGCAGAGGCACGTTCGTGAGGTGGGGAGTGCCGATCGCGGCAGCGGCCGTGATCGGAGCCGCGATCGGCGCCGGCCCCGTCATAGCCGCGGTGAGCGGCGCCCCGGTGCTGCCGGAGCGGTCGGCGCAGCAGTTGCTGGCCGACGCCGCGGCGGCGACCAGCAAGGAAGGCGGCATCGCGCCGATGTCCGGCACGGTGCAGCAGACGGCCTCGCTCGGCCTGCCGGCGCTGCCGCAGACCGGTGAGGCGTCGCCGCTGAGCCTGTTGTCCGGCTCGCACGAGGTGAAGGTCTGGTACGGCGGCGAGGACAAGATGCGGGTGGCCCTGCCGACCCAGCTGAACGAGACCAACCTGATCGTCAACGGCGACACGGCCTGGTACTGGGAGAGCGCCACCAACACGGCCACCAAGCTGACCATCAAGGGGGAGGCCGGGCAGCACAAGGAGGGCCTGCCCACGCCGCAACCGACCGACGTGACGCCGCAGCAGGTGGCCGAGCGGCTGCTGGCCAACGCCGACCAGCACACGGCGGTGCGCGTGATCAACACCGCCGAGGTGGCGGGCCGGCCGGTCTACCAGCTCGTGCTGGCGCCCAAGGACGCGGGCTCGCTCGTCCAGGAGATCCGCATCGCCCTCGACGGCGAGACGTACGTCCCGCTGCAGGTGCAGGTGTTCGCCAAGGGGTCGGCCGAGCCGGCGTTCCAGGTCGGGTTCACGCAGGTGACGTTCACGCCGCCGGCGGCCGAGAACTTCACCTTCACCCCGCCCGCGGGCGCCAAGGTGGAGGAGAAGACCCTCGGGGCCGGCATGGAGCAGGACCTGGCAGCCGACCGCGCCGAGCACGCCAAGGACGTCGCGGGCGACCTGAAGGTCGTGGGCCAGGGCTGGACGACCGTGGCGGTCGTGCCGTTCTCGCCGTCGGACCTGAA
This sequence comes from Nonomuraea sp. NPDC005650, assembly GCF_040605375.1. NCBI lineage: Bacteria > Bacillati > Actinomycetota > Actinomycetes > Streptosporangiales > Streptosporangiaceae > Nonomuraea > Nonomuraea sp. NPDC005650. The sequence goes on from NZ_JBEXCR010000059.1 coordinate 21,637, forward strand.
GACCGCGACGCCGTCGGAGGGGCGCCAGGGCGGCCCGCGCGGTGACATGACCGGTGACCCCAGTGCGCTGGTCGACAGCGTGCTGAAGTCCGCCACCCCGGTGAGCGGCACGTGGGGCTCGGGCAAGCTGATCAAGACCAAGCTCGTCACCGCCCTGCTGACCGACGACGGCCGCCTCCTGGTCGGCGCGGTCACCCCGGAGGAGATCACCAAGGCGGCGGGCATCAAGTGACCACCGTCACGCAGGAAGCAGGGGCGCCCTTCGGGGCGGCCCTGCCCCCGGGGGTGAACGCGGGGGAGTTCGCGATCGTCACGGAGGGCCTGACCAAGCGCTTCCGCGGCGGCCAGGTCGCCGTGGACACGCTGGACCTGGCCGTGCCGCGCGGCTCGGTGTTCGGCTTCCTGGGGCCGAACGGCTCGGGCAAGACCACCACGATCCGCATGCTGCTCGGCCTGGTCGCGCCGACGTCGGGCGCGTACTCCGTGCTCGACCTGCCCCAGGCCCAGGCCCTGCCCAAGGTGGGGGCGCTGGTCGAAGGACCGGCCTTCTACCCGTACCTGTCGGGCGCGGCCAACCTGATGCGCTTCGACTCCGCGGACCCGACCGCGCCCGGCGCGACCGCCAAGCGGCGCATCGCCGAGGCGCTCGACCGCGTGGGCCTGTCGGCCGCGGCCGGCAAGCGCTTCCGCAACTACTCGCTCGGCATGCGCCAGCGCCTGGCCATCGCCGCCGCCCTGCTGGGGCCGCGCGAGCTGCTCATCCTGGACGAGCCCACCAACGGGCTCGACCCGCAGGGCACGCGCGAGGTCCGCGCGCTGGTCAAGGAGATAGCCGCCGACGGTACGACGGTCTTCGTCTCCTCCCACCTGCTGGCCGAGGTGGAGCAGATGTGCACGCACGCCGCGATCATGCGTACCGGCAAGCTCGTGGCGCAGGGCACGATCGCCTCGCTGAACGGCGGGCTCGTGACGCGCATCCGGGTGGAGACGCCGGACGTGGCCGACGCCGCGCGGGTGCTCGGCACGCTCGGCCTGGCCGACGTGCGGCCCTCGGGCGGTGAGGTCACGGCGGAGCTCGGCGGGCACGCGCCGGAGCGCGTCAACGCCGCGCTGGTGGGGGAGGGCGTGGCCGTCCGCGGGCTGGCCGTGGTGCGGCCGAGCCTTGAGGACGTGTTCGTGGGACTGACAGGGGAGGGCTTCGATGTCGACGGCTGAGACGGCGGGGACCTTGGGGTCCGCCGTCGGGACCACGGGGGCCGGGACCCAGGAGGAGGAGCGCCGCACGCCCGGGCTGGTGCCCGTCGCGGAGTCCATGCGCACCACCGAACGCCACCCGCCGGAGCCGCCCGCCCCCGCTCCGGCCCCCGCGGTGCGAAGCGCGTGGGCGTTCTGGCGGCTGCTCGGCTCGGAGCTGGGCCTGACGTTCCGCAGGCCGCGCAACCTGACGATGCTGGCCGTGCTCGGCGTCGTGCCGATCGTCATCGGCGTGGCGCTGCGGCTCGTCTCCTCCGAGGAGGGGATGGGCGGGATCGTCCAGGACGTGGTGGGCAACAGCCTGATGCTGACGTTCGTGTCGTTCTCGTTCCTCGTCCTGCTGCTGATGCCGGTCGCCGTCAGCGTCGTGGCCGGCGACTCGATCGCGGGCGAGGCCGGGGCGGGGACCCTGCGCTACCTGCTGGCCGCCCCGGCGGGGCGCACCCGGCTGCTGCTGGTCAAGTACGTCAACGCGGTCGTCTTCGCGTACGCGGTCACCGCGGTGGTGGCTCTGACGGCGCTGCTGACGGGCCTGATCCTCTTCCCGGCCGGGCCCGTGACGCTGCTGTCCGGCACCACGATCTCGATGGCCGACGGGCTGCTGCGCATCCTCATCGCCGTCGGGTACGTCGGCGCCGGGATGGCCGCCCTGGCCGCGGTCGCGCTGGCGCTGTCGACGTTCACCGAGGTGTCCATCGGGGCCATCGCGGCCACCATGGTGCTGATCATCGTCTGCCAGGTGCTCCGGGCGATCCCCGAGCTGGGCGCGATCACGCCGTACCTGCTGCCGTCCAAGTTCACGAACTTCGACGCCGTGCTGCGCAGCCCGATCGACTTCGGGCATCTGTGGGACGGGCTGCTGGCGTTCGGGGCGTACATCGCGCTGTTCGGCTCGATCGCCTGGGCCCGCTTCTCCGGCAAGGACATCACGTCCTGACGCCCGGAAGCGCCCCGACCGCGGACGGCCGGGGCGCGGGGGAGGCGGGAGGGTCAGGCGGCGGGGCGGCGGCGCAGGCCGAGCGCGCCGATCACGAGGCCGATGACGCCCACCACGAGACCGGCGCCGCCGAGCAGGCGGGCGGTGCCGTCGGAGGCCGACGTGGCCGCCGCCACCGGCGCCACCGAGGGAGCGGTGGCGGCCGCCGGAGCGGCCGAGGCCGAGGCCGACGCCATGCCGTGCTCGCCGGCCCCGCTCGCGGGGACCAGCTTGAGCGTCGGGGCGGGGTGCTCCGCCTCGGTCCCGTCCGTCTTGGGCGCGTCCGACCAGTCCACGACCTCACCCTTCGAGTACGTCTGCTTCGTCGGGAACACCAGTGAGTCCGTGTCCTTGGGCAACTGCCCCATGGACACCTCGAACTCCTGGAACTCGCCCGGGTTGATCTTGCCGCCGGACCACACGACCTTGGTCACGGCCTCTTCGAGGTCGCCGTACTCGGTCTTGACCGGCTTGGGCAGCTTGCCCTGGGTGACCTTGACCTCCCAGCCCGGCAGGGGCTTGACCGACACGAACGCCAGCGGATGGTCGGTGGGGAAGGCGACCTCGACCTTGACGGTCGAGGCGTCGTCGCGCTCGTTCGGGACGCGGAACGCGACCTTGGTGAACCCGCCCTGCTCGGCGGTGCCCGGCTGGATGGTGACGTGGGCCAGGGCCGGAATGGCGAGCCCGACGGTGAGAGCGGTGGCGGCGGCGAGCACGGTCGCCGCACGGCGTGCGAAGGACATGCGGGAACTCCACTTGGTAATGGGGACGAATAAGGGGTGTCAGCAGGTCAGGCGGGAAGTGGAGGACCACGCCTGGCCACGCAGAGCCGGAACTCCGGCTGGAGCGGGACGACCCTCGCCCGGACGATCGGCGCCCGGGGGCGCGAGAACGGCGGCACGGCGACCGCCGGGAGCAGCATGAGCCGGCGGCCGACCAGGCGCAGCAGCGACCAGAGCGCGACCTCGCCGCGCGCCAGCCACAGGCCCGTGATCAGCGTGGCCGTCACGTGGGTGAGCAGCATCCCGGTGTTGACCGCCAGGCCGCCCTGGCCGTGGCCGTGCGCCCCGGCGCCCAGCGTGAACAGCCCGCGCATGGAGAAGTAGGCGGCCCCGTCGGCCGCGAACAGCTCGTGCAGCGCGAGCTGCGCCCCCACCAGCACGAGGTTGATCGTCGCCGCGGAGCGCTCCCTGCCGCACAGCGCCAGCCCCAGTGCGGACACGCCCGCGAGCCCCAGTCCGGCGACCCACGGCGCGGGCACCGAGCCGCCGCCCAGCACGTGGGCGAAGGCGGCGAGAGCCACGCAGACGGCGGCGAAGGCGGCCGTCCGCGCGAGCCTGAGGGGAAGGTGCGCACGCATGGGTGTGCCCCATGCTCTCACGGGGCAGTGAGTCATGAGACCCGAAGTACGAAGGTCCACATTGGCTGGTCCAAAACGGGCATTTAGGGCTAGGGTCGTGCCGATCGCGTTGACATTGAGGTGAGAACGTTGCGGCACTTGGGTGGTTTCCTCGTCGGGCTGGTGGTGACCGCGGCCCTGCTGGCGGGCGGAGGCTGGGCCGTTCAACAGGCCGTCGGCAACGCCGCGGCGACCCCTCCGGACAACCAGAAGATGTGGATCGCGCTGGGCGCGATGGCCGCCGTCGGGCTGGTTTTCGGGCTGGTGGTGGCGGGCCGGATCTCGCCGATGGCGACGTTCGTGCCGTCGATGGTGCTGCTGGCCTGGACGGTCGTCTACGCGCTCGACGTGAACAGGGCGCTCTCCCTGATCCCGAGCGCCCCGTCGGTCAACCAGATCATCAGGGACGCCGGCTGGGGCGCCAAGACCCTGCTCACGTCAGGCGTGTTCGCCCTGCTCGGCGTGGCGCTGTTCATCCCCGTGCTGATGCCGTCGCGCTGGTCGCGCCAGTACGACGACGTCGACGAGGACTACGAGGCCACGCCGGAGGGCAGCTACTACTGAGCTCTGCCCGTGTAGAGGCGGGTCACCACGTCCTCGATGCTCGACTGGCCGGGAGAGGTGGCCATCAGGTCGTCGAGCGTGCCGTCGAACGCCAGCCGTCCGTGGTCGATCACCATGACCCGGCGGCACAGGCGTTCGATGTCGCCGAGGTCGTGCGTGGTCAGCAGCACGGTCGTGCCCCGCTCGGCGTTCAGCCGCTGCAGGAAGTCCCGGATGCCGGACTTGCTGACCACGTCCAGCCCGATCGTCGGCTCGTCGAGCACCAGCACCTCGGGCGCGTGCAGCAGCGCCGCCGCGAGGTCGCCCCGCATGCGCTGGCCCAGGCTGAGCTGGCGCACCGGCGTGCGCATGAACTCGCCCAGGTCGAGCGTCTCGGTCAGCTCGCCGAGCCGGGACCTGAACGTGGCCCGGTCCACCTTGTACAGGTGGCGGATCAGCTCGAAGCTGTCGCAGAGCGGCAGGTCCCACCACAGCGTCGTCCGCTGCCCGAACACCACCCCGATCCGCCGCGCCAGCGACGTGCGCCGGCGTGACGGGTCGAGCCCGGCCACCCGGACCCGGCCGGACGTGGGCGTGAGGATGCCGCAGAGCATCTTGATCGTGGTGGACTTGCCCGCGCCGTTGGGCCCGAGGTAGCCGACGAACTCTCCCGCCTCCACGGTGAACGACAGGTCGCTCACGGCGTGGACGACATTCCTCTTGATCTTGAACGAGCGTCCGGCCCGGTCAAGTTCGATCATGCTCAACTCCCCGTGGATCGGTGATGCCTGATGCCCTGCCGCCAGGCCAGCCCGGCCAGCAGCGTGAGGACCAGCGCGGCGACCGGCGCGGCGAACCGCAGGAACTCCGGCGTGCCGAACGGGTCGTCCCGGCCCAGCACGTACAGGCCGGGCTGCCAGTTGACGAAGGCCAGCGGGAACACGTATGTCACGCCCCTGACCAGGTCGCGGCCGTAGATGCTGAGCGGGTACTGGTTGAGCTGGGCGCTGCCGTAGGTGAAGGCGTTGGACACCTCGGGAGCGTCGGTCAGCACGAACTGGATCGCGCCGCCGAATGTCCAGATCGCCGCGAAGATGACAATCCCGGTGACCAGCATGACGGGGATCATCCAGGCCCGCCGCCAGTCGAGGTCGACCGCGCCGATGCCGTAGCCGAGCACGACGCACGCCTGCAGGATCCGGCCCACCCTGGCGGGCACGAAGCGGTCGGCGGCGAGCTGGATCCACGGGCTGACGGGCCTGATCAGGAACGTGTCGAGGGTGCCCGCCTTGATGTGCTGGCTGATCCGGTCGATGTTGCTGACGAACGTGTCGCAGATGGCGAACGACACGCCGGCGGCGCCGTACAGGAAGAGGACCTCGTCGCGGGAGAATCCCGCGAGCGTGGTGGTGTTGGCGAAGACGATCAGGATCACGGCGACGTCCACCGCGGCGCTGAGGGCGCCGAACAGGGTCATCAGGGCGAACGACACCCGGTACGACGCCGCCGCGCGGGTCCAGGTCCACAGCAGCAGGAAGTAGGTCCTAACCACCCTGGATCACCACCTTGCGGCGGATCGCCATGGTGGCGAGCGCCCCCAGCCCGAGCAGGATCGCGGCCCAGAGCGCCTGGAACGCGAGCGTCTCCAGGACCGGGGCCTTGCCGAGGTAGAGATCGGTCGGCAACTGGACCATTGCCGCCCAGGGCAGCGCCATGACCAGGTCGCCGAGCCGGCCGGGAAACAGGTGCAGCGGCACCATCATCCCGGAGAAGAACGTCGTCAGGAGCATCGACACCACGGCGACGCCGCGGTCGTCGAGGAGCCAGCAGACCGACAGCGCCACCAGGTAGCGCCAGCCGAAGCCGACCAGGAACGCGACGGCGAAGCCGGCCAGGAACGCCAGCCACTGCCCCGGCCCGGCGGGGACCGTGATGCCGAACACCGCCGCGCCGACCAGCATGGGCGGGATGCCGCGGACCAGGAACAGGTACGCGGCCCTGCCCAGGTCCTCGGCCAGCGTCCAGAGCTGGAGCGAGGCGGGCCGGACCAGGTCGAGCGCGATGTCGCCGCTGCGGATGCGCTCGGGGATGCCGAGCCCGCCCCCGAACAGCTGCAACGGGCCGATGAACGCCTGGGTGATGAAGCAGAACGTGATGGCGTCGGTCACGTCGTAGCCGGCCAGCCCGGGGCGGGCCTGCCAGAGCGCGATGAGGATGTAGGCACGAAGGATGCCGAAGACGCTGTTGGTGAAAGCGCCGGCGACCGCGGCCCAGACGTAGGTGGCGTGTTTACGGAAGCCGTACCGGACGAGCCGGGCATATAGGGGTATGGTTTTGCACCTCCGGAGGGTGAGGACACGGTGACCAACCGTGTACGGACCCGCGCACGGGTCTGCCGATGGGAAGCATGGAATTATGCGTTGGGGGCGACGGGCCCCGCAACGCAATTAATCGCTCAACGGTCGGTGAGGCGGTAGACGAAGCGGAGGCCCGACCAGGTGTCGTCGATCGCGGCCACCTTGTTGTCCACCAGCCCCATGGACAGGCCGTAGTCGCGGATCGGGTTCTCGGAGAGGTCGGTGGGCACCTTGCTGGCGCGTTTCGGCCAGCAGACCCACAGGCCGCCGTTCTTCGCCAGCAGAGCCATGGCGGGCGGGAACGCCTCGTGAAGTGCCGCCGCGTCGGGGCAGAAGACCAGTATGACGTCGTACGGCCCGCCGGCCGGGGTCCGATGCACCTCGGCGGCGGGCTCGCCCAGGTCGAGGCCGTCGGGGGCATCGATGGCGAGCACCTGGTGTCCCGGCTTGACGCCGAGCTTGCGCGGCAGAGGAGTGCCCGAGTATCCGGCCATGGAGGACAGCGTGTCACAGAGCCGAAATATCCAGGTAAGAGATGTGATACTTACTAGCCGGTAGGACGATCTTCATCCGGGGAAGGAGATTCATCGGAGGGCCGATATGGAGATCGACCGGGACGTCGTCCCCGACTATCCCTTGAGCTGGCAAGCCCGCGCCCTGACGAGTCTGATGTGGGGCACCTTGAAGCCGGCGTCCACCGTGCTGATGCGCCATCCGCTGGCCCTCGTGTGCGCGGCCCGGCTCGGTGAGCTCGGCCGCCTGGTACGCGTTCCCCAGCCCGAACACGTCACGATCGAGTCCGAGGAGTTCTCGGCGTGCCAGGGCGAGTGGGTGCGCGGGGGGCCGAAACTCGACGAGGGCAAGGTGGTGCTCTACTTCCACGGCGGCGGCTACTTCTCGTGCTCGCCGCGTACCCACCGGTCCATCACCTGGAGGCTGTCGGTGGCGGCCCGGCGGCCCGTGCTGGCGCTCGACTACCGGCAGGGGCCGGTGCACAAGCTCTCGGACTCGCTGGCCGACGCGGTGGACGCGTACGACTGCCTGCTGCGCCGCGGCCACGCGCCCGGGGACGTCATCCTGGCGGGGGACTCCGCCGGGGGCCACCTCACGCTGGCGACGTTGCTGGCGCTGCGCGACGGGAAGCTGCCGATGCCCGGCGCGGCGATCTGCCTGTCGCCGTGGGCCGACCTGACGGACATCCCGCGGACCGCGAACCGCTGGCAGGACCCCATGCTCCCGTCCGGCCGGGTGCGCTGGCTGGCCCGCCGGTGGACCTCGGGCCTCGACCCGAGCGATCCGCTGGTCTCCCCGGTGCTCGGGGACTTCACGGGGCTGCCGCCGCTCATGATCGTGACCGGCTCGACCGAGGTGCTGCGGGACGAGGCCAGGCGGGTGGCCGAGCGGGCGCGGCAGGCCGGGGTGCCGGTACGGTACGAAGAATGGAATCGGATGCCCCACGTTTTCCCGATCCTGGCGGACGTGCTGCCCGAGGCGAGACTGGCCTTCCGGCACATGTCGCACTTCCTGCGGGCCGTGGCCGCCCGGCGCGCGTCCGCGGGCGACATCGCGGCGGCGTGAATTTTGGCACTGCCCTTTTTACGGTTCTCGGCGTACGCTGACAGCTTGAGGTGTGTAAGGTTAGGTATACCTAACTCGAAGTCAGGGGGCTGTGCATGGCAGAGAAGCCCACGGATCATCATCGTGGCGTCGTCCTGCGGACCGAGTGGATCTCGCGGCACATGGTCCGCGTCGTGGTCGGGGGCGACGGGCTGGCCGACTTCGCCACCGCCGGCCTGACGGACCACTACGTCAAGCTGGTCTTTCCCTACGAAGGGGTCGAATACCCCACTCCGTTCAGCGTGAAGACCTGCCGCGAGACGATGCCGCGCGAGGTCTGGCCACGGCTGCGGACCTACACCGTACGCGCCTGGGACCCCGACAGCCGCGAGCTGACCCTCGACTTCGTGGTGCACGGCGACGAGGGGCTGGCCGGACCGTGGGCCGCGCAGGCCGTCCCCGGCGACGTCCTGCTCATGCTCGGCCCCGGCGGCGGATACGCGCCCGACCCCGAGGCCGACTGGCACCTGCTGATCGGCGACGAGAGCGCGCTGCCGGCCATCGCCGCCTCCCTGGAGTCCCTGCCGGACGGCGCGCAGGCGCACGTGCTGGTCGAGGTGGACGCGCCGGAGGACGAGCAGAAGCTGGACACGCCCGGCGACGCGCGGGTCGAGTGGCTCTACCGGGGCGGCCGTCCCGTGGGCGAGAAACTCGTCAAGGCGGTGCGGGAGCTGGCCTTCCCCGAGGGGAACGTGCACGCGTTCGTGCACGGTGAGGCGGGCTTCGTCAAGGAACTCCGGCGTCACCTGCGCGTCGAGCGGGGGATCGGGCTGGACCGGCTGTCCATCTCCGGCTACTGGCGGACGGGCGCCGACGACGAGGCGTGGCGCCAGATGAAGCGCGATTGGAACCGTCAGGTCGAGGCCGAGGAAGACGCCGCGATCGCTTCCTAGATCGTTCTCGCGGGAAACGTCAGAGCCATAACACCACTTCAGACCACTGAACCCCAGCTCTTACTGACCCCAGAGGAACGAAGACCTTACCTGCAATACCTCTTATGACGGACATGCGGAAAGCCTCCGCGGATCCGGCCACAGTGTGTTTGCCGTGTCCTGGATCAGAGAGGCGAAACCCGTATGGCGCGTGGTGCTGGCGACATGCCTCCTGGCGTGCGACCGCTTACGGTGGGCGACCCGGTCATCATCGGCCGATATCTGCTCCTCGGCCGCCTCGGCATGGGTGGGATGGGAGTGGTCTATCTGGCCGAACACCCTCAGGGTGGGCTGGTCGCACTCAAGACGCCGCACGCGGTGCGTCTCAACGATGCCACGTTACGCGCGCGCTTCGCCGAGGAAGTGGCTTTCTCGCGAAGATTGGTGCCCTTCTGCACGGCGGCGGTGGTGGAGGACGGCACCGACAAGGATCGCCCGTACCTGGTCACCGAGTACATCCCGGGCCCGGCGCTCTCCCAGGTCGTCGCGGCCAAGGGGGCGCTCACGCCCGACCTCGCGTACGGCGTGGCGCTCGGCGTGGCCGCCGCCCTGGTGGCGGTGCACGAGGCGGGGCTGGTGCACCGGGACCTCAAACCCGGCAACGTGCTCCTGTCCACGCTGGGCCCGCGCGTCATCGACTTCGGCATCGCGCGTGACGTCGACACGCTGGCCGCGCACACGCAGGCCGGCCAGGTGATGGGGAGCCCCGGATGGGTGGCGCCGGAGCGGCTGACGGGTGGCCCGGCGGTGCCCGCGTCGGACGTGTTCGCGTGGGGGTGCCTGGTGGCGTTCGCGGCCACGGGGCATCACCCGTTCGGCCGTGGAGAGGCGGACGTGCTGACCCGGCGGATCCTGTTCGACCCGCCGCGCGTCGCCGGCGTGCCCGCCATGCTGCGGCCCGCCGTGGAGGCCGCGCTGGCCAAGGACCCCGCCGACCGCCCCAGGTCCGCCGACCTGCTCCGGGCGCTGCTGGCCGCCGGTGGCGTCGGCGAGCCCTGGGACCTGCGGCAGGCGGTGGCCGGGGTGCTGGAGGAGATCTGGACGCCCGTGCCCTATCCGCCCGGCGGCGGCAGGGTACGCCTGGCCGAGTCCGGGACGCCGGAGGCGGGTGTGGAGCGTTCCCACAAACGCGGGCGCAGGGCCAGGGCCGGGGCGCAGCTGTCGCACGCCAGCTTCGCCGCCCTCGCCACGGTGTCCATCGCGGCCCTCACGGTGATCGCGGCGGGCGTTGACGGCGCGAGCGTCGGAGGCGGCTCGCTGCCGCCCGGCAGCCCGCCGGTCGTGCGCTCTCACGGCAGCGCGGACTCGACCGTCCGCCCCTCGTCCACGCCCGCCGCCCCGCTCCCGCCGACGAGGGCCGCCGCCCCGCTCACGCCGTCGAGCACGCCCACGACGTCCGTCACGCGCACCCGTGCCAAGGCCCCGCTGACGGTGCACAGCCCCTCGCCCGGCAGGAAGGACACCTTCGGCCCGGCCAGCAGCAGCGGGCCGGGCGGCGGGGACCCGGCCGACTGCGCGAGCCCGGCGGGCCGGCGCGGCAACGCGGTCAGGAGGGACTGCCCGCGGCCGTCGCAATCGATCAGCACGATCCCCCAGGACGGGCCCGGCGAGTCGCCGGACCCGTCCGTGTCGGTGTCGGAGACGCCGACGGCTACCGGATCTTAGACAGGTCGATCAGATAGAGGTCGTCCCCGAGCGTGTAGCTGATGAGCCGGCCGGTCCAATCCGTGGATGGCGGTCTGATGAAAGTGCCTTCCCCCGGGACGCTCAGGTCGCCCGACCTGCCGGTGTCCAGGTCGTAAAGTCCCACGCCCACGGGTTTCCCTTCGCCGTACACAGAGATGTAGAAGCGGTTCTGCGTGGGCGGGTCCGTCAAGGCCACGATGCCCGGCACGTTCTTCTGCGATGAGCCGTCCCGATTCCGGAAGAAGGCCGCGCCTTCCGCGGTCGCGCCCAGGCAGATGGTCACGCCGCAGGAACGCACCGCCTCGCCAGGCCGGATGACGGCTGTGCTGGTCTCACCGGTCTCCACGTTCTGGATCCGGGCGTAGTCCGTGCCGTGGGGCTCGCCTCCTCTCCCCGGCGCGCCGATCCACGGCCAGGCCAGCAGATGCATCCCGGTGCCGCCCTGGACCGGCTCCACCGTGCCGCCCCCGAGAGGAACGGTGAAGACCCCGCCGGTGGACGACAGAGAGAAAACGATCTTGTCGTTGGCTACGGCGATCCTGTCGACTCCGCTGCCGTCGTCGGTTGTGGTGAGGCGCTGGTCGGCGACGATCTTCGGGGTGCCGCCGTCCAGCGGCACCGTCCACAGGTGCGCGACCGAGTCCTTCGTCCCGGTCCACCAGACCACGTGGCCGCCGCCCACGGCGTAACCGTTGCCGAAGCCCACCGTGCCCTCGGGGGCCGGGACGTCGGCGATCTTGCGTGGCGTGCCGGCGTCGAGGTCGTAGGCGTAGACGGCGCTCTTTTGCCCGGGTGCGTCGTCGTTCTGGGCCTCCATGAGCAGCGTGCCGTCGTCGATGAACGTCTGGGGCCGCCACGGCACCCCGTCGGGGGCCTTCGCCGGGATCGTCCGCACCGCCTCAGGCCAGACCTTCTCCACCTGCTCGGCCGGCGCCTCGGCCAGGTCCCGCCCCGTGGCGGGGACGGCCGTGATGGTGTCGCCGCCGCGCAGCACGGCCCCGGCCCCGACCAGCACGACCGCGGCGGCGGCCAGCGCGATCCGGGCGCGTTCCCTCCTGCGCCGGTGGATCCGCTCCAGCCGCTGGGACAGCAGGGCGGGCAGCCTCGGCGCCTGCTCGGCGGCGTGGCCGAGCGTCCTGCGCAGGGTCTCCTCAACCTCGGTCATCGTACGTTCCCCCTGGTCATCGGCTCGCTTGGGAGCGCCACGCGCAGCTTGTCCAGCGCGCGGGCGGCCTGGCTGCGTACCGTGCCGCGGGAGATCCCGAGCACGGTGGCGATCTCGGTGTCGTCGAGCTGCTCGTAGTAGCGCAGCACCAGCACCGCGCGCTGCTTGCGCGGCAGCCCGGCCAGCGCCTGCCACATCCGGCGCTCGTCGCCGCTGGGCAGCAGGTCGTGGTACTCGCCGTCCGGCAGGTCCCAGGCGAGCTGCTCACGCCTGCGCTTCCGCCACGTGGCGATGTGCAGCCTGGCCATGGTGGTACGCGCGTAGCTCTCCGGGTTCTCCTTCAGCCGCAGCCGGGGCCAGGCGCCGCGCAGCTTCAGCAGCGCCTCCTGGACCAGGTCCGCCGCGTCGTGCGGATTGCCGGCCAGCACAAATCCGTAGCGCAGCAGCGCGTCGCCGCGTTCGGCGACGAACTCCGCGAAACGGGGATCACCTTCCAACAGTCCTCGCCCTTCGTCCGTTCCTTCACCTCCGAGAGGGATGAGGCGCGCAAACTGTTGCACGCCCCAGCCGTCCCCCCGCGGGCTACGCTCGGAGGGGGACGGAACTCTTCTGTGAAAGAAGATCATCATGAGTACGAGAGGGTTCCCGCTCACGCTGCGCGTCACGGTGAGCGAAGCGACGCCGGACGAGATCAGAAGCAAGGCCGTGGCCCAGGCGCTCAGCTTCTTCGGTCTCGACGCGGAGCTGGACGTCATCAGCGCCGAGGCCGAGCTCGACGTGGAGGGCCGTTATTGCGCCACCGTGGTCTTCCGGAAGGTCGCCTGAAGAATCTTCCGCCTTGCCGTATCAGGATTCACTCTCCGGCACTCGGGGACAGCGCAGAGTGCCCGAGCAGAGTGAGGCGAGAAGAGGCCGGAGCATGCCGATCAAGTACGTGATCGAGATTTTCCAGGGGCTGAGGCCGCAGGCCGTCACCGCCGCGAGCGCCGAGTCGCTGGTCAAAGCCAGCGGCCTCACCAGCGCGAGCGTCAGGATCAATGGAGGGGCTCAGGCCGAGCGCGACATCCTGCTGTGGTTACTGGCGAGCTGTGCTCCACAGCCGCTGCAGAACCAGACGAACCACCAGATCCTCCCGCTCGCCGAGGGTGAGAACCCGCCCCTGGGGCAGGTCATCCTCCACTACGAAAACTCCGTGGGAACCGCGACCCTCGTCGGCCGCGGACTGCCGGCCGGTCCTCCGCCGCAGAGCCAGGACGTGTCCCAGCTGAAGAATCAGCTCGCCGGAGAGTACGGGCTGGCCGGCATCTCGGGCAACTGGATGCTGGACCACCTGACCAAGCTTCACTATGCGCTGTCCCTCGTCCCCCGTGACGACCGTCCGGCGCTCCGCGGCGTCCAGGTCGAGCGGCTCGGCCTGCTGCGCGCCGGCGTGGGCGGCCACAACAAGGCGAAGTTCTCCCAGGAGGCCGGGCCCTGGACGGTGGCCCGTGGAACGCTCCAGGTGGCGGACGCGGCGTTCGATCAGGACCGGCTCGGCTTCTACGGCGGCGCCACTTCGCAAGCCTGGCCCCCGAGTGTGCAGGCCATCCTGCACGAGGTCGGGCACGCCGTGGAGTGTGCCAACCGCAGGCACGAGTCCTGGGAGAACGCCACCTGGGTGGTCGGCGGAGACCCCGCGGCCGTGCGGCAGAACCAGGTCGACGACGCTGTCGAACTCCAGATCGACGCTGAGGAGCTGGGCCGGCGCGGGAGTGGTCTCCCGAGCGCGCGGGTGGCGGACTACAACTATCTGGCCGAAACCTATGAGCAGATCGGCACGTGGATCGAGGCCGGCAACGGCGGAAACCACGAGCCTGAAGCCACGTACGTGACCCTCAAGAGTCAGGTGGCCAAGAAGCTGAGCGACGGGCTCTGGGACGTCTATCGGCAGGCGATCGAACGCTGGTGCGACGGCGAGATCCGCGCGGCCCGGTGGCGCCAGAAGTACAGGACGCCTCAGGGCTACATCACTCCTCGCCTGGCCGCGTTCAGCCGATACGTCGGGGACAACGGGGTGGGCAAAAACCTCACCCCGTACGCGATGACGGCAGACGGGGAGCTGTTCGCGGAGGCGTACTCGTTCTGGCTGGTCGATCACGACGCCGTCGCGGGCCACAACCCCCTGCTCAGCGGCTACTTCGACGCCGGCCGCCACCGGCAGAGCTGACCACGCATGCGGCCGGGCCGCGCCAGTGCTGGGGGAGACTGGCGCGGCCCGTTCGCCGGGGAACCGCCGCATGCCCGGAGGGCGGTCCGGCGAGATCAGTGGGCGAACTGCTCCTCCTCCGTCGACCCCCTGAGCGCGGTCGTCGAGGAGTCGGGCGCGACGGCCGTGCTGACCAGGTCGAAGTAGCCGGTGCCGACCTCGCGCTGGTGCCTGGTCGCGGTGTAGCCGCGCGACTCGGCCGCGAACTCGGCCTCCTGCAGCTCGACGTACGCGGTCATGCCGTCGCTGGCGTAACCCTGGGCCAGGTCGAACATCGAGTAGTTCAACGAGTGGAACCCGGCGAGCGTGATGAACTGGAACTTGTACCCCATGTGCCCCAGCTCCCGCTGGAACTTGGCGATGGTGGAGTCGTCCAGGTGCTTCTTCCAGTTGAACGACGGTGAGCAGTTGTAGGCGAGCATCTTGTCCGGGTACGCCGCCTTGATGGCCTCGGCGAACTCGCGGGCCACGTCCAGGTCGGGTGTGCTGGTCTCCATCCAGAGCAGGTCCGAGTACGGCGCGTACGCCAGGCCGCGGGCGATGCACGCCCCCAGCCCGTTCCTGACCCGGTAGAAGCCCTCCGGGGTGCGCTCGCCGGTGGTGAACGCCTGGTCGCGCGGGTCCACGTCACTGGTCAGGAGTGTCGCGGCCTGTGCGTCGGTCCGCGCGATGATCAGCGAGGGGACTCCGGCGACGTCCGCGGCGAGGCGGGCGGCGTTCAGGGTCTTGATGTGCTGGCCGGTCGGGATGAGCACCTTGCCGCCCAGGTGGCCGCACTTCTTCTCGGAGGCGAGCTGGTCCTCCCAGTGCACGCCCGCGGCGCCGGCCGCGATCATGCCCTTCATCAGCTCGAACGCGTTGAGCACCCCGCCGAACCCGGCCTCGGCGTCCGCCACGATCGGCGCGAGCCAGTGCGGGGCGTCGGCGTCGCCCTCCGACCAGGTGATCTGGTCGGCGCGCAGCAGCGCGTTGTTGATGCGGCGCACGACGGCGGGCACGGAGTTGGCCGGATACAGGCTCTGGTCCGGGTACGTCTGCGCGCCCAGGTTCGCGTCCGCGGCGACCTGCCAGCCGGACAGGTAGATCGCCTTCAGCCCTGCCTTCACCTGCTGGACGGCCTGGTTGCCGGTCAGCGCGCCGAGGGCGTTGACGTAGTCCTCGGTGTTCAGCAGGTCCCACAGCCGGCCGGCGCCGAGCCGGGCCAGCGTGTGCTCCTCCTGGACGCTGCCACGCAAGCGGATCACGTCTTCGGCGCCGTAGGTGCGCTCGACGCCCTCCCAGCGAGGGTCGTTGTCCCATTCGTCCTGCAGCTGCTCAGCAGCTCCCTTGAGGCGATCGATCATTGTTCACTCCCTTGTCGTCCCCTGGGGCTCACAGCCGAGTTTGTGCCCTGGCGGAGGCCGTCCATAGTGGCGGACGGGGAGAAGAATCGCGAAAGTTTCCTAGATCTGCATTACTGACGGGTATTCAGCAGTGAAGAAATTGATAGTTTTCCTGTTGGCCTAGACCAATTCGAGCGCTACGGCCATCCGGCGCTGGTCTGTTCAGGAGACTAGAAAATGGGCCGAATTTCTGTCTAAGATGCCGTCATGGCGCCTTTGCTGGGTGAAGAACCGCTGTCTTTGACGCAGGAGCTTGACCTGATCGCGTTCGGCCAGCGCCTCCGGCACCTGCGCAAGCAGCGCGGCCTCACCCTCTCCGACCTGGGCTCGCGCGTCGGCAGAGCGCCCAGCCAGCTGTCGCTGCTGGAGAACGGCAAGCGCGAGCCCAAGCTGTCGCTGCTCAAGGGGTTGGCCGCCGCGCTCGGCGTGCCCATCGAGGAGCTGCTGCGCCGCCAGCCGCCCAACCGCCGCGCCCAGCTCGAGATCGCGCTGGAGGAGGCGCAGCGCGACCCCATCTACGCCGGGCTCGGGCTGCCCCGCCTGAAGGTCTCCGCCCGCGTCCCGAACGACGTGCTCGAACACCTCCTCGGCCTGTACGGCGAGCTGCGCGCCCGGCAGGCCCGCGGCACCGCCACCCCGGAGGAGGCCAGGG
The DNA here is from genome assembly GCF_040605375.1 of Nonomuraea sp. NPDC005650. Taxonomy (NCBI): domain Bacteria; kingdom Bacillati; phylum Actinomycetota; class Actinomycetes; order Streptosporangiales; family Streptosporangiaceae; genus Nonomuraea; species Nonomuraea sp. NPDC005650. Next base: position 37,848 of record NZ_JBEXCR010000059.1, read on the forward strand.
CCGCCAACGCCGAGCTGCGGCGCAGGCAGCGCGAGGTCGGCAACTACTTCGGGGAGATCGAGGAGGCCGCCGCCAAGGCGCTCGCGGCGGTCGGCTACCGTACGGGCGCGCTGTCGCAGAGCATGATCCAGAGCCTGGTCACGAACTTCGGCTACACCGTGCACACCGCGCAGGACCTGCCGCGATCCGTACGTTCCATCACCGACCTGCGCAACCGCCGCATCTACGTCAAGCACGAGCAGCTCGGCATGCACACCCCGCGCACGATCCTGCTCCAGACGCTCGGCCACCTCGCGCTCGGCCACGACAAGCCCCGCGACTTCGCCGACTTCCTGCGCCAGCGCACCGAGGCGAACTACTTCGCCGCCGCCGTCCTCGTCCCCGAGAAGGCCGCCACGCTCTACCTCCAGGAGGCCAAGGCCGACCGGGCGCTGTCGGTGGAGGACCTGCGGGACGTGTTCGCGGTGTCGTACGAGATGGCCGCCCACCGCTTCACCAACCTCGCCACCCACCACCTGGGTCTCGTCTGCCACTTCGTGCGCAACGACGCCGGGGGCACCATCTACAAGGCGTACGAGAACGACGGCATCGTCTTCCCGGCCGACGAGCAGGGCGCCATCGAGGGGCAGCGGATGTGCCTGCAGTGGTCGGGGCGGCAGGTGTTCGCCTCGCCCGACCGGTTCTCGGTCTACTACCAGTATTCCGACTCGCCCACCGGGACCTACTTCTGCGTGGCGCACGTGGATCCGTCGCGGGAGCGGGACTTCGCCATCACGCTGGGGGTGCCGTACAAGGAGTCGCGCTGGTTCCGAGGTCGTGAGACCACCAACCGCACCAAGTCGAACTGCCCCAACGGCGACTGCTGCCGCCGCCCGCCCGCCGAGCTGTCCGAACGCTGGGAGGGCTACGCCTGGCCCTCCGCCCGCGCCAACTCCCACGTCCTGGCCGCGCTGCCGCCGGGGTCCTTCCCCGGGGTGGACGAGGCGGACGTGTACACGTTCCTGGAGCGTCACGCCCGCACCGCATAATCTGAAATGTGGGGATACGGGGGGAGGGGTCGCATGCTGCCTGAAGTGCGAGGATGGTTGCGGCACCGTACTTCGTCAGCCGCGGACTGGCCGCGCCGGGACCTGAAGGCCGCCAAGGGGGAGACCACGGTGAGCGTGGTGCTCCCCGCCCGAGACGAGCGTGAGACCGTGGGCGAGATCGTCGGGGTGATCCGGCGTGAGCTGGACGGGCTCGTCGACGAGATCGTGGTGATCGACTCGCGTTCCTCCGACGACACGGCGCTCGTGGCGCGCCGCGCGGGGGCCTGCGTGCACGCCCAGGACGAGATCCTGCCGCAGCTCAAGCCGCTGGACGGCAAGGGCGAGGCATTGTGGAAGTCGCTGGCCGTGACCTCGGGGGATGTGCTGGTGTTCGTGGACGCCGACATCCGGAAATTTCGTGCTTCTCTGGTATTCGGCCTGCTCGGGCCGCTGTTCGCGGACCCGACCGTGGTCTACACGAAGGGCTGCTATGACCGCCCCTTGCACGGCACCGCCAACGGCGGCGGCCGCGTCACGGAGCTGGTGGCCCGCCCGCTCATCAACCTCCACTGGCCGCAACTGGCCGGTTTCGTCCAGCCCCTGGCCGGGGAGTACGCCGGCCGCCGCTCAGCCCTGGAACGGGTGCCGTTCCTGACCGGTTACGGCGTGGAGCTGGGGCTGCTGATCGACCTGCTCGACCTGGCCGGGCTGGACGCGTTCGCCCAGGTCGACCTGGGGTCGCGCGAGCACGCCCCGCAGTCGACCGAGGCGCTCGGGGGGATGGCGTCCCAGATCATGCTGGCCGCCTGGTCGCGCCTGCTGCGTCAGGGCAAGATCGAGAGCTGCCACGAGCCGTCCGTCCGGCTGGCACAGTTCAGGAGGGGGCCGGACGGGCACGACATCCTGCTCCGCGACATCGGGATCAGCGAGCGCCCGCCCATGATCACTGTGATCCCTTGACGCCGGACGCGACGAACGCGGCGACCTGGTCCCGCATGGCCTCGTGGTCGTCGGCCGCCTCACCCAGGATGATGCGCCCGAGCTGGGGCATCATCGAGGGGAACAGCGCCAGCCCGGTCAGCATGAACACCGTCCTGGCCACCGCCGGCGACGGCTCCACGCCCAGGCCCTCCGCCAGCGAGGCCGTCTTGCGGCGGCAGCGCTCCACCCGCGCCTCCTGACCGGGCGGCATCGCCTCCTGGTCCCGGTAGTTCAGCGCCTCCCACATCAGCAGCCGCACCAGGTCGGGATGTGAGTGGTAGTAGTCCGCCAGCCGGGCCACGTAGTCGCCGGGATCGGCGCCGGGGAGGGCGATCTGCGTCGTCAGGTCGTCGAGCGCCTCCGTGATGACCTCGTCGAACAGCTTCTCCTTGCTGCCGAAGTGCCCGTAGATGCGTTCCTTGTTGACGCCGGCGCGCTCGGCGATGCGATCCACGCGGGCGCCCGCCACGCCGTACGCGGCGAACTCCTCCCGCGCGGCCTCCAGCAGGGCGGCGCGCGTGGCGGCGGTCGAGACCTTGGGTGCCATGCCGCCCATGATAGCCACCAACCAGTTGGTTGTAATCCAACCAAACGGTTGACATCCAACTGGTTGGTTGGCTAGCGTCCCGGCACATGACGACCACCTTTGATCCCGCGCCGCGCGACCTCGCGGCGGCCTCGCCGACCCGTGCGCCGTTCGCGCGCACGCTGGCGGCGTTCACCCTCACCGCCGTGCTGGTCAGCGGCCAGCTGTACATCGTGATCCCGCTCCTGCACGACATGGCCGCTGGCTGGGGCGCCTCGGCCGGCGGGCTGACCTGGCTGGTGACCGCGTTCGGCATCGGATACGGGACCGGCTTCCTGGTGTTCGGCCCGCTCTCCGACCGGTACGGGCGCCGCAGGCTGCTGACGATCGGCCTGCCGCTGGCCGCGCTCACCTCGGCGGCGGTGGCGCTGAGCCCGAACCCCGAAGTGGCGCTGGCGCTGCGGGCGGTGCAGGGGCTGGCGGTGGCCATGTTCCCGCCGGCCGCGCTGGCGTACGTGGCGGAACGCGTCGAGCCGCGCCGCCGGGTGGGCGCGATCGCGGCGATCACCGGCGCGTTCCTCGCCTCCGCCGTGCTGCTCCAGGTCGCCGCCCAGCTGCTGGTGGACGTGATCGGCTGGCGCGGGCTGTTCCTGCTGTCGGCGGCCGGGTTCGTGCTGGCGTTCCTGGGCGTAAGGGCCGTCACGCTGCCCGACCTGCCGCGCGCGGGCGGCGGCTCGCCGCTGTCGGTCTACCGGGCGGTGCCGGGCCTGCTGTTCCACCGCGTCCTCGGCCTGCGGTACCTGGCCACGGTCATGCTCATGGCGGGCTTCGTGGCCGTCTACACCGGCCTGCAGATCTACGGCGTGGCCTCGTCCTCCGAGCTCCTCACGCTCCGCGCCGCCGGGCTGCCGTCGATCGTCCTGATGCCGCTGCTCATGCCCTGGCTGGCCCGGGTCCACGCGCCGATCAGGGCGGCCGGGTTCCTGGCGGCCGGAGCCCTCGCCCTCGCGGCCGTCGGCCTCACCGGGACGGCCGCTCTGGTGCTGCTGCTGGCCGTCTACGTCGCCGCCATCACCGGCGGCCTGCCCAGCCTGAACGAGGCGATCTCCGCCGGCGCCGGACAGGCGCGGGGGGCGGCGCTGTCGCTGTTCTCCTTCGCGCTCGCGGTCGGCGGCAGCGTCGGCCCGCAGCTGGCCGCCGCGTTCGGGGGGTTCACCCCGCTCATGTACGGCCTCGCGATCGGCATGGCGCTGGCGGCCCTCGCCGCACTGCTCTCGGGGCCGGTGTTCCATCGCGGAGCTACCGGCCGGTAAGGTGTCGTGTTACCACCGGTAACCTCGGGTCGAGGAGAGTGCGCACATGACCGGCTTCTGCCCGGAGCCCAGCGACGACGTGGTCGAGGTACGCGACTGGGTGCACGCGTTCGCCCGCGACGTGATCCGCCCGGCGGGCGCCGAATGGGACGAGCGCGAGGAGACCCCCTGGCCGGTCATCCAGGAGGCGGCCAAGATCGGGCTCTACTCCCTCGACTTCTTCGCCACCCAGTGGTTCGAGGAGAGCGGGCTGGCGCTGCCGGTGGCGTTCGAGGAGATCTTCTGGGGCGACGCGGGCATCGGCCTGGCCATCGTCGGCACCGGCCTGGCCGCCGCCGCCCTCTCCGCGAACGGCACCCCCGAGCAGATGGGGGAGTGGCTGCCCCAGATGTTCGGCACGGAGAACGACGTCAAGCTGGGCGCCTTCTGCGCCTCCGAGCCCGACGCCGGCTCCGACGTCGGCGCCATCCGCACCCGCGCCGTCCCCGACGGCGGGGACTGGGTGCTGGACGGCGTCAAGACCTGGGCCACGAACGGCGGCATCGCGAACGTCCACGTGGTCGTGGCCTCGGTCGACCCGTCGCTCGGCACCCGGGGCCAGGCGTCGTTCGTCATCCCGCCCGGCACCCCCGGGCTGTCCATGGGCCAGAAGTTCCGCAAGCACGGGATCCGCGCCTCCCACACCGCCGAGGTGATCCTGGACGGCGTCCGCGTACCGGGCTCCTGCCTGCTGGGCGGCAAGGAGAAGCTGGACGCCCGGCTGTCACGCGTACGCAACGGGGAGCGGGCGGGAGAGCAGGCGGCGATGCGCACGTTCGAGACCACCCGCCCGACGGTCGCCGCCATGGCGGTCGGCATCGCGCGGGCGGCCTTCGAGTACGCCAGGGACTACGCCCGCGAGCGGGAGCAGTTCGGCCGCAAGATCGGCGAGAACCAGGCGATCGCCTTCCTCCTCGCCGAGATGGCGACCCGGGTGGACATGGCCCGCCTGCTGACCTGGCGGGCCGCGTGGATGGCCCGCAACGGCAGGCGGTTCTCCCAGGCGGAGGGGTCGATGTCGAAGCTGGTGGCGGGGGAGACGGCGGTGTGGGTGACGGAGCAGGCGATCCAGATCCTGGGCGGCGCCGGGTACACCAGGGAGCACCCGGTGGAGCGCTTCCACCGGGATGCCAAGATCTACACCATTTTCGAAGGGACGTCGGAGATCCAGCGCCTGATCATCGGCCGTGCCGTCACGGGCCTGCCGGTTCGCTGAAACGCCCGTGGTTCTTTGAACGCCTCTCTCGGAGATCGTTCAGGTCGATGTGGCGCTGTTCCTGCTTCCAACGTTGCAACAAGGCGGGGATTTCGCCGAGCAGGAGGTGGTAGAAGTCGTGCATCTGGACCAGGCGGTGATGGGCCGGATCATCTGAGGCGGTGGCGTCCATCCCGTTCCTGGCCGCTTGGAGCATGGTCTCGATGATCGTGTTCTGGCCGGTGAACAGGGTCGCCCAGGCGTCGTCACGCAACCGGTAGTGCTCGCGACGGCTGCCGGGGGCGGGCAGTCGCTCGATCAGGCCGACCGACAGCAGTGCTTTGACCGCGCCCGAAACAGAGCCCGCGCTGGCACCGAGCCGCTCGGCGAGGTCGCCCATGGTGACCGTCTCGGCCTCGGTGAACAGGAACATCGCCAGCGTGCGTGCGGACATGCGCTGCAGGCCACCTGCCGTGAGCGCCAGGGCCAGGCGTTCCGCCGCCTGCCACCGCTCGTTCTGGTCGTTCACACGACACCTCCCGCAGATCAGGATAGCGGCGTTCGTATGTCTTCAGAAATTTCCGAAACTTCGCTATATTGCGGGCATCAACCTCCGTCAGGAGCGCGATGGAGTGCCGGGAAGCCTGGTCGGCGAGCAACACAACCGACCCCGGAAGGTGCCCCGATGAGCTTCCTCAGCCGCCTCTTGGACGTCCGCCCCGAGCATCGGCATCCGGTACGGGTGCGGCGCGACCTGGTGATCCCGGCCGCTGACGGCGTGCGCCTGCTGGCCGACCGCCACTTCCCCGCCGATGTCGAGCGGCCGCCGCTGGTCCTGCTACGCAGCCCGTACGGCCGCGGCAACGCCCTGGACCAGCTACCGGCACTGCTGGCCGAACGCGGCTACCAGGTGCTCTACCAGAGCCTGCGCGGCACCGCCGGATCGGGCGGCGACTTCGACGGCTTCACCATCGATCCCGCCGACGCCGACGGCACGCTCACCTGGCTCCGCCGGCAGCCGTGGTTCGGCGATCGGCTGGCCACCTGGGGAGCCAGCTACCTCGGGTACGCGCAGTGGGAGCTGGCCGCCCGCGAGATTCCCGAGTGGAAGATCGCCGTCATCCAGGACGCCCCGGCCGAGTTCGCGCACCGCTTCATGTACCCGGGCGGGGCTTTCGCGCTGGGCAACGCCCTGGGCTGGGTCCAGATCGTGGACCGGATGTTCACCGGCGGCTACTCCACCATCCGCCAACTGCCGGCCATGGCCGGCGCCGCCCGCAAGCTGAGGCGGGCCACGCTGACGCTCCCACTGGACGAGGCCGACCTGACGCTGATCGGACACCGCGTCCCCTGGCACCTGCACCTCGGCGGACGGCTGAGCCTCGAACCACCCGGTGACGACTCACAGCCCAGCCGCTACCGCTACGACCCCGGCGACCCCACACCCACGGTCGGCGGCACCGCGGTCGGCCTGTCCGCCGGCCGTAAGGACAACCGCCGCATCGAGGCCAGACCGGACGTCCTCACCTTCACCTCCGACCCGCTGCCGCGCGACACCGACGTCATCGGCCCGGTCAGGGTCCGCCTCCACGCCCGCTCGTCCATCCCGTACGTCGACTATTTCGCCCGTTTGTGTGACGTGTCGCCCCGTGGCCGGTCGACCAACCTGTGCGACGGCATCGTCCGCCTCGGCGAGCCCGGCGACGTCCGGACCGCTGACATCGAGCTGTGGCCGCTGGCACACCGCTTCGTGCGGGGCCATCGAATCCGGTTGCAGGTCGCCGGCGGCGCCCATCCGCGCTTCGGCCGCAACCCCGGCACCGGCGAAGCCCCGGTAGCGGCACGCGAGCTGCGCCCGTCCAGCCACGAGATCTTCCACGACCCGGACCGCTCCTCGGCGATCTGGCTTCCCGTCTTTTCAGGAGCGTCATGAAACTGCTGGTTCTCGGCGGAACCCACCACGTCGGCCGCGCGGTCGTGGAAACCGCGCTCGAACGTGGCGACGAGGTGACCACGCTGAATCGCGGCCTGAGCCGCGTGCCCGCACCCGGCGTCCGCGGCCTGGCCGCCGACCGCCGGGACGCCGAAGCGGTCCGGGCGGCGCTCGGCCGCCAGGAGTGGGAGGCCGTCATCGACACCTGGGCATGGGCGCCGCGCGTGGTCCGCGACAGCGCCCGCCTGCTGGCCGGCCGGACAGGACATTACGGGTACGTCTCCAGCAGGGGCGTCTACCGCTGGCCCTGGCCACCTCGCGCCGACGAGCACGCCCCGCTCGTGGACGGCGACCCGGCGAGCGAGGTCGACGCCGACTACGCGGCCGCCAAACGCGGCGGCGAACTGGCCGTACAGGAGGCGTTCGGTGAGCGCGGCCTCCTGGCCAGGGCCGGCATGATCCTCGGCCCGTACGAGGACGTCGGCCGCATCCCGTGGTGGCTGCGCCGCCTGGAAAAGGGCGGCCGGGTGCTCGCCCCGGCCCCCACCGGCATCCACGACGCCGACGTCGGCGCCGCCCTGGCCGCCGGACTGACCTGCCGCTCACTTCGCGACACGATGGCCGACACCTGGGCCTGGCTGCGGGCCGAAGGCGACCCGCCGCCGCGGCCCGACGCGCCCGCCCCCGACACCTGGTTCGACCCGGCCGCCGAGCGGGATGTGCTCGCCCGCCTCACCCAGAGTGGTGGCCGGTGAAGGTTCTCATCCTCACCCACGGCACTCGCGGTGACGTGCAGCCTTATGTGGCGCTCGCGTACGCGCTGCGCCGGGCCGGGCACGAGGCGGTGCTGGGCGCCCCGGCGGCCATGGCCTCGCTGGCCGAGCCGTTCGGGCTGCCGTTCGTGGCGCTGGACGACGGCCCGAACAGGCTCATCGACGACCCGGAGATCCGCGAGGCCGTCGAGACCAACTATCGGGGGCTGCGCGGCAAGAAGGTCGCACTGGCCGTGATGCGGCGTACCAGACCGCTGATGGCCCGGGTGCTGGCCGACATGGCCGCCGCGGCCGAAACCGGGGCGGACGTGGTGGTGCACGCGCCGGGCATCACCGCCCACCACATCGCCGAGCGGTTGGGCGTGCCCGCCGTACCGGCCGCGCTTCAGCCGGTGTGGGTGCCGACCGGCACGTTCCCCAACCCGATGATGGCGGGCGTCAAGGTGCCGAACGCCCTGAACCGGGCGTCGTACCTGCCGACCAGGGTGCTGCTGCGGCGCGCCTCCGCCGCCGTCGCCGACCAGCTGCGGCGCGACACCCTGCACCTGCCCAGGCGGAAGGGGCGGCACGACGTCCTGCGCGCCCCGGGCGGAGGCCCGGTCACCGTGTTGCAGGGCTTCAGCAAGCTGGTGCTGCCCCCACGGCTGGACTATCCGTCGTGGGTGCACACCACGGGGTTCTGGTACCTGCCGGCTCCAGCCGACTGGACACCCACCACCGAGTTGACGGCATTCCTGCGGGACGGGCCGCCGCCGGTCTACCTCGGGTTCGGCAGCATGGCGGGCGCCGACCCGCGGCGCGTCGGCCGGGTCGTGCGCGAGGCGATCAGGCTGGCCGGCGTGCGAGCGGTGCTGGTCTCCGGATGGGGCGGCATCCAGCTCGACGACCTGCCCGAAGATGTGCTGCTGCTGGACCAGGCGCCGCACGACTGGCTGTTCCCTCAGATGGCGGCGATCGTCCACCACGGCGGCAGCGGCACCACCGGTGCGGCCCTGGCCGCCGGGCGCCCTCAAGTGGTGTGCCCGTTCGTCGCCGACCAGCCGTTCTGGGCGGCCCGCATGCACGCGGCGGGTGTCGCGCCCCCGCCTCAGCCGCAGCGCCACCTGACCCCACAGGGGCTGGCCGCCGCCATCAAGGTGGCGGTCACCGACCGGGCGCTGGCCGAGCGCGCCGAGTCGCTGGGCCGGCGCATCGCGGCCGAGGACGGTGCCACCGCCGCGGTCACGATCCTTGAGCAGGTGGGGCCAGACGCGAGGTAGCACAGCATGCCGTCAGCGGCCGGCGGGCCGGGCTTCACGGCCGAGCACACTCGCCGCATGCTCCAGCTGTTCGTCGCCCCTGGCGAGGAACAGCCGGGATCGAAGTGGAGTGGATGACCCTGACGGCGGTCAGTTGCCGTACCGCCCTCGCCCCGCCGCCCCCGCCGGCCGAACTGCTGGCCGGCCGCGCCGACCGGCCCTGCGTGGCCGGGGTGGGAGAGCACGACCGGTTCCTTCCACCCCGGCGACTGGCACCTGCCCCGCGCCGGCCAGTCAGACGATGGCGAAAATGACGAAACTGCCGCCATGTCGGTGGTCAGAGGAGGTAGCGCAGCCACAGGTACGGCGCGACCAGGGTGACGGTGACGACCGTGACGATCAGGCCGTACTTGGTGAACTGCCAGAAGCTGATCGGGGTGCCGTTGCGGGCGGCGATGCCGAGCACGACGACGTTGGCCGCGGCCCCGACGGCGGTGGCGTTGCCGCCCAGATCGGCGCCGAAGGCAAGCGCCCACCACAACACGTCGTGTCCCCCGTTGGCCTGAACGAGTTGCTCGACGATGGGGCTCATCGTGGCGACATAGGGGATGTTGTCCACGATGGCCGACAGCACGGCCGAAGCTCCGAGCAACCCCATGGTGGTCAGCCCCAACTGTCCGCTGGTCGCCGCGACGGCGGCCTTGGACAGCTCGCCGATCACGCCGGTCTCCACCAGCGCGCCGACCATGACGAACAGGCCCGCGAAGAACACCAGCGTGGGCCACTCGACCTCGCCGATGGCCTGCTCGGTGCTCACCTTGGTCGCGGCCACCAGCACGCCCGCGCCCAGCAGCGCGACCACCGACGGCTCGTAGTGCAGCACCGGATGCAGCACGAACGCGGCCATCACCAACGCCAGCACGGCCAGCGACTGCCACAGCAACCGCCGGTCGGCGATCGCCTCCCGCTCGTTCAGCGCCATGACCGACGCGGCGCGCTCCGGGTCGTAACGCAACGATCGCCCGAACATCAGCCAGCACAACCCCACGAACACCGCCATCAACACGATCACCATCGGCGCCATGTGCACGAGGAAGTCGTTGAAACTCAGACCGCCACGGCTGGCGATGATGATGTTCGGCGGGTCACCGACCAGCGTGGCCGCGCCGCCGATGTTGGAGGCCAGCGCCTCGGCGATCAGGAACGGCGCCACCTTGACGGCGAGCCGTTCGCACACCAGGAATGTCACCGGAGCGATCAACAGCACGGTGGTCACGTTGTCCAGCAGCGCCGAGGCTGCCGCGGCGATCAGGACCAGCAGCACCATCAGCCGGAACGGCCGGCCCCGGGCCCGCTTGGCGGCCCAGATGGCCAGGTACTCGAAAACGCCGGTCTGCTTCAGCACCCCGACGATGACCATCATCCCGAGTAGCAGGAAGATGACGTTCCAATCGATCCCGGCGTGCCGGGAGAAGAACGCCGCCTCGCCATTGGTGGCGTGGATGGCCAGCATGATCCCCGCCCCGCCGAGCGCGGCCGCGACCCGGTGGATCCTCTCGGTGGCGATCAGCGCGTAGACGGCCAGGAAGACCGCCACGCTCACCCATGAGAGCACGCTCATGCTTCGAGCACCCGGTCCAGCAGCGCCTGCAGCGTCACCGCCCCGGCCAGCCGCCGGTCGTCGTCGACGACGGCGACCAGCGGGCTGTGGGTGCGGGCCATCAGCGCCGCCACTTCCAGCACGGTCGCCTCGGGGTCCGTGACGGGCAGCTCGCGCGGCTGCCGGGGCAGGGCCTCGCGCACGCTGCGGCCGTCCAGTGCCTTGAGGAAGGCGTCGGCGTGTGCCTCGTCCACGACCCGGGCCAGCGCCGGGTCGTCCTGGCAATAGCCGGGCACGGCCAGGCGCAACACCTGCGTGCCGGGCAGGATCGTGAACGGCGAGCCGTCGTCGTCGACCACGATCAGGCCGGGCAGGTCCTGTTCGGCCAGTATCCGAGCGGCGTCGACGACGGGGGTGTCGAGAGCGACGGTGGGGAAGTCGGCAAGGAGATCTCGGGCGCGCACCGGCACATCCTTCACTCAACGGGACAGAACGTGCCGACCAGACTTCCCGGCTCACCTGTAGACAACGTATCAAGACCTGTCAAGATCGTCGAGATCGGGATCGGCGGCTGACGGCCTGCCTCGCGGTGATGTCGCGTCGAGGCAGGACGAGGCCCCGTGCATGATGGGCTGCGCCCACAACCCGCCGGAGACCACACGCGGCTGCGGAGACTACCGGGGCCAGCCCTGCGAGTACGGGAGGAAGGGGTGGGTGGCTCTGGCCCGGTCATCGGCGCGGATCCGGCGTCCCCCTGGGCGTCGGGGGGGGAGCAGGCGTCAGCGGTCTTGCGCGGAGCAGGTCTGTGCGGCGATGCGGGTGATGGCAGTGGTGACGCCGTCCTCGCCGGCGACGTCTCCGGCCAGTGCGCGGGCCGCGGGTGCCAGTTCGGTGGCGGTGGTGATGGCGGTGGCCAGCCGGGTGGCGGTGAGACGGCCACGCAGCGGGGCCGGGGCGACGCCGAGGTGGTGCAGGCGGCCGGCCCAGAACGGCTGATCGCCGAGGAATGGGCGGACGACCTGGGGCATTCCTGCGCGCAGGGCCGCCGCGGCCGTGCCGATGCCGCCGTGGTGGACGGCAACGGCGACGCGGGGCAGCAGCCAGTCGTGCGGGGCCTCCTCCATCACCAGGACGTCGTCCGCGACCGCGCCTGGCCGCAGCGCGCCCCATCCGGTGGCCAGCACGGCTCGGCGCCCGGCCAGCCGGACCCCCTCCAGGACCGTGGCGGTCATCGAATCGGGGTCGCCGGTGGTCGAGCTGCCGAAGCCCACGTAGACGGGTGGTTCGCCCTGCTCCAGGAAACGGGCCAGCCGCTCGGGCGGGGTCCAGGTGTCGTCCAGAGGCATCGTCCAGAACCCGATGGGGCGGGCGGAGCCGGGCCAGTCGGCGGGCGCGGGCATCAGATGCGGGCTCCAGGCGTGCAGCACGCTGCCCGTCTTGATCAGGTCGGCCATCGGCCGGAAGCCGTCCTGCAGGCCGAGTGCCTCCGCCCGCCACGTGCGGATCGTCCCCCGGTAGGGGGCCTCGATCGCGGCGGCCACCCGCCAGCTCGCCCGGTTGAGCGGGCCTGGCGGCCGTACCGGGAAGATGGGGGAAGGGAAAGCGGACGTCGGTATGTACAGGGGGATCAGCAGCGCGGCCAGGGCGGGGACGCCGAGCTTCTCGGCGACGTAGGGCCCGCCGAGGGACTTGGGGTGGTACACGACGACGTCGGCCGATCGCGCCGCGAGCGCCGCCTGGTCGTCGAGGAGGCGGCGGAGTATCGGCCGGACTGATCGCGCGGCGGTGATGGCCGCGCGCACGCCCTGCCCCTTGACGGAGTCCTGCAGCGCGAACATCTCGTCGTTGAGCGGCGCGAACTCCACCCCGTGCCGGGTCGCGAGCGGCTCGAACCGGCGGGGCGCGGCCAAGACCGGCCGGTGCCCGGCGGCCAGCAGTCCGCGGGCCAGCGCCAGGAAGGGCTGGACGTCTCCGCGGCTGCCCACGGTGATCAGTAACGGTCTCATCGGTCGTCCTTCAGCTCGTCCCACTCGTCCAGCAGGCGGGGGAAACGGTCCATCATGAACGCGTACATGTCGCGCATGAGCTCCAGCCGCCGCCTGCGTGCCGGGTCGTCTCCGACTGCCCGCAGGCCCTGCTCGGCCAGTGCGCGGAACCGTTCGAACTCGGCCAGTTTGGCCCGGAAGGCGCGCGCGAAGACGTCCTCGGCCAGCCGGTAGCGGTCGCGGCGCTCGCCCCGCCTCCGGAACCGCTCGACCAGGCCCGCCTGCTCCAGTTGCCGTAGCGCGACACTCATGCTGCTCTTGGCCACGGCGAGGGCTTCGGCCAACTCGGGCGCGTCGACGCTGTCGGCCTCGGCGGCGAGCAGCCAGCCCATGACCCGGCCCGCGGTACGGCTCAAGCCAAGTCGCTCATAGAAGAGCCCGGCGTCCTCCACGAACTCATCAACACTCACCAGCCGAACGTATCAGATTGTTCGGATCGATCCGAACAATCTGATGCTTCGCCGGCTCGGTCTTTCTCGGGCACGCCGCTCTGGGCTTCGCGGGCTGGGTGGTGGGGGTGACCCTGCGTGGAATCAAATCCGTTATGTGGGTCTTTACGTGTCCTGATACGTTATTGACAGGTGTGCCGGGAAGTCTGGTCGGCGAGTGAGCGACCCATCCCTCCCATAGAGCGGAGTTCCATGCCCGGCACCACCACAACGCGCACTCCCCGCCTGTTCAACCGGAGCTCGTGGCCCGAGGCGCGGCGCATCACCGACATCCTGCGCAAGGAAACCATCGGCGGGGCGCTGCTGCTCGCCGCCGCGCTCACCGCGCTGATCTGGGCCAACTCGCCGTGGGCGCAGACGTACCAGGACCTGCTCACGGTCGAGGCCGGCCCTGCCGCGCTGCACCTGAACCTCGACCTGGCCACCTGGGCCGCGGACGGGCTGCTGGCCGTCTTCTTTTTCGTGGCCGGTCTGGAGCTGAAACGGGAGTTCGTCGCCGGCGATCTGCGTGACCTGCGCCGGGCCGTGGTGCCGGTGGCCGCGGCGGTCGGCGGCGTGGTGGTGCCCGCGCTGGTGTATCTGGCGGTCGCCGGCGAAGCGGGGGCCATGGGGTGGGCGATCCCGACGGCCACCGACATCGCCTTCGCGCTGGCGGTGCTCGCGGTGATCGGCCGCTCCCTGCCGGACGCGCTGCGCACGTTCCTGCTGACCCTGGCGGTGGTGGACGACCTGATCGCCATCATCGTCATCGCCGCCTTCTACACCTCGCACCTGTCGGTGCTCCCGCTGCTGGCGGCCGTGGTGCCGCTGGCGGTCTTCGCCGTGCTGGTGCGGCGTGGAGTGCGTGCGTGGTGGCTGCTGCTGCCGCTGGCGTTCGTCTGCTGGACACTGGTGCACGCCTCGGGGGTGCACGCCACCGTGGCCGGGGTGCTGCTGGCTTTGACCGTCCCCGTACTGTCCCGGACACCGCCGGGTGGCACGGAGGGACCGGGCCTGGCCGAGCATTTCGAGCACCGGTTCCGCCCGCTGTCCGCCGGTGTGGCCGTGCCTGTTTTCGCCTTCTTCTCCGCTGGGGTCGGCCTTGGCGGGTTCGGCGGGCTGGTCGACGCGCTGAGCGACCCCGTGGCGATGGGGATCATGGCGGGACTGCTGGTAGGCAAGCCGGTCGGCATCCTGGCCGCGACCTGGCTGGTGGCCCGCTTCACCCGCGCGACCCTGGACGAAGGGCTGGCCTGGATCGACATGGTCGGGCTGGCCGTCCTGGCCGGCATCGGGTTCACCGTGTCGCTGCTGATCGGGGAGCTGGCGTTCGGCACGGGCGAGGCCGACGCACGGGTCAAGATCGCGGTCCTGGCCGGTTCCCTGGCCGCGGCCTTGCTGGCCACGGTGATCCTTCGGCTGCGTGCCCGCGTCTACCGGCGCATCCACCAGTCCGAGACCGCCGACTCCGACCACGACGGGATCCCCGACCTCTACCAGCAGTCCTAGTTCTCAGGCGTTTCCGGGCACCACGGTGACCGGGCTGTCATGGGTGCGTCTGCTGGGCGGGGGGATACAGCCCGGCCTGGCGGTAGACGGCGGTGAGGTAGCGCAGCATCTCGGCCTCGTCCGGAGGGTCGGGTTGCAGCACGCGGTAGGTCACCGCGCCGGCCATCATGTCGATCAGCACGTCCAGGTCGGCGTCGGGTGCCACTGTGCCGTCCCGCTGGGCGCGCCGGAGCATCACCGCGGCCAGCTCGCGGCGGGGCAGGATGTAGTGCCTCCAGTAGACCGCCATCAGCTCCGGATGGCTCACGGCGCAGCCCATGATGCGGGCGACCAGCGCGCGAAAGTCAGGGCTCGCGGCCATCGCGGCCGCCGTGGGAAGGACGTGCTCGACGATGGCCTGCGGTGGCAGGGCGTAGACGTCGGCGG
The DNA here is from genome assembly GCF_040605375.1 of Nonomuraea sp. NPDC005650. Taxonomy (NCBI): domain Bacteria; kingdom Bacillati; phylum Actinomycetota; class Actinomycetes; order Streptosporangiales; family Streptosporangiaceae; genus Nonomuraea; species Nonomuraea sp. NPDC005650. Next base: position 52,882 of record NZ_JBEXCR010000059.1, read on the forward strand.
CCGACGGTGTCGCCTCGTCGCTGACCCACTGCTCGATGGCTTGGGCGATCAAATCTTCCTTGCTGCTCCAGCGGCGGTAGACGGTCAGCTTGCCCACCCCGGCGCGCTTGGCGACCTGTTCGATGCTGGTGCCCTCGACGCCGCGCTCGACGAACAGCTCCAGCGCGGCGTTGAGGATCGCGGTGTCGGTCTCGGGGTCGCGGGGGCGCCCGCGGCCTCGGGTGGCGGTCATGCGAGGGCTCCGTCCAGCCAGCGGGCGAACTCGGCGGGGCCGCCCTTGCAGGCCAGGTGGGCGTCCGGGCGCACCAGCATAGCGGGCCCCTCGGCGTGACCGGCCGCGCGCAGGCGCACCACCTGGTCACCGAGCCGCTGCCGGGCTGCCTCGAACGCGGCCTGATCGCCGAGCACGGCCCACTTCCCGCGCAGTTCGGCGTGCAACCGGGTGGGGCTGCCGTCGGGGCGTTCGCAGGACAGGTCGCCGATTCGGTCGCCGGGACGGGGCTTGCGCCCGCGCCCCCCGAGCGGTCCGCGCCGGTAGCTCACCCAGAGCTGCGAGGTCGTGTACGTGGTCCAGCGCTGGATCCAGGACTGGTTGAACAGCCGCATCAGCACCTGGTCGCGCAGGAGGCGGCCGAACGGGCTGCCGGCGATGTTGACTTTGGTGGCGGCGGTGCTGCCGCGCAGGACCTGGGTGGCCAGCGGGCGGCGTTCGGCCTGGTAGGTGTCGAGCAGGCGCTCCGCGGCCAGACCCCGCACGACCAGGGCGAGCTTCCAGGCGAGGTTCTCGCTGTCACCGAGGCCGGTGAGCATGCCCTGCCCGCCGAACGGCGCGTGCACGTGAGCGGCGTCCCCGGCCAGCAGGACGCGCCCGTTCCGGTAGGCGTCGGCCAGCCGCCGGTGCACGCTGAACAGCGAGGCCCAGGTGACGTCGTGCAGGCGCAGGCCGGTCAGGCCGGTGCGTTCGGGCAGGATGAGCCGCATGCGTTCGGTGATCTGTTCCTCGCCGGGCTTGTCGCCCGTGAACGTGGCGTCGTAGGCGAGCAGCCGCCACTGATCGCCCGGCATGGGCATGGCGCCCAGCACGCCGTCGGGGTGCGCCCAGCCGCTGGTGCCCGACCGGTCCAGCCCGGGGTCGAGACGGCCGTCGACCAGCAGGAACCGCTCGCTGACCTTCACTCCGGGAAAGCGGAACCCCGCCAGCTTGCGCACCGTGCTGGCGCTCCCGTCGCAGCCCACCAGCCAGCCCGCCCGGATGGTACGGCCGTCGGCCAGCGTCGCGGTGACTCCGGCCGGGTCCTGCTGCAAGGAGGTCAGTCTCTTGTCCCATTCCGGCTGTCCGCCCAGCTCGGCAAGTCGCTTACGCAGCTGTGCCTCGACCCGGGCCTGGGAGATCACCATCGGTGGAGCCGCGGTGCCCAGCCCTGGATCGCCGAACCGGATCTTCATCATCGGACGGTCCCCGGCATAGGTGGTGATCGTCATCGCCCGCACCGACTCCTGCGGCAGATCGCCGAGGGCGTCCAGGCGGTTCAGCACCTCCGAGCCGCGGGCGTGCACGAAGTTCGCGCGTGACGTGGTGGCCGGCCCCTCGGCCTTGTCGATGACGCGTACGGAGACGCCGTGCTGCAGCAGTGCGCACGCCAGCGCCAGGCCGACCGGCCCGGCGCCGACCACCAGGACATCGGTGTCCATCGACGCCCTCCTTTTTATTAACGGAACGGTCTCGTAAATAAATTGTCCCGGAATCGGCCCGACATGTCCAGAGGTGACCAGTCCGGCAGCCGTCATCGTTGGTGGGTCAGGAGAGACGGACGGCGCCCGGCTCGCGGTGCGGCGGTGGTGTTCGGAAGCCTTGGCGTGGGCCGGCGTCCCACTCACGAACGCGACGGTGGACACCGGCACCGGGCGGGTGGCGCTCGTGCCGGCCGGACGCCGAGGGCCTCAGCGACCCGCACCGGCCTCGGCGGGGCAGCCCGGCCTGGCCACCGCACAAGCCTCGCCGGGCGGTGCCTCCCCCCGATACGGCCACCCACTGCGATCGCGGCCACGGCATGCACCTCGCCGCCGTCGACCGTCTCGCACCTCCACCCACGAAGGCGAGGACACGACGCCGCGAGGACGCGGCCGCCCACTGCGTGCAGACACACCGGGCGACCAGGCTGCCGTTCTTGGGTGACCGGCCTCAGTATTCGTAACGCGTGCCGTTCGTCAGCAGGTTTCCGCCGGCGCCGCTCGGTGTGAACTGCCACCAGTTGAGGTTGAGCAGGTAGCCGCTGCCGCCGGCGAAGCGGAGGTAGAGGTCACGGGTGCCGGTCGCGCCGGACACCGGGCAGGTGACCGAGGTCCAGTTCTGCCAGCCACCGGTGCCGGTGACGGTGCAGGTGCCCACGAGGGTGCCGGTGGCGCTGCCGAGCCGCAGCTCGATCCGCCCGCCGCTGGTGCCCGAGGCGACGCGGGCGGTGAAGGAGGAGGCTCCGTTGCCGAAGGCGACACCCTTGACCTTGATGTGGTCGCCGTTCTCGATGAAGCCCACGTTCATGCCGCCTTCGCCGGAGGCTTCGGTCTCGACCCCGGATGCCCAGGCGACGGTCTCGGCCTCCTGGCGGACGAACGGATTGAGCGTGCCGACCTGGGGCGGTCCGGCGGTGGTCATGTTGATGGTGGGAATGGTGCCGTCGGCGTTGTAGGTGAACTTCTCCACAGCCACTGACCTGGTGAAACCGCCTCCGCCGGGGAGGGCGCCGTTGTGGTAGAAGAAGTACGACCCGCCGTCGAAGTCGACGATCCCGGCGTGGTTGGTGAAGCTGCTTCCCTGCCGGGGCATGATGGTTCCCCGGTAGGTCCACGGTCCGGTGGCGCTGGGGGCCGTCGAGTAGGCGATGAACTCCGAGCAGCATTCGGCGGCGAACACGTTGTAGTACAGGCCGTTGCGCTTGAAGACCCAGGGGGCTTCCTCGTAGAGGGTCGGGCGGCCGGCGTTGCCGGTGCGAGTGCCGTAGCCCGCGGTGGTGAGGGGGATCTGGGTCGGGCTGCCGGAGTAGGAGATCATGTCGGTGTTCAGCCGGACGTACCAGAGCCGAGGGTTGCCCCAGTACAGGTAGGCCTGGCCGTTGTCGTCGATGAAGACGTTGGGGTCGATCTCGCCGTTGTTCACCAGCGGGCGTCCGATGGCGTCTCGGAAGGGCCCGGTCGGGCTGTCGGAGACCGCGACGCCGATGGCCATCGAACCGGTGGCGCGGTCGCGGACCGGCGCGTACCAGTAGAAGCGGCCGTTGCGGGGGGTGACGTGGCCGGCCCAGGCGTTGGCGTCGGCCCAGGCGAAGGTGGCCAGGCTCATGGGAGAGCCGTGGTCGGTCCAATTCGCCAGGTCCGAGGAGGAGTAGACGTGCCAGTCCCGCATGGTGAAGTACGTGGAGCCGTCCTCGTCGTGGCCGGTGTAGACGTAGACGCGGCCGTTGTGGACGAGCGGTGCGGGGTCGGCCGTGTAGATGCTCTGCACGATCGGGTTGTCGGCCCTGGCCGCCGACGGGAACAGCACGGTCGTAAGTAGCAGGCCCACGGTGTACAGGGCCATACGCAGGGCGGGTCTCACCTGTTGGCTCCCTCAGGCAGGTATGTGACGGGGATCTTCATGGGTCCTGGACATGGCGGGCACTCCCGTACGCCGCGTCCAGGACTCGGTCCACAGGGTGATCAGCAGGGGGAGTTGGTCTGCGTCACCCGCCTTGGATCGGAGACGGCGTGCGTTATCGATAACATTTTGTTCATGAGGTCACCCGGAAGGTCGCGTCCTGGCGGCCGGCGACGCTCGACGAGGAGCTGATCGGGTCGATGCGCAGGACATGGCCCTGGTGCCGTAGGTGGTGGGTCGGGAAGTTTGCAGCGGGGGATGCGGAGCCTCGGCCACGTATCTGTGAGCGTTAACATTCGGTCCCGTAGAGCTGTATGGCCTACTTCGGTGAGTGCGTTGACACGGAGTACATCCGAGGGTCCGACCTGGCGTCAACGAGGGGCGACCTTTGACGACCTGGGCGTTGTCATCGCAATGCCTTCCCGTCTGGAGTTTCGCCTCCCAGGAGATCGCGCCGCACTGCCCGTGCCAGTGAAAGTTTCATAGAAGTCACCGGCTGGCAGCCGGCTGATTTGCGACACGTGGGCAGTTAACTTGCGTCCCTTGGGGGAGTCGTGCCGGTGGGCCGCCTGCGTTCGTGCGCTTCGGCAGGGCTCGGCTGGACAGTTATAGCGCTCTGCGACGGCGGCGGCGGGCGGGCCATCGGCGTCCGTGCTGCGGCTCGTGAGCTGCGGCTACATAGTTTCAGATCCGACGTGCGCAGGTGTGAATCGCCTTCGACGACATGTCGGCGCCTCGCGGGCTCAACCGCCATCCATCGATCCCCGCGCGATCCGAGAGCGGATTTGATCTTGATTAAGTTTCTTCCCCGTGAACGGTTGACGGGCCGCAGTAAGGGTTTTACGTTCCTGCAGGAGATGTTAGCGCGAACAATAAGCGCTTCGAGATGGTCCCGCGCCCAGTTCTCCGGCATCAAGCCGTACACAGGAAATCGGCAACTCTGGACAGTCTTGCTGTGAGCGTAGGCCGAGGCAACGTCACCTCCCGTCCACGAGGACACCATCGGGGCCGAGAGGGCGCGGACTCGGCATCAACGCCATGAGGAGGAGACATGACGCAAGGTAGGAGTGAGCCCGTCGGCGGTGAGCGCCGATCGCTGAGCCGGAGAAGCGTCCTGGCGACGATGGGGGCCCTGCCGGTCCTCACGGCCACGACGCCTGCCGTGGGGGCCTCGCGCGCCGCGGCCGTGACGGCTGCCGCCGCTGCGGTCATTGACGCGTCGGCGCAGCGGCAGACGATACGGGGCTTCGGCGGCATGACCCACACGGCCTGGATCGGCGACCTGACGGCTGCTCAGCGGGACACGGCGTTCGGCACCGGCGAGGGCCGGCTGGGGTTCTCCGTGCTGAGGATGCCCGTCCCCGAGAACCAGTCGGACTGGGGCCGTGATCTGGCGACGGCCAGGCGCGCGACCGAGCTCGGGGCGGCCGTCATCGCGTCGCCGTGGAATCCCCCCGCCCGCATGGTCGAGACGTTCGTCCGTGGCAGCCAGACCGACGCGAGACGCCTCAGGTACGACATGTACGGCGCTTATGCCCAGCACCTGAACGACTTCACCGCCTACCTGCGGAACAACGGGGTGAACCTGTACGGCATATCAGTGCAGAACGAGCCCGATTACGCGCATGACTGGACGTGGTGGACTCCCGCTGAAATGGTGCGGTTCCTACGGGAGAACGCCGGCTCGATCGGCACCAGGGTCATCGCGCCCGAGTCCTTCCAGTACCTGAAGAACATGTCGGACCCGATCCTCAACGACTCCGCGGCGCTCGCCAACGTGGACATCATCGGGGCGCACCTCTACGGCACCTCGTTCGCGAACTTCCCCTATCCCCTCTTCAAGCAGAAGGGCGCGGGCAAAGAGCTCTGGATGACCGAGGTCTACTACCCCAACAGCTCCGATTCGGCGGACCTCTGGCCCCAGGCGCTCGACGTGGGGGAGCACATCCACCGCGCCATGGTGGACGCCGAGTTCCAGGCGTACATCTGGTGGTACATCCGGCGCGGCTACGGCCCCATGCGTGAAGACGGCCAGATCAGCAAGCGCGGCGCCAATATGGCGCACTTCGCCAGGTTCGTCCGGCCCGGATATGTGCGGATCGAGGCGACGGCGAATCCGGCGTCGAACGTCTACGTATCGGCGTACCGGGGTGGCTCCACGGTCGTCGTCGTCGCCGTCAACAAGGGGACCTCCGCGGTGAGCCAGCAGTTCACCCTGAGGAACGGCACCGCGTCCAGGGTCTCGTCCTGGCTGACCGACGCGAGCAGGAACGTCGCATCTCAGGGCACGACCGGCGTGTCGAACGGTTCCTTCACCGTCACGCTTCCCGCTCGAAGTGTGATGACCTTCGTGACCGCGTGACCCCGGCTGCTCCCACGGCGACAACCGGCGATGGCAACTCATGCGGGTCGGCCGGCAGACACCGCGTGCCGACCTGTAGGGAACGAGAAGTGAGATGTCTGATTTATCCAGAAGGCAAGTGTTGAGATTCGGCGCGGCCGGAGCCGGCGCCGCAGTGTTGCCGTCGCAATGGACGGCCACCGCCCGGGCCGCCTCGGCGCCCCCTCCCGAGGTGAACGACCTGGCCCTGTGGTACGACGAGAGCGCCGGCATGGACTGGCTGAGAGCACTGCCGATCGGCAACGGCCGCCTGGGCGCCATGGTGTTCGGCAACGTCGATACCGAGCGGTTGCAGCTCAACGAGGACACGGTCTGGGCGGGTGGACCGTACGACCAGAGCAATCCAAGAGGGGCGGCGGCACTGGGACAGATCCGGCAACTGGTCTTCCAGAACCAGTGGAGCCAGGCCCAGACCATGATCGACCAGAACCTGCGGGGAACCCCGGTGGGCCAGCTGGCCTACCAGCCCGTCGGCGATCTGCGCCTCAGCTTCGGCAACGCTGCCGGGGTTTCGGAGTACAACCGCTACCTGGACCTGACCACGGCCACCACGGCCGTTTCCTATCTGCAGAACGGCGTACGGTACCGGCGCGAGGTGCTCGCGAGTGCGCCGGACCAGGTGATCGCCATCCGCCTCACCGCGGACAGACCCGGCTCGATCACGTTCTCCGCGACGTTCGACAGCCCTCAGAGGACGACCCGCTCCAGCCCGGACGGGACCACGGCGGCACTCGACGGCATCTCGGGCGACATGGAAGGAGTGACGGGTTCGGTCCGTTTCCTGGCGCTGGCCCGGGCCGTCGTCGAAGGCGGCAGCGTCAGCAGCTCCGGCGGCACGCTGCAGGTGAGATCGGCCGACAGCGCGACGGTGCTCATCTCCATCGGCTCCAGCTACCTCAACTTCCGCGACGTCGGCGGCGACTACCAGAGCATCGCGCGGCGCCACCTCGACGCCGCCGCCGGCAGAACGTACGACGACCTGCGCAGCCGGCACGTCGCCGACTACCGGCGGCTGTTCGGGCGCACGACGCTCGACCTCGGCCGCACCGCGGCGGCCGACCAGCCGACCGACGTGCGGATCGCGCAGCACGCGAACACCGACGACCCGCAGTTCTCAGCGCTGCTGTTCCAGTACGGCCGATACCTGCTGATCTCCTCCTCGCGGCCGGGTACCCAGCCGGCCAACCTGCAGGGCATCTGGAATGATTCGCTGACGCCGGCGTGGGACTCGAAATACACCATCAACGCCAACCTGCCCATGAACTACTGGCCGGCCGACACGACGAACCTGTCAGAGTGTTATGAGCCGGTGTTCAAGATGGTCGACGAGCTCGCGGTCAGCGGCGCCCGCACGGCCCGGGTGCAGTACAACGCCGGCGGCTGGGTGACCCACCACAACACCGACGCGTGGCGGGGAACGTCCGTCGTCGACGGCGCGTTGTGGGGCATGTGGCAGACCGGCGGCGCGTGGCTGGCCACCCTCATCTGGGACCACTACACCTTCACCGGCGATCTGGAGTTCCTCCGGCAGCACTACCCCGCGATGAAAGGCGCCGCACAGTTCTTCCTCGAGACTCTCGTGGAGGAACCGAGCCTCAGGTATCTGGTCACGAATCCGTCGAACTCCCCGGAACTGGCCCACCACGCGGGCGTCAGCGTCTGCGCCGGCCCGACGATGGACAACCAGATCCTGCGTGACCTGTTCGACGGCTGCGCCAAGGCCGGCCAGGCGCTCGGCGTCGACGCCGACTTCCGGGCGCGGGTCCTTGCCGCCCGAGACCGGCTCCCGCCGATGAAGACCGGCTCGCGCGGCAACATTCAGGAGTGGCTGTACGACTGGGTCGAGACGGAGCCTGCCCACCGGCACATCTCCCATCTCTACGGCCTGCATCCCAGCAACCAGATCACCAAACGCGGCACCCCGGCGCTGCACACCGCCGCGCGGCGGACGCTCGAACTGCGCGGTGACGACGGGACCGGCTGGTCACTCGCCTGGAAGGTCAACTATTGGGCGCGGATGGAGGAAGGCGGCCGGGCGCACACGCTGCTCCGCCTCCTCGTGACGACGGCCCGGCTGGCGCCGAACATGTTCGACCTGCATCCCCCGTTCCAGATCGACGGCAACTTCGGCGCCACGTCCGGCATCGCCGAGATGCTGCTGCAGAGCCACAACGGCGAACTGCACGTGCTGCCGGCACTGCCGGCCGCCTGGCCGAACGGGCGGGTCCAAGGTCTTCGGGGACGCGGGGGATACACCGTCGACACGACGTGGAGCTCCGGCGGCGCCACCGAGATTCTCGTCAGGTTCGACCGCGGCGGGACGGTGAACGTGCGCAGCCGCATGTTCACCGGGACCTACCAGGTGGTCGACGCCACGACCGGCGGTGCCGTCAGCGTCACCAAACCCGAGTCCGACGTCATCGGACTGACCGGCCAAGCCGGCCGCACGTACCGGGTGACGACGTCCGGCACGTCAACGGGTTACGTACGGATCGCCAACGTCACCACCGGCCTGGTGCTGGACAGCGGCGGCAACGTCGCCTCCGGCTCGGTGCTCAAACAGTGGAGCTACAACGGCAGCACCAACCTGCAGTGGCAGCTCCTGGACCTGGGCGGCGGCTGGTACCGCATCGTGAACCGGACCAACGGCATGGTCATCGACAGCTGGGGCGACACCGCCAACGGCGCCAACGCCCGGCAGTCGGCCTGGAACGGCGGCGACAACCAGCAGTGGCGCCTCAACAGCATGGGGAACGGCCGCCACCAGATCATCAACCGGGGCACCAACACCGCCCTGGACGGCATGGGCAGCAACACCGCCGGCTCCACGGTGGCCATGTGGACGCCGAACAGCAGCACCAACTGCCAATGGACCATCACGGGTGTGTGACGGACCGAGAGGTCATCGCAAAGGACTTGGGACTGTACGGGCACAGCTGGGTGATGGCTTGCCCGGCGGGGAACGGCACCGGCGGAGCCACGTCGCCCGGCGCCGTCCCGGCGACTGCCGGTCCCCGACGGTTACGACGACAGCCACCCTCACCGGCTGGTCTTCGGGTTCCGCTGGTGGGGCGGCACCGCCACCGAGTTCCAGCGGCACTCTAGACGTGGACCGGTGGTGGACCCACCGTCTCGCGCACGATCACCCGATTGATCGATCGCGAGGGGGAGTCCGGCGCCGGCTCGCCCCGGACTTCCGCGATGAGCTTGGCCATGGCTTCCCGCCCTTGAACCTCGCGATCGATGGCCACGGTGGAGAGCGACGGGGTGGCGAAGCGCCCCAACTCCTCGTCGTCCCAGCCGAACACGCTGACGTCATCGGGAACGCGCCAGCCTCGCGAGAGCGCTCCTCGTACGGCGCCCATGGCCACGTGGTCGTTCGCGGCGACGATGGCGGTCACGCCGCTTCCTTCTGGCAGGCCCCGGACGGCGTCGTAGCCGGACTGAGGGCTCCAGTCCCCGAGGGCGATGCCGTACGACGTGAGCCCGTAGTGCGTGATCGTTTGTTCGTAGAGCAGTTTGCGATTGCGGGCGGAGGCGAAAGTCTGCGTGCCTGCGATGTGGAAGAAGACTTTGTGACCCAAGGACGCGAGGTATTCGATGATCTCGCGGACAGGAGAGGCGTCCGCGAGTTCGTTGACGCCGCGAAGGTTGTCGTCGTAGTCACCGGTGACGACGATGGGGACCGTCGACCCCGCGGGGTCGATCTCGAGGGGCGTCAAGGACAGGATGCCCTCGACCTGCCCCGAGCCCGCGAGTTCGAGGATTCGCTCCGTCCTGGCGCGGGGGTCGCCCTCCATGCTGACGACCTCCAGTTGGAAGCCCTCGGCGTGAGCGGCCGTGGAGGCGGCACTGAGCAGGCGTACCGGCCACAGATAGGTGGAGGCGGGGAGGGTGATCGCCAGCCGGTTCGTGTGCCGCGTGCGCATGGAGCGCGCGACCAGGTTGGGCCGGTAGTTGAGCTCTTGGACGACCAGGTCGATCTTCTTGCGGGTCTCCGGCTTCAGACCTTCGTTGTGGCGGAAGTATCGGGAGACCGTCTGGTGAGAAACGCCTGCTCGCCGGGCCACCTCGTGGATCGTGACGCGCGGCGTCTGCGACTCGCCCAAGGGACCCCCTTTCCTCGCTCCTTTCGAGACAGCCTAGCGTTGACATGAAAGTGATCGATCACTAATCTGCGGCGCAGGACGCCCTGTCGAGGCCCCACAGCGAACGATTCCCACGCCGCGGACTGAAATGATCACCTGATGAACGAACCCCGGTCAGCCGATCCACCGGCGATCACGATCAACGATCGAGTCCGGCACCAGACCATCGACGGGTTCGGGGTCTCCACGGCGTTCCGGCGGAACGAACTGATCAGGGCTCTCCCGGAGGACAAGCAGCGGGAGATCCTCGACCTGTGGTTCAGCCGCGAGAAGGGCGCCGGGCTCAGCATTCTGCGGCTCGGCATCGGCTCGGCCCCGGCGGGCAGCCCGTACGACGAGATGGTGTCGATCCAGCCCGAGGACCCCGGCGGCCCGGACGCCCCGCCCGAGTACGTGTGGGACGGCGACGACAACAGCCAGGTGTGGCTGGCCAAGGCCGCGCAGGAGTACGGCGTGCGGCGCTTCTTCGCCGTCGCCTGGAGCGCGCCCGGCTACATGAAGGACACCGGCGAGGACAGGAACGGCGGCAGGCTGAAGCCGGAGTGGCAGCGTGCCTACGCGAATTACCTGGTGCAGTACACGAGGTTCTACGCGCGGGAAGGCATCCGGATCACCGACCTGGGGTTCGCGAACGAGCCCGACTGGACGGCCCCGTACGCCTCCATGCGCTTCACCCCCGAGGAGGCCGCCCAGTTCGTCAAGGTGCTCGGCCCGATCGCCTCGGGCCTGCGGCTGGTGTGCTGCGAGTCGGTCGGCTGGACGGAGGCCAGGGCGTACACGGCCGCGATCGAGGCCGACGCCGAGGCCCGTCGCTGGGTGAAGGTCCACACCGGGCACGGCTACGCCACCCCGGTGGACTCCCCGCTGCCGACGGAACGGCCGACGTGGATGTCGGAGTGGCATCCCAACGGCACCAGCTGGAACGAGAACTGGTACGACGGCAGCGGCTCCGACGGCTTCACGATCGCCCTGGCCGTACACGACGCGCTCACCCTCGGCCACGTCTCCGGCTATGTCTACTGGCTGGGCGCTTCCGTCGGGAACACCCGGGCGTTGCTGCTGATCGACGAGGCGGCCGGGACCTACCGGGTCTCCAAGCGGCTGTGGGCGCTGGCAGCCTACAGCAGCTTCGTCAGACCCGGCGCGGTCAGACTCGAGACGGCGGTCACGAAGCCCGCCTTGAAGGCGTCAGCGTTCCGCAACCCCGACGGCTCCCAGGTCGTCGCGGTCCTCAACACCGGCATGACCCCCGTGACCTGGGAGGGAGTGGGCGGCGAGGTCGCGGCCTACCTGACCGACGAGGACGAGTCACTCGGACCCGTCCCCGTGACGGACGGGTCGGTCACGCTCCTGCCGCGCGCCCTGACCACGATCGTTCTTGGCTGACCTCGGACGGATGCAGGGGCGTCCAGGTTTGGAGCCGTCCGCACATGCCGAACGCCCGGGGCCCAGGTCTGGGCGTGGTACGGACGACGGCGGCCTGCCCGAGGTGGGCGGGGTCGCCGTCGGCGATGGCCGCGAGCTGCCGGCGGGTGCGTTCGGTCTCGGCCTCGACGGTCCCGCTCCACAGCTCCGCCCACGATTCGGCCCGTGGGCGGACGAGCGCGGCGGCGAGGCGATGGAAGTCCGCCAGCGCCTGGTCGCCGCGCTCGTTCACCTCCTTCATGAGCTGCTGGAAGCCGGTGATGGCGAGGTCGCGCCGAGTGCGGGCGGCCGCCGCGCGCTCGGCCTCCGAGCCGTCCGCCGGCAGCGTGGCGGCGGCGAGGTAGGCGTCACGGTCGCGCAGGACGTCGGCGGGGAAGGTGAGGACGGCGTCGCCGGCCTCGGGCAGCCCCGCGTTCTGCATGATCACGATCAGCCGCAGCTCCTCCTCGTTGACCAGGCGGTGGATCGTGCCGGGGGAGAACCACAGCACCGTGCCCGCTTCGAGCCGGTCCCGGGCGAAGCCCGCGGCGCTGAGGGTGTGCACCTCCCCGCGGCCTCCGGTCACGACATACGCCTCGGTCGAGACGGTGTGCAGGTGCGGGGTGCCGCCATGGACGCCGTCGGCGCATTCCCAGTCGTAGACCGCCAGGTCGCTGATCGAGGTGCCGCCGGGGAAGAGCGGGGTCACAGGGCGAACTCCGCGCCGAGGTCGTCGAGTTCCGCGCGCTCGCAGATGCGGTCGATGAAGACGTAGCGGTGTGTCAGGTCGAGAGTGTCGCCGTCGGCCAGCGCGATCTCCTCGTCGAAGGAGGGGGAGGGGCTGATCACGGCGAACGCCTCCTTGCGGACGAACCACTTGATCGGCACCGACGCGCTGGAGTGGCCGGCGACGGCCAGCACGGTGCCGCCGCCGTCGATCTCGTCGTGCTGACCCGTGATGGCGAGCCAGGGCGCCTCGGCGCCCATCATCTCCTCGCCGCCCTTCCCGCCGGCGGCGATGATCGTCCCGCCGGTCCAGGACCGGGGGCCACGCCAGAAGAAGCCCGCGTATCCGGCCAGCGGGCGGCCGTGCGTGGTGGGGCTGCCGAACTCGAGAGTGGCGCCGCGGACGTTGAGCAGTTTCGTCGAGAAGTCCAGCGCCCAGATGCCGCGTTCGGCGTCCACGCCGTGGAAGGCCAGGTGGCGCTGTTCGGTGATCCAGTGCTCGCCCGCCGACGAGACCCAGTGCAGGGTCTCGTCGATCGCCACCCGCTCCCCGTCGGCGGAGACGCCGGGGAAGTCGATGTGGTGCATGTGGCCGAGGTTGTCGCGCCAGTGGTAGTTCTTCTCCACCGAGAACGTGGGGCCGCCCCAGAAGTTCTGCCCGGACAGGTGGGCCCAGGTCATCTGCAGGCCCTTGTGCCAGCGGTGGTCCCACGGGCGGTAGACCGACATGGGGGCGCCGGTGAGGCTGCGGATGGGGTGGAGGTACGGCTTGGGCGCCTCGGCGTCGGGCGCGTCCGGCCGGTAGACGTACTGTGCGATGTCGGCGTCGCCGGCGGTGACGATCAGGGAATCGTCCTCGTCGCGGACGCTGAGCTTGGGTTCAGGCATGGTCGGACTCCTGGTGCTGGAGGCGGCTGAGGGCGGTCGGCAGGTCGCCGCCGTTGAGCGAGTGGTAGAAGGGGTTCGTCTCGTCGAGTTCGGCCCGGGTGACGGGACGTCCCGTGATGGCGGACTGGTACATGGCCGTGATCAGCTCCATGACGCGCCTGCCGTCGGCGCCGCTCGCCGGGGGCCGCTCCCCGGCTGACATGGCGGTCAGCAGCGTGGCGAGCTGGGCGCGGTGGGAGCTGCCGGTGTTCTCGGCCGGTGCCCAGCCGGCGATCCTGTCCTGGTCGGTGACATGCGGGGCGGGCGTCCAGCGCCAGTGGGAGTTGTCGTAGCCGTAGAGGTGCTCGACCTCGACGGTGGCGTCGCTGAAGTCGAAGCGCAGGTAGCTCGTCTCGCGGGGGGACAGCACGCTGTTCACGATCGAGCCGACGGCGCCGGAGGCGAACCGGACGATCGCGAACGACACGTCCTCGGTCTCGACCCGGCGGCCGAGCGTCGCCGCCACGGCGTGCACCTCGTGCCAGTCGCCGAGCAGGCTGAGCAGGAGATCCATCTGGTGGATGCCATGGCCCATGGTCGGGCCGCCGCCCTCGGTCTCCCACTTGCCGCGCCACGGCACCTCGAAGTAGTCGTGGCCGCGGTACCACAGCGTGTTGCACACGGCGACGAGCGGCGCACCCAGCTCGCCGTCGCCGATGTGCCGGCGCAGCCGCTGGGCCGCGCTGCCGAAGCGGTGCTGGAAGACATAGCCGGCGTACGGGCCGCCGTCCTTCTCGTGGGCGGTGATCTCGTCGTACTCGGCCAGCGACAGCGTCGGCGGCTTCTCGCACCAGACCCACGCGCCGGCGTCCAGGCCGGCGATCACCGCCTCCCGGTGCGCCACCGGCGGGGTTGCGACGACGACCAGGTCGGGGCTCTCCCGCGCCAGCAGGTCCGCCACGTCTGTGTAGCGGCCCGGGATGCCGTGGGATTCGGCCAGCTCGTTCGCGCGGGCGGAGTCGACGTCGCACACGGCCACGACCTGCACCGCGTCGCCGGCCGCGGCCAGGGCGGGAAGGTGGCTGATTCTCGCGATGCCCCCGGCGCCGACGACGGCGACGCGGATCGGGGACGGAAACGCAGGCATGAACACTCCCTCGGACGGCCAAAAAGTGATCGATCACTTTTTCTCGGCCAACTTAGTTTCGATCACGCCGGGGTGTCAACGCCCGCCTGGTCTCCCTGGAGGGCCTTCAGCCGAGGGGTGACGGCGCGACGGACTCGCGGCTGCGTACGGGCATCGGAACCCGGTGCACCTCGCCCACCCGGTCGCCGTCCGTGCGGTCGCGGTCGATCTCGGCGAACAGCACGTCGACGGCCTTGCGGCCCAGCTCGTAATGGGGCAGTGCCACGGTGGTCAGCTTGGGACGCATCCACGAGGCGATGGGATGGTCGTCGAAGGAGACGACGGAGACGTCGGCGGGCACCTTGAGCCCGAAGTCGTCGAGTGCCTGGTAGGCGCCCATGGCGATGCGGTCGTTGAAGCAGATCAGCGCGCGCGGCTGGGCGGTGCGCAGGAGGTCGCGGGTCGCGGCGAGGCCGTATTCGGGCTGCCAGTCGAGGCAGGTACGAGCGCCCGCCACCTTGACCCCCACCTCGCCGAGCGCCTCGCGGATGCCGACCAGCCGCTCCACCGCCGCGACGCTCTCCGCGGGCACGTCGCGCAGGCCCGGACCGGCGCCGATCAGGTAGATGCCGTCGCGGTGGCCGGCCTCGAGCAGGATGCGGGCGGCGCGGCGGCCGGCCTCGACCTCGTCGGGAAGGACGGCGGGCAGGGGAGTGGGCTGCTTGGGCAGCGCGTTGAGCAGCACGGCGGGCGTGGCCGTGATGGTCTTGGGCACCTTGATGGTCCTGGTGAACATCGAGGCCAGGACGAGCCCGTCCACCTGGCGGTCATGCATGGCCTGCAGCAGGAGGCTTTCGAGCTCGGCTTCGCCTTCGGTCTCACCGATGAACAACATGAAGCCGCGGTCACGGGCGGCCTCGAGCGCTCCCTTGATCATGTCGCCGGCCAGCCGCGAGGTGGCGATGGTGTCGGAGATGAAGCCGATCGTCCGGGTGGTGCCCGTGCGCAGGCCGACGGAGACGATGTTGGGCCGGTACTGCAACTCCTCGGCCGCTTTCAGCACCCGCTGCTCGACGTCCTGAGAAATGCGCAGCTCACGGCCGCGGCCGGACAGGACAAGCGATGCGGTCGTGCGGGAGACACCGGCAGCCTTGGCCACATCCGCCAAGGTGACCCGTCGTGGGCTCACCCAGGACCTCCGATCGTCAAGAGTGGGTTACGGGGGGTTGACATCGTACGAGACGCACCGTGAGACTAACGGGCGCTAACCCGATTTAGCAACGGAGTCGGGACATCAGCCTGTGCCGATTGTCCCAGGCAACAGAGGAGATGCACATGGCTCGTCGAGGTCGCTCCGGCAGGTCCGGGGCCGCGCTGGTGATCGCCATGGGGACGCTGGCCGCCGCCTGCGCGGCTCCCGGCAGCAACAGCCCGCAGCCCGCGGCCACCAGCGCGTCGGCCCCGTCCGCGGCGCCCACCTGCGGTACGGCGCCGATCACCATGAACGGCTACTTCGAGACCGGTTTCCCGCTGCC
The DNA here is from genome assembly GCF_040605375.1 of Nonomuraea sp. NPDC005650. NCBI lineage: Bacteria > Bacillati > Actinomycetota > Actinomycetes > Streptosporangiales > Streptosporangiaceae > Nonomuraea > Nonomuraea sp. NPDC005650. The sequence goes on from NZ_JBEXCR010000059.1 coordinate 68,720, forward strand.
CAAGGCGCTGACCACCGAGTTCACCAAGCAGCACCCGAACGTCACCTGGAACATCCGCGAGGACCAGTTCGCGGTGATCACGCAGAACGCCCCCCGCGTGCTGGCGGACAACCCGCCCGACCTGATGCGCCTGCCCCAGGTCTCCGAGCTGGTCAAGGACAACCTGCTGAAGAACCTCGACGGCTACGCGAAGGTGTTCGGCTGGGACAAGTGGCCGGCCTCGCAGCTCGAGCAGCTGCGCCTCGGCCCGGGCGGGCGGCCGCGCGGCGAGGGCTCGCTGTACGCCCTGGGCCTCAACTTCAGCATGACCGGGATCTTCTACAACAAGAAGCTCGCCGCGAAGATCGGGATGTCCGCGCCGCCCGCCACGCTGGCCGAGCTCGACGCGCTGCTGGACAAGGCCAAGAAGGCGGGCATCACGCCCATCGTGCAGTTCAACGGCGGCGCCACCGGCGGCCTGGCGTTCCCGCTGCAGGACCTCATGGCCTCCTACGGCCCGGCCGCCCCGATCAACGACTGGATCTTCCAGAAGCCCGGCGCCACCATCGACACCCCGTCGAACCTGCAGGCCGCTCAGCACCTGGAACGGTGGATCAAGGCGGGCTACTTCCAGAAGGACGTCAACGCGGTCGACTACGCGACGATGATGAGCCGCTTCATCGACGGCCAGGGGCTGTTCATGTTCAACGGCGACTGGGAGTCCGGCAACCTCGACAAGCAGATGCCGGGCGACGTCGGCTTCTCCCTGATGCCGCCGGCGCAGCAGGGCGGCAAGCGGGCCGCCATGTCGGCGCCCCTCACCTTCGGGATCGCCGCGAACGCCAAGAACGCCGACTGCGCCGCCTTCTTCCTCAACTGGGTGGCCACGGACAAGCGGGCCCGCGAGATCGGCGTCGAGGTCGGCGGCTCGCGTCCGATGGGTCCCGCCGACGCGTACATGCCCGAGGTGGCCGCGGACAAGGTCACCGCCGGCACGCTGGCGGCCGGGGCGGACATCTCCAAGGACAACGGCGCGATGGACTTCATCGCCAACGCCACCGGCGCCATCTACGCCAAGAGCTGGACGCCCCAGCTGCAGAAGCTGGTCGCCGGACAGCAGAAGCCGCAGGAACTGCTGAAGACGGTCCAGGCCGACTACGCCGGCCAGCTCGAAGGGAACTGAAGCAGGTGGTGACCCGCTCCGCCGGCGCCCGATCCCCGCACCGGCGGCCGGTCGCGGCCAGGCTGCGTGACACGCGCGGCCTGGTCGGCTGGCTGTTCGTCGCGCCGGCATTCGCCTTCTACGCGGTCTTCGTCCTGCGTCCGATTGCCCTGACGTTCCAGTACTCGCTGTACGAGTGGGACGGCATCGGGCCGTCCACCTGGGTCGGTCTGGCCAACTTCGGGAAGGTCTTCACCGACCCGGACCTGTACGACTCGCTGATCAACGCCGTCAAGCTCATCGTCTTCTTCAGCGCGATCCCGGTCCTGCTGGGCCTGGCGATCGCCGCCACCATCCGGCGCATCGCCCAAAGCCGGCTCGCCCTCGTGGCACGGACCGTTCTCTTCCTGCCACAGGTCATCCCGCTGGTGGCCGCCGGCATCGCCTGGAGCTGGCTGCTGGCCTCCACCGGCGTGATCAACCAGCTGCTCTCGCTCGTCGGCCTCGGCGGGATCACCCGCGCCTGGCTGGGCGATTTCTCCACCGCCCTGCCGGCGGTCGGGATGATCGGCGCATGGGTGCTCCTCGGCCTGTGCACGCTGCTGCTCCTGGCCGGGATGAGCAAGATCGACCCGGCGCTGTACGAGGCCGCCCGGCTGGACGGGGCCGGCCCGTGGAGGGAGTTCGTCTCGATCACCGTCCCCAGCCTGCGGCAGGAGATCGTGGTCTGCGTCACCGTGACCGTGATCGCGGCCCTGGCCAGCTTCGACATCATCTACATCTCCACCCAGGGCGGCCCGGGCAACACGACCATGGTGCCCGGCCTGCAGATCTACTACCTGGCCTTCTCCGAACGCGAGGTCGGCATGGCCTCGGCCCTGGCCCTGGTGCTCATGGTCCTCGTGATCGCCTGCGCCCTTCCCATCCAGTGGTTCACCAAGGAGGGCAACCGATGATCACCTCGTGGCGGGAGTCCTGGACCGGCAGGGTGCTGCTCATCGGCATGATGGCGATCACCATCCTGCCGTTCCTCAGCCTGTTCGTCACCGCCCTGCACCCTTCGGGCACCTACCCGGCCGGGCTGGCCTGGCCGGCCGACCCCCAGTGGGGCAACTTCCTCGCCGCCTTCCGGGCCGCGAACATGGGCGAGCTGCTGAAGTCGAGCGTCCTCATCGTGCTGGGCGTGGTCCCGATCTCGATCGTCCTGGCGACGATGGCCGGCTTCGCCATCGGCCACCTGCGCGTCATCGGCGGCCGCGTGATCTTCCTGCTGTTCGTGCTCGGCCTGGCCCTGCCCTTCGAGGGCATCATCACGCCGCTGTACTACCAGATCCGCGACATGGGACTGCTGAACACGCGCTGGGCGATCATCCTGCCGCTCATCGGCCTGTTCATGCCGTTCTCCGTCTTCTGGATGCGCGCGCACTTCGTCAACATGCCCGGCGAGCTGTCGGAGAGCGCGCGGATGGACGGGGCCAACGTCTGGCAGTTGTTCCGGCGCATCCACGTCCCCCTGGCCATGCCGGCGATCTCGTCACTCGGCATCCTGCTGTTCCTGTGGACCTGGAACCAGTTCCTGCTGGCCATCGTCCTGGTCGACGACCCGACCAAGCGCACCATGTCCGGCGCGCTGGGCGCCTTCCAGGGGCAGTGGGGCACCGACATCCCGCTGCTGTGCGCCGGGTCGCTGCTGATCCTGACGCCCACGCTGGTGATCTTCCTCATCTTCCAGCGGCACTTCGTCAAGGCCCTGCTCCAGGGCTCCCTGAAGGGCTGACGGCGATGAACGTACGGCGGGATCGAGGCGGGCGGGTGCGCGCTCGCCGACACCCGCGGCCGGAACCTCGCGACCCGCGGGAGCGCAGGCGCGGATGAAAGGAAGGTTGTACGCATGCCCACACAAGGGCGACTGAACGCTGCGCCGGATCCGACGGGAGCCGGCCCGCGCCGCGGGTCGGGAGCCGCATGAGCGCCGACCGGCCGGCCCGCTGGACGCGGCGGCACCTGGAGCTGCTCGCCGACGCCGCCGCGACCACGGCACCCGTCATCGATCCCGCGGCCATGCCCCGGATCCTGCCGGACCACGACCTGTGGGACCTGTGGCCCGTCCAGGAGGAAGACGGCTCGACCTGCGTGATCAGCGGTCAGGAGTTGTGGATGGCGCTGTCGGCGCCGATCCTCGGCCACCCCGAAGAGCGCCACGACCAGGCCCGCATCCGCCTGCTCGCCAAGGACGGCGACAGGTGGACGGACCTGGGGCACGCGTTCGCCGACGGCGCCTCGCCGGGCAGCCGCGAATGGTCGGGATCGGCGGTCCGCCGCCCCGACGACACCGTGTCGGTGTTCTACACGGCCGCCGGACGGCGCGGAGAAACGCCCCCGACATTCCGGCAGCGCGTCGTCGAGGCCCGCCCCGCCCTGGTCGCCGACGGCCGCCGGATCCTGCTGGACCCGGGTGCCGAGCACCGTGAGCTCCTCCGCTCGGACGGCCACATGTACCTGCCGGCCGAGGAGATCACCGGGGCGCCGGGACGTATCAGGGCATTTCGCGATCCCGGCTGGTTCCGCGACCCGGCCGACGGGCGCGAATACCTGCTCATCGCCGCGTCCGTCGCGGAAGGCGACCCTTTCAGCGGTGCGATCGCCCTGGCCGAGACCCGGGACGGCGCGTGGTCCCTGCTGCCGCCTCTCGTCGTGGCCGAGGGCGTCAACCATGAGCTGGAACGGCCGCACATCATCGTCCACCGGTCGCGGTACCACCTCTTCTTCTCCACCCAGCGTCACACCTTCCACCCGGCCGACTCCGCGCCCACCGGGCTCTACGGCTTCGTCGCCCCCAGCCTGACGGGACCGTACGAGCCGCTCAACGGCTCCGGGCTCGTACTCCAGAACCCTCGCGCCGAACCGGACCAGGCCTACGCCTGGCTGGTGCTGCCGGACCTCCACGTGGTCAGCTTCGCCAACTACCGATCGTCTCCGGGCGCGGATCTCCGATCCGCGCAGGCCACGCAGGCGCGGGCCGGCTTCGGCGGCACCGTCGCACCGATCCTCAAGCTCGCCTTGAACGGGATGACGACCTCCGTCACCGCCGGCCGAGACCTGGCGACCGGGCGGTAACAGCATCGGCGCCCGCGATCTGCTCAGCCCTGCGCGGCGAGGGAGACGTGCTCCCAGTCGGCCCAGGTCCGCAGGCGCTGGTCGTACAGGGTCTTCACCAGCTGGGTGGGCTGCTCGCCGAAGAGCACCCGCAGCGGCGGGTTGTCGGCGTCGACGATCGTCAGGAGGGCGGAGCCGGCGGCTACGGGGTCGCCGGGGCTCCCGGCGCCTCTTCGGGTAGCCATGGCAGCCCTGATGCCGTCGTAGGCGGGGTCGGGTTCGGCGTGGACGGCGGAGGAGCCGGCCCAGTCGGTGCTGAAGCCGCCGGGTTCGACGAGGGTGACCTTGACGCCGAAGCCGGCGACCTCCTGGGCCAGGGATTCGGTGAGGCCTTCGAGGGCCCACTTGGAGGCGTGGTAGCCGCCGAGGGTGGGGAAGGCGCCGATGCCGCCGATCGTGGAGATCTGGATGATGTGCCCAGAGCCTCGCGCGCGCAGATAGGGCAGGACCGCCTGGGTGACCCAGACCGCGCCGAAGAAGTTGGTCTCCAGCTGGTCGCGCAGACGCTGCTCGTCCAGCTCCTCGACGGCGCCGAACAGGCCGTACCCGGCGTTGTTCACGACGACGTCGATCCGGCCGAGGTGGTCGTGTGCCGCCTCGACGGCCTTGGCGACGGCGCTCTTGTCGGTCACGTCGAGCGGCAGCGGAAGGACGAGGTCGCCGAACCGGGCCACGAGGTCGTCGAGCGTCTGGACGTCGCGGGCCGTCGCCGCCACGTGGTCGCCTCGCTGGAGCGCGGCCTCGACGAACGACCGGCCCAGCCCGCGAGACGCGCCGGTGACGAACCAGATCTTGCTCATGTGTGTCTCCTTTCGGCGTCGACTCGGGAGCAGGTCCCGAGCCGCGCGGAAGCCCTGACCAGGGTGCTGCCGAATATCCGGCCGCCGGTCTTCGGCGCTCACCATACTGCGATTATTAGACTGAGTCTAACTCTAGACATAATCCAAGCAGGTGTAGGCTGCTCTCGTGAACGTCGACTCACCAGACCCTTCCCGGGCGCCGCATGGGCTGCGAGAGCGCAAGAAGTGGCGAGCGCGCCGCGCCATCCGGGAGGCGGCGTTGCAACTGTTCGTCGAGCACGGCTACGAGTCGGTGACTGTCGAGCAGATCGCCGCGGCCGCGGAAGTGTCGCGGGCCACGTTCTTCAACTACTTCGCGGGCAAGGAGGCCACGATCACCGAGCCGGACCCCGACGAGATCGCCGCCTGGGCGGAGATCCGTGCGGGCCGGCCGGTCGATGAGCCGCTGTGGCCGGCTCTCACTGCGGTGATTCTTGAGAGCTTCCGGTCCAGTGAGCGATCGCTGACGGCTCAGAAGCGCATCAAGGCCGCCTCGCCGGCGCTGGCGGGGACCTTCAGCCGCTCAAGCCAGTGGATCGCGCGAGACCTGCGTGAGTGGGTCGACGAGCGGACCCCGGCGGAGCAGCGCCCGTGGGCCCGCCTGCAGCTCAACGTCGCCATGGCGGCGCTGGCGACCGCCTATGAGGAGTGGCGGGCGGACCAGCCCTTCGAGCAGTTCGTGGACACCGCGCGCGCCTACCTGCAGCGACTCGCGGAGGGCGTTCACCCGTCCGGTCGATAACGCGCTGTGCTGCCCACCGGTGACCATTACCTTCGACCTCGGCGGCGATCTGACCGTCCACCGGCTCGGCCACGGCACCATGTGGCTCACCGGGCCCGGCGTGTGGGACGAGCCCGCCGACCGGCCCGGTGCCATCCGGCCACCCCTTGACGGAAGCGGCCGACACCTACAACGTGAAGGCCAACCAGGCCCTGGCTGGGCCAGATGACGGCGCAGGACGCGGCCAAGGGCATCAACGATGAGGCGAAGGCTGCCATCAAGTAGGTTCTGGACCATGGGGGTTACCGGTCACATGCCGCCGAACGACACTCCTCCTGGCCGGTCCGCGAGCATCTGGGATGTCGCCAGGGTGGCCGGTGTCTCCCAGCAGACCGTCTCCCGTGTCATCAACGGCAAGACCCGGGTGAGCGAGTCGACCCGGGCCAAGGTGATGCAGGTCATCGCCGAGCTCGGTTATCGGCCCAACCGGCTCGCGCGGACGCTGGCCGGTGGCCCGGTGAGCTGGGTCACCGTGTTGACCTCGGACACCGCCCTGTTCGGCGCGGCCGCCACGTTGCGGGGCATGGAGGAGGCGGCCAGGGCGGCCGGCTTCTCGGTGGGCATCAGTGTGCTGGAGCCGGGCGCGAACAGCACGGACATCGCCCTGCGGCTCAACCGGCCCCAGGAGCCCGTCATGGTGATCGCCTATGATGACCCCGGGGTGCGGGCGCTGGGCGCGCTGCCGTCGGACGTGCCGGTGACGGCCGCCGTCGAACGGCCTGACGACGGCTCGGGCGGCGACCCGTGGCAGGTCTGGCTGGACGATCGGGCCGCGGCGGCGCACGCGACGCGTCACCTGTTGAGCCTGGGGCACAGGACCGTCCACTACGTGGCCATCCCGTCCTCCACCAGTTCGCTTCCGCAGCGGACCCGCGGGTGGCAGGACGCGTTGCGGGCGACCGGGCGCCCCTTGCCCGACCTTCTGCAGGGCGGCTGGACTCCCCGTTCCGGATACCTCGCGGTGCGTTCTCTGCTGGCGGACCGCTCGGTGACCGCCATCCTGTGCGGCAACGACGACCTCGCGCTGGGCGTCATGCGGGCCGCGCGCGAGGCCGGCCGGGACATCCCCGGCGACCTCAGTGTGGTCGGCTTCGACGACTCCCCGGCGTCGGCTTACCTCCACCCCTCGCTCACCACCGTACGGCTCGACTTCGAGGGGCTCGGCCGGGCGTGTTTCGGCCTGCTGCTCCGCAGGCTGCAATCGGAGGCCGCCCGGTCCCTTCCGACCTGGAACGAGCCGGAGCTCATCGTGCGGGAGAGCAGCGGCCCGCCGCCGGCCTGACGCTCGCCCGCGAGCCGGCGGCCTCCTCCCGTAAGCGCCGTTCCGGCCGGCGGAGGGCACGCGAGCATCCTGGCGCGTCGGCAGCGCCGCGGAGCGAGGGACCATCGGCGCCCGAAGCCGCTCCTGCCCACCGGCGGCCGCCTTGGCGCGCACCCGGCCGAGGGCCTTGAATACAGGCTGTTCAACCACCATGACCGCGTGTTCTCCCACTCTGGGCGCCGTGCGGGGCGCCCGTTGAGTGAAGCGTTCAAGGTGGGAGAGCCTTTGTAGCTCTTCTGGATGTTCTTTGTACGTGGAGCTCCCAATCTTGATCACCGGCAAGAACGCCTCGCAAGATCAACGGTCAAGATTCGCGGCGCCGGCCGGGGCATGGCCCCCTCCGGTGCGCGCAGAAAGGTATCCGCATGAGAACCAGAGGGGTGCTTACGGCTGGGTTCGCCCTGCTCTTCAGCCTCGCATCGGGCCCGGCTGCGACGGCGTGGGCCGCTCCGACGCCGACTCCTTCGCCGTCGTCGACGGCGAAGGAGGATGAGGGGGAGATGGGCAACCCGGCGAACCAGGTGGATGTCCCGCCGGTCTCCACG
>NZ_JBEXCR010000060.1:0-75184 GCF_040605375.1 Nonomuraea sp. NPDC005650
CCTGGAAGCGGCGGTCGGGCATGAGCGTCACCAGCACGCGCCAGAGCGGGGTGCGCAGCGACGGGACGGTCACGGGGTGGGCGGGGTCGGCACCGCCCACACAACCCAGCCTGAGCCCCTTCGCGCGAAGCGCCACCCCGTGGAAGGCCGTTTCAGCGGCCCTGGTTGGCGACGGCTTCGATGGCGGCCTTGGCGGCGTCCGGGTCCAGGTATTCGCCGCCCGGCCGCCGCGGCTGGAAGTCGGAGTCGAGCTCGTACAGCAGCGGAATCCCCGTCGGGATGTTGAGGCCCGCGATCTCCTCGTCGCCGACCCCGTCCAGGTGCTTGACCAGGGCCCTCAGGGAGTTGCCGTGGGCGGCCACCAGGACCGTGCGGCCGGCCGACAGGTCGGGGACGATCGAGTCGTACCAGTACGGGAGCATGCGCTCGACCACGTCCTTCAGGCACTCCGTACGGGGCATCAGCTCCGGGGGAAGCAGGGCGTAGCGGGGGTCGCCGGACTGGGAGAACTCGTCGTCGTCCGCGATCGGGGGCGGCGGCACGTCGTAGGAGCGGCGCCACAGCATGAACTGCTCGTCGCCGAACTCCTCGCGCGTCTGGGCCTTGTTCTTGCCCTGGAGGGCGCCGTAGTGGCGCTCGTTGAGGCGCCAGCTCCGCGTCACCGGCAGCCAGAGCAGGTCCGCCTCCGCCAACGCCAGCTGGGCCGTCTGGATGGCCCGCGTCAGCAGGCTGGTGTGGACGATGTCCGGGCGCAGTCCGGCGTCCTGGAGGAGCTTGCCGCCGCGACGGGCCTCGTCCTCGCCCTTGGCCGAGAGGCTCACGTCCACCCAGCCGGTGAACAGGCCCTTCGCGTTCCAGTCACTCTCGCCGTGCCTAAGCAGCACCAAAGTCGCCATATCGCCAATCCTATGGTCAGGTGTCACCGCTCCGGGTCGGCGAAACGGGCGAACGCCTGCAGGTTGGCCAGCGATTCCCCGCGCTTAACCCGCCATTCCCACTCCCGCCTGATCGACGAGGCGAACCCCAGCTCCAGCGCCCGGTCGAACCAGTCGTCCGAGTACGTCAGCACGCACCCCAGCAGCCGGTCGACCTCCTCCGGGGTGACGGCGGCCGGGGGCACCCGGCCCACCAGGTACACGTCCCCGATGGGATCGAGCGAGAAGTGCACGCCGTACATGGAGCCGTTCTTGCCAAGCAGCCAGCGGTAGAACTCGGCGTGGTTCTCGTCGGGCTGGCGGCAGAAGAACGCTTCGACATGCAGCGCCTGATCCCCCACGATCAACCAGGTCATGGTGGCGAGCTTGTGCTGCCCGGGCAGTTTGACCAGGAACGCCCCCGGCCGCGGCTCGTCGTAGGTGACGTCCGCGGCCTTGAGCGCGGCTTCGACGACATCGCGCATGCCGACAGGATAGAAGCCCCAGAACAAAAGTCGGGGCTAAAGGTTCAGCGCTATGGGCGTCTTGTGCAGGTGCGCGACAGCGGCCGTGTACGTCTCGACCAGGCGGGACGCGGTCGCCTGCCAGCCGAACGCGGCCGCGTGCGCGCGCGCTCCCGCCGACAACGAGTCGCGCCAGCGCGGCGCGACGACGAAGCGGCGCAGCGCCTGCGCCCACTGCGCCGGGTCGTGGCCGTCCACGAGGACGCCCGACACCCCGTCCCGCACGGCGGTGCGCAGCCCGCCCACGGCCGCGGCGGCCACGGGCGTGCCGCAGGCCTGGGACTCCAGGGCGACGAGGCCGAACGACTCGCTGTAGGAGGGCACCACCGTCACCGAGGCGGCCCGGTACCAGTCGGCCAGTTCCTCCTGCGGGGCCGGGGGGACAAGGCGGACGACGTCCGAGATGCCGAGTTCGGCGGCCAACTCGGTGAGCAGGGACGGCCTGGCCAGGCCGTTGCCCGAGGGGCCGCCGACGCAGGCCACGACCAGGCGGTCGCGCAGCGACGGATCGTCGATGAGCATCCTGGAGGCGGCGCGGAGCAGCACGTCCGGGGCCTTGAGCGGCTGGATGCGGCCCACGAAGAGGAGGACGTGCGCGTCCTGCGGCAGGCCGAGCCGCCGGCGCGCGGCGCCCTGGGAGGCGGGCTGGAAGACGGTGAGGTTGACGCCCGGGTTCACGACGGCGACGCGCTCCTCGACGGCGCCGTACAGGTCGATCAGCTCGCGGGCCTCGTCGACGGTGTTGGCCACGAGGCGGTCGGCGACCTGCACGACCTGCTCCTCGCCGACCACGCGGGCGCGGGGCTCCGGGTTGTCGCCCTGGGCGAGCAGGAGGTTCTTGACCTTGGCCATGGTGTGCATGGTGTGGACGAGTGGCACGCCCCAGCGTTCCTTGGCCAGCCAGCCGACCTGGCCGGAGAGCCAGTAGTGGGAGTGGATGACGTCGTAGTGGCCAGGGTCGTACATGGCCTCGGTCCGCAGCACTCCGGACAGGAACGCGCAGAGCTGGCTCGGGAGCTCGCTCCGGTCCATCTCCTCGTACGGTCCCGCGGTGAGGTGGCGGACGAGGACGCCCGGGACGAGTTCGGCCACGGGTGGGAGGTCGCGGGCGGTGGCCCGGGTGAAGATCTCCACTTCCACGCCGAGTTGAGCCAGCCGCTTGGCGGACTCCACGATGTACACGTTCATGCCTCCGGCGTCGCCCGTTCCGGGCTGGTCCAGGGGCGATGTGTGCATGCTGATGGTCGCGACCCGGCTGACCCGTCTTCGCCTCACTCGACATCACCTCCAAGCGGGTTATAACCATCCAATTTTTTGCGACATTCCCGACACATGGTCATAACGGGGGATTAAGGGCTGTCGTCAACGGTCCCCAGGCGTGCTGGCAGGATGAGGAGCATGCGGAGAACGGCAGTGGTGACCGGGGCGAGCAGCGGGATCGGGGAGGCGACCGCGCGACGGCTCGCCGCCGAGGGTTTCGAGGTGGTGGCGGGTGCGCGGCGGCGCGAGCGGCTCGACAAGCTCGCCGCGGAGGTGCCCTCGATCAGGCCGGTGACGTTGGATGTGACCTCCCAGGAGTCGGTCGACGCGCTGGCGGGCTCGCTCGAGCGGTGCGACGTGCTGGTCAACAACGCCGGTGGCGCCCTCGGCCTTGAATCGGTCGCGGAGGGGCACCTGGATGACTGGCAGCACATGTACGACGTGAACGTGCTCGGCTCCCTGCGCATGACCAAGGCGCTCGTTCCCAGGCTCGTCGAGTCCGGCGACGGCGTGCTGGTGATGTTGACCTCGACGGCGGGCCTGGTGTCGTACGAGGGCGGCGGCGGCTACGTCGCGGCCAAGCACGCGCAGACGTCGATGGTCGAGACGCTCCGCCTGGAGCTCGTCGGCCAGCCGGTGCGGGTCGTGGAGATCGCGCCGGGCATGGTGCAGAGCGAGGGGTTCGCCGTCACCCGGTTCCGCGGCGACGAGGCGGCCGCGGCCCGCGTCTACGAGGGCGTGCCCGACCCGCTGACCTCCGAGGACGTGGCCGACGCGATCGCCTGGTGCGTGACCCGCCCCGCCCACGTGAACATCGACCGCATGATCATCCGCCCGAGAGCCCAGGCCGCCCAGCACAAGGTCCACCGCGTCAGTGGCTAGACCGGCCGCCGGAGCCGGGGGCAGACCGGTCGGCGCCATCACGAGAGGGACGACCGGCCACAACCGGCTGCGCCGCTCCGACCGATGGCTCGCCGCCGCCCACGGCGGGCTGCTGCGGGCCGCCGAACGACCGCTCGTGGTGGATCTCGGGTACGGGGCGTCGCACACGACGACGCTGGAGCTGTTCACCCGCCTGCGCCTGGTGGCCCCCGGCGTCGAGGTCGTCGGGATCGAGATCGACCCGGCGCGGGTGGCGGTGGCCAAGCCGTACGAGCGGGAGGGCCTGAGCTTCCGGCTGGGCGGCTTCGAGCTGCCCGTGCCGCGCCCGCCGACGGTGGTGCGGGCCTTCAACGTCCTCAGGCAGTACGGCGAGGCCGAGGCCTGGCACTACTGGGACGTGCTCAGAGGCCGGCTGGCCCCCGGCGGCGTCCTGGTCGAGGGCACCTCGTCCGAGAACGGGCGGCGCGCGGTCTGGGTGGGGCTCTCTCCGGAAGGGCCCAGGACGATCACGTTCTCGGCCCGTTTCGAGGCCTTCGAGCGGCCTTCTGACCTGGCCGACCGGCTGCCGAAGGCGCTCATCCACCGGAATGTGCCGGGTGAGCGGATCCATGCGTTCCTGAGCGACTTCGACCACGCGTGGGCGGTGAGCGCGCCGTACGGGGCTCATGGGCTGCGGCAGCGGTGGCTGGCCTCCGTGCGCGCGCTGTCGGGCTCCTGGCCCGTCCCCATGCGTCCGCCGCTCGGCGGCCCGGCCCGGTGGCGGCTCGGCGAGCTGACCCTCCCGTTCTCAGCGGTGGACCCCCGCGCTTAGAGGCGTGCCTCGAACACGGCGTAGGCCGCACTGTCGAACAGCACGAAGCGAACGTCCTCCACCGACGTGTCCGCCTGCCGCACCGCGTCCAGGGCGATCCGCGCGGCGTCGTCCATGGGCCAGCCGTAGATCCCGGTCGAGATCGCGGGGAAGGCCACCGACCTGGCCCCCAGCGAGTCGGCCACCCGCAGCGACTCCCGGTAGCAGGAGGCCAGCAGCTCCGAACGGTCCTGTGACATGGAGTACACCGGCCCGACCGTGTGGATCACCCACTTGGCGGGCAGGCGCCCGGCCGTCGTCGCGACCGCCTGTCCGGTGCGCAGCCCCTTGCCGTAGTGGCCGGCACGCAGCCTCCGGCACTCCTCCAGGATCTCCGGACCGCCGCGGCGGTGGATGGCGCCGTCCACGCCTCCGCCGCCCATGAGGGAGGAGTTGGCGGCGTTCACGACGGCGTCCGCCCGCTGCTCGGTGATGTCGCCCTTCACCAGCGTGATGTGCATCCCACCAGGGTGACAATCACCGGCCCGCGCGCGCTACTACCGCGCTCCCCCTGCCCGCCGCCCTGCCCGTCACCATGCGCACGGCCAGCAGGACGAGCGCGGGCAGCGGCAGGAGCATGACCACGGCTCCGGCCAGGCGCTGGTCGGCGAGGACGCCGGGCGCGCCGGGCGGGGCCGCGAGCGAGATCCAGTCGGCCGCGACCGGGGAGGCGAGCAGCAGGTACGTCCCGACGGCGAGGTGGGTCAGCGTCACGGCGGCCAGCAGGCGGGCGCGCTCGCCCCACGTCGCCGGGTCCGTCCCGGTCAGCACGCCGAACACCAGCAGGCCGAGGCCCAAGGACAGGAGCTCGGTAAGCAGGTGGGGGGCGTAGCCGGACAGCGACCACGACAACCAGGGCGTGCCGTAGAGGAGGACGAACGCCGCGAAGTAGACGGCCGGATGGGCGAGCAGCCGGCGCCGGCCGGCGAGCGCGACCGGGGCGCCCAGGCAGAGCAGGAGCGGGGCGACGACGGTGAGCACCGTGTGCTGGACCGCGTGCACCGACAACATCGCCCGCGCGTAGCTCCCGACCCCGCCGAGCAGCACCAGCGCGGTCAGCGCCAGGCCCGCGTACCAGGCCACCATGCGGCCGGCGGGCCAGGCGGCCGTCCTGCGCACGTTGATCGCGTAGGCGACCGCGGGCAGGATCAGCAGGATCAGGACGGTCGGGTCCAGGCGGACCTCGGTGATCAGCGCTCCCGGGGTGAAGGGGGCGAGCGCGTAGTCCAGGGCGGCCTGGTCATGGCCACCGCCGCCGCCGGGCGGTGGCGGGGTGCGGGACAGGCCGATGGCCAGCCCGACGGCCGCTGCCATCACGATCACCTCGCCGGTGGCCAGGCGGACGAAGGTCCCGCGTACGGTGCGGTCGGCGACGCCCGCGACCGTGCGGCGGCGATGGGTCCAGCCGAACAATCCGAGCACCACGAGGGCGGCGGTCTTGGCCAGCAGGAGCTGCCCGTACGCGCTCTGCCACAGGTCGGACGGGTCGCTGAGCCGTACCCAGGCGCTGGCCACGCCCGAGACGGCCACGGCGGCGAAGCAGCACAGGGCGAGGGCGCTGAACCTGGCCAGCACCGTCGGCAGATCCGCGGAGCGCCGGAAGTGGACGAGGACCGCGACCAGGCCGCCGACCCAGACCGAGACCGACACCAGGTGCGACATGAGGGCGGAGACGGCGATGTCGTGGTCGCCCGCGGAGGCGGCGTGCCCGACGTACGCGGGCGGCAGCAGCCCGAACACCGCGACCGCCAGCCGGACCCCGGCGGGCAGCCGCCGGGAGAGGCCCAGGACGGCGGTGACGGCCAGGACCAGGAGCAGCGCCTGGGTCTGCGGGATAGAGACGCCGAACTCCAGCATGTCCGGAGAGGCGAGCAGCGCGCCGACGGGCAGCGGGATGAGGTTGGACAGGGTCAGCACGTAGCTGAGCGCCGTGGCCAGCGCCCAGCCGAGCGCCCACCGGCCGGCCGCGCGGCGGCAGGCCAGGGACTCCGGGGAGGAGGCGGGAGCCAGGAGGGCGGCCGTGAGCGTCCCGACGCAGCCGACCGCGCACACGTCGTAGCAGAACCGGGCCAGGGGCAGCCCCCACTCGGTGAGCGGCCCGGCGGTGGGCAGCCCTGGGATCTCCGGCTTGATCGCCCCGCCGAACCGCAGCACGACGACCAGCACCACGACGCCGGCGGCCACCGCCGCGCCGGCGTACGTCCTGGCCGAGGCGCGGGTCCTGGCCGAGCGACCTTCGACGATGTACGGGAACGCCCTGGCCACGGTCAGCCCGCTTGCTTGGCGATCTCGGCCAGCTCCGCCTTCTGCGCCGTGATGATCTTGTCAGCGAGCTCCAGGGTGGGCCCGTGCTTGCCCGCCTTCTTGACGGTCTCGGCCATCATCAGGCCGTGTTCCAGATGCCCGGACAACGCCGACAGCCACTCCTTGTCGAACCCGGAGCCGGCCTTCAGCTCCGAGCCCATCTGGGCGGTCGGGTCCGGCGGCACCGGCTGCTGCCAGGACTGCAGCCACGACGACATCATGTCGATGTCCGCCTTCTCCTCCGCGATGAGCTTCGTGCTCAGGTCACGTACGTACGCGGACTTCCCGCTCTTGGCCCCCACCTCGGCCAGCTGGATCGTCTGCTGATGGTGTGTGATCATCTCCTGGCTGAAGACCACGTCCGCCTGGACGTGCGTCGCCGTGCTGTCCGCCGAGGCGGCGCACCCGGACGCCAGCACGAGACCAAGCAGGGCCACAACCGCTGTTCGCCAACGCATGCACGGAGATACGCACGACACGGAGACCTGGTTCACACGCCCCGAATGCCAGCTCGACAGGTTGTAGAGCTACGCTGAAGGACGTGAAGGGTCTTGGCGAGCTTGAGCGCAGCATCATGGACATCCTCTGGGCGGAGAGCCGCGCGCTGACCGCCCGTGAGGTCGGCCGACTCATTGCCGACCGCGATCTTGCCCCCACCACGGTGATGACCGTCCTCGACCGCCTCACCCGCAAGGGCTTCCTCCAGCGCACCAGGGACGGCCGCGCGTGGAGATATCTACCCGCCGAAAGCCGCGACGCGTACATTGCCGAGCTTATGCTTGAAGCCTTGGACATGACGGGCGACCGATCGGCCGCCCTGACCCGCTTCGCCCAGGCCGTGTCGGGCTCGGAGGCGGAGATCCTGCGCAGAGCCCTTACGGAGCTGGAGGAAGAGTGATCACGGCAGCGGCGCTGGCAGCGCTCGCCACGGCGTGCGCGGTTGGCTCCTGGCGTTTCACGACTGCCCGGTGGACCTCACGCGCTCCCCGGCTGGCCATCATCGTCTGGCAGTCCCTCGGCGTGGCCTGGGGCCTGGCCACCACCGGCGCCATGCTCGCCTACGCGGTCCAGCCGTACGGCGAGGGGGTGCTGCCCGGGCTGATCGCGTTCGCGCAGGGGCGGGCGCCGCTTGAGGCGTGGGACCCGCTGCACGTGCTGGCCCTGATCGCGGGGCTCACCGCCCTCACCGTGCTGATCGCGGTGCTGCTCACCGCGGGCATGCAGGCGCTGCGCGCCCGCCGGCGGCACCGCATGCTGCTCGCGCTGATCTCCCACGACGATCCGGGCGTGCCCGGGGTGCGGGTGCTCGACCACCCCAGCGCCGCCGCGTACTGCGTGCCCGGCCTGCGCTCGCAGGTCGTGGTGAGCGAGGGCGCGCTCAAGCTGCTGTCGGAGGACGAGCTGGCGGCCGTGCTCGCGCACGAGGCCGCCCACGTGCGCGAGCGGCACGACCTGGTGCTGCTGCCGTTCGCCGCGCTGCGCAGGGCGCTGCCCTGGTCGAAGGTGGTGGCCGACGCGCAGTCGCAGGTGGAGCTGCTCGTCGAGATGGCCGCAGACGACCGCGCCCGGCGCTACTGCTCGCCGCGCAGGCTGGCGACGGCGCTGCTCAGGTTCGGTACGGCGGGCGCCATGCCGACCCCGCACGGCATGCTGGGCGTGCACGCCAAGCACGTCATGGCCAGGGTCGACCGCCTGATCAAGCCGGGTCCCGAGCTGGCCGCCCCGGTGCGCTACGGCTACATCGCACTTTCTGTGACCTTGGTCACCTCAGCACCGCTCCTGTGGGTCTTCCAGCTCTGACGTGCTTGCTGGTGTTAACTGCCCCGTTTGCAATTGCAAGCACTACGGGGCAGACTATGGGGCATGGCACTACCCAAGGTCGGCTCGATCGGTGAATACATCCGTGAGCAACGGCAGCAGGCGCAGATCTCGCTGCGCCAGCTCGCGGCGGCGGCAGGGGTCTCCAACCCCTACCTGAGCCAGATCGAGCGCGGGTTGCGCAAGCCGAGCGCGGAGATCCTCAACCAGATCGCCAAGGGTCTGCGCATCTCCTCGCAGGCGCTCTACGTGCAGGCGGGCCTCATCGACGACCGTGAGCCGCCGAGTGACGTCATCACGGCGATCAGGGCCGACACGCACCTCAGCGAGCGGCAACGCCAGGTGCTGATTGATATCTATGAGTCGTTCCGCAAGGAGAAGCGCGCCGAAGACGAGCAGACCTCCCAGAATGCTCGCCCTCGGCACGACTCCGAATCGGACGACGAACCGCTGCCGGAGGAGTTTCTCGCCGCTCTTGAGCCCTATACGGCGCCCTCCGGCAACGGCAACGTCACCCAGGAAACCAAGGAAGGTTAACCCATGACGCTCGCAACCGAGGTCAAGAAGCTTACGGAGTCCAAGCCGTTCTACGCCGTCGCCGGGGTCGGCGACTTCGCGGTCGAGAAGCTCCGCGAGCTGCCCGAGCAGCTGCAGAAGCTGCAGTCGCGCCGCACCGAGCTGGCCAAGGACCTGCCGGAGCGGGCCCGCGTGTACGCCGGCAAGGCCGAGAGCTTCGCCAAGGAGTTCCCGGAGAAGGCCCGCGGGTACGCCGACCAGCTCGCCGGCAGGGCCACCGAGGCCTACGAGGACTTCGCCACGCGCGGCCGCCGGGTCGTCAGCAAGACGAGCGGCGACGCCGCGCTGGAGCTCGAAGAGGTTTCGCGGGCCGCCAAGCCCGCCACGCCGGCCAGGAAGCCCCGCACCACCAAGGCCAAGTGATCCAGCGAAAGCCCGCCTCCCGGGGAGGCGGGCTTTCCGCTTTGGGGTGCCCGTCTGTCGGGGTGGCCTATTAGGCTGAAGCCGATTTCATTGCGGCGTTGTGCGGAGCCAACAACATGAATTTGATCAATGGTGTCTTCAACCTCCTCTTCCTGGTGCTCGCCGCCGTCATCTTCGGAATGTCGGTATACGCGCTCGTGCACGCGGCACGGGTGCCGACCGCGGCGTTCGTCTCGGCGGGCAAGCTGCAGAAGAACCTCTGGCTGCTGATCCTCGTGCTGGCGACGCTGTTCTCGGGCGCGGGCGCGTGGAGCTACTTCAACGCCTTCCTCGTCTTCGGCGGCGCCGAGTTCATCGGCATCGGCCTGGGCTTCTTCTCGATCCTCGCGGTCATCGCCGCCACGATCTACATCGTGGACGTCAAGCCGGCCGTCAAGGGCATGGGCGGCCGGGGCAACAACGGTCCCTACGGCCCCTGGTGACCTGCCCGGGCGTTAGGCTGCCGACATGACCTACGACCTCCACGGGCGCACCCAGCGGCTGGAACTGTCGGACCAGGCTCTTCGCGACTTCGAGGCGGTCGTGCTGGAGGCGACGCCCGAGGGGATCGTGCTCGACAGGTCGGCGTTCTACCCGGGTGGCGGCGGCCAGCCGGCGGATCACGGGGTGCTGATCTGGCAGGGCGTCGAGACCCGCATCATGGGGGCGCGCAAGGGTGACGACCTCCACCTGATCCCGGCCGAGGGCGACCCGATCCCGCCGGTGGGCACCGTGGTGCGGGCGGCGGTGGCCGACCAGCGGCGCTCGGCCCTCATGCGTACGCACTCGGGGCTCCACGTGCTGTGCGGGGTGGTGTTCAGGGACTACGGCTGCCTCGTCACCGGCGGCAACATGGACGAGCTCAGCGCGCGCATGGACTTCAACCTGCCCGAGGTGCCCGCCGGGTTCAAGGAGGCCGTCGAGGACGCGTGCAACTCCGAGATCGCCGCCGACCGGCGCATCGACGTACGCGTGCTGCCCCGCAAGGAGGCGTTCGAGATCCCCGACATCATCCGCACGGCCACCAACCTGGTCCCCGAGGCCGTCCAGGACGTGCGGATCGTCGACATCGTGGGCCTCGACACCCAGGCCGACGGCGGCACCCACGTGGCCTCCACCAAGCAGATCGGCCACATCAAGGTGGCCAAGATCGAGAGCAAGGGCCGGGGCTTCCGCCGGCTGCGCATCCAGATCTCCGACTAGTCGATCACCTTGGCCAGGCCGTCGAGCAGCGGGCCGAGCCCGAACTCGAAGAGCCGGTCCAGGTCGAGGTCGAAGTCGCCGCCCAGCTCGGCCACGACCCCGGCGAAGGCCGGATAGTCGTTCGACTCGGTGATCCAGAGCAGGTGCTCCTCCTGATCGGCCATCCACTCGTCGGCGCTGACGCCCGTGGCGGCCTGGGCGCGCCGCTCCAGCTCGATGTTGGCGGCGATGCCCTGCACGTAGCTGTAGACCAGGGTGTGCACGTGCATCTTGGCCGTGGCGTCGAGCCTCGTGCCCGCCAGCGCCGCCATGGCCCACTCCGTGTGCCTGAGCAGGCTGGCCGAGGGCAGCGGCCTGGTCAGCGAGGTGACGCCGGCCATCCACGGGTGCGCGCGGTAGCCGGCCCACTGCAGGCGGGCCGACGTCTCCAGCCTGGCCCGCCAGCCGTCCGAGGCCTGCGCGGGCAGCGGGAACTCGTCGATGACGGCTTCGACCATCAGCAGGATCAGGTCGTCCTTGCCGCCCACGTGGCGGTAGAGGGACATGGTGGCCATGCCGAGCCGGTCGGCGACGCCGCGCATGGTCAGCTCGGGGAGGCCCTCGGCGTCGGCGATCTCGATGGCGGCCCGTACGATGCGCTCCCGCGTCTCCTCATTGCCTGAAACATCCGGCCGCCGGGCCGCCTGCCTGCCCCCGCGCGGCTCGGCCACGATCGTCCCCACGCGCGGCTCGGCGACCACCACGCCCTCCTGGGCCAGGAGCGCCAGCGCCTTGGCGGCGGTGGCCAGGGCGACGCCCCGGTCTCTGGCGATCTGCCTGGTGGACGGGACGCGGTCTCCCGGGCGGAGCCGGCCTTCGGCTATGCGGCGCTTGATGTCGGCGACGATCTCGGCGTAGGGCGCTGCCATCCTGACCTCCTGTACTAGTACAGATCCCGCCATCATACCCTTGTGAGCTGCTGTCCGTACGTCGTACATTCAGCGTACAACGTCAACTTCGACAAGGAGCAGACCATGAAGGTGCTCATCTCCGGCGCGAGCGTCGGCGGCCCCGTCCTGGCGTACTGGCTGGGGCGGCACGGGTACGAGACCACGCTCGTCGAGCGGGCCCCGGCCCCGCGCAAGGGCGGTCAGGCCATCGACATCAGAGGGGCCGCGCTGGACGTGGTCGCGAAGACGGGCGTCATCGAGCAGATCAGGGCCCTGCGCACGACCATGCGCGGCATGTCCATGGTGGACGGCGACGGCAACGAGCTGATGCGCAGCTACGAGGAGACGATCAGCGGCGGCCGGTTCGACAGCCCGGACATCGAGATCATGCGCGACGACCTGACCGCCGTCCTCACCTCGGTCTCCGGCGGCGAGTACGTCTACGGCGACTCGATCGCCACCCTCGTCCAGGACGCCGGCGGCGTGGACGTGACGTTCGAGAGCGGCGGCCGGGGGCGCTACGACTACGTGATCGGCGCCGACGGCCTGCACTCCAACGTGCGCAGGCTCACCTTCGGCCCCGAAGCGCAGTTCCTCACCCACCTCGGCATGTACGTCTCCATCTTCACCGCCGACAACTTCCTCGGCCTGGACCACTGGCAGACCTGGTTCCGCGAGGGCGACGTGGGAGGTGCCGTCTTCAGCGACCGGGACACCGCCGTGATGCGGGTCAACCTGGGCTTCGGCGCGGGCCTGGTCGACTACGACCACCGCGACGTCGAAGGGCAGAAGCGCCTGATCCAGGAGCGGTGCTCGGGGCTGCGCTGGGAGGTGCCCAAGCTGCTGGAGGCCATGTGGCAGGCCGACGACTTCTACTTCGACGCGATGGCCCAGGTCAAGATGGAGCGCTGGTCGAAGGGCCGGATCGCGCTGGTCGGCGATGCGGGCTACTGCGCCTCGCCGCTGTCGGGGCAGGGCACCAGCCTGGCGCTGGTGGGGGCGTACGTGCTGGCGCAGGAGCTCGGCAGGGACCCGATCGGGGCCTTCGACCGGTACGAGGAGCGCCTGCGCCCGTACGTCGCGCAGAACCAGGCTCTCGCCCTCGAGAACCCCGGCCAGGGCGCCTCGCCGGAGAGCGTTCAGCGGGCCGCAACCAGCATCACGCTGGACTGACAGTCACGAACCGATACGATTTGCCGCCATGGGTATCAGACTCACGATGGCCGCGCTCGGGGCCACCGCTCTGACGTTGACCGCCGCACCCGCGCACGCAGCGGGTGCCGGGATCACGGACGAGGTGACGATGACCCTCGGCAAGAACGGCACCCTGCACGTGGTCGAGAAGATCAGCGGGGCGTCGGGGGAGCTCAAGCGGACGTTCATCACCAGGACGCGGTACGACGACGGCAACGACCGCGTCTACCAGATCTCGAACGTCAAGGGCGGCACCCTCGCCGGCGACGTGCTCACCGTGAAGGGCGACGGAACGGTCGAGTACGACGTCAAGGGAGCGGTGACCACCTCGGGCGGTGTCGAGGAGCTGCGCTGGTTCGCGGTGAACGGCTGGAGCCAGCAGGTCGCCAAGGCGACGGTCAAGGTGGACGGCCCCGGGCAGGTCCAGAACCTGTCCTGCTTCGCCGGGGAGCTGACCTCGGCCATCGGCTGCACCTCGGCCTCCATGGACCATTCGGCCACCCAGGCCGACTTCGAGCAGGAGAACATCGCGCCCGGCCAGGCCCTGACCGTGGTCATCGGCTACCCCAAGGGGTCCAGCTCCGGCGCCCCCATCCTGGAGAAGCGCTTCTCGCTGGCCGCGGCGTTCACGCTGAACCTCGTCACCGGCGGCGCCCTGGCCGGCCTGCTGGTGCTCCTGCTCGGCGGCGTCGCCCTGCTCTACTGGACGCGTGGCCGTGACGCCAGGGCCGCCGGCCACGCGCAGAGCCCGGTCGATCCTGTGCAGAACGGCCATTTCTCCCCGCCCGACGGCGTCCGGCCCGGCCAGATCGGCACCTTGGTGGACGAACAGGCCGATGTGGTCGACGTGACCGCGACGATCGTGGACCTCGCGGTCCGCGGCTACCTGCGGATCGACGAGCAGCCGCGCCAGACGTACGACGCGCCCGACTGGATGCTGGTCCGGCTGCCGAACGCGCCGGTCAACGCGCTGCTGCCGTACGAGCGCGCCCTGTACGACGCCATCTTCGAGGGACGGGACGGGGTGCTGCTGTCGCAGCTGTCCGGCTCGTTCGCGGCCCATCTGGGCAAGGTGCGCGACGCGCTGTACGCCGACGTGGTCCGGCAGGGCTGGTTCGCCCGCCGGCCCGACACCGAGCGCACCAGGTGGACGACGGTCGGCGTGATCCTCATGGGGGTCGGCATCCTGGCCACGGTGGGGCTGGCCTGGTTCACCACGTACGGGCTGCTGGGGCTGGCCCTGATCATCGCGGGCGGCGCGCTGGCCGCCGGCGGACAGTACATGCCGGCCAAGACGGCCAAGGGCTCGGCGGCGCTGGCGCACACGATGGGCTTCCGGCAGTACCTGTTCTCCGGCGAGCTGGGGAACGTGCCGGAGCAGCACCGGGTGGAGCTGTTCTCCAGGTATCTGCCCTATGCGGTGATCTTCGACGGGGTGGAGCACTGGTCGCGGGTGGTGGCCTCGGTCACGGGGAACGGCCACCAGTCCGACAACCTGTACTGGTACCACGGGCCCGCGGAGTGGGACCTGTCCAAGTTCGCCGGGTCGATGCGGACGTTCACCACGACGACCTCGGGCGCCATCTCCGCGGCCCGCCAGTTCCGCACCCTCTAACGCAGTCGCAGCTCACCGACCGGCCGGCCGCCGCCGAGCACCGGCGGGGCGGCCAGTTCGGCCAGCTCGGGCGCGTCCAGGCCGAGCGAGCGCAGGGCCGCCACGGTGACCGGGACGCGGGCGCGCTGCGAGCCGTCCTCGATCTTGACGGTGCCCGCGCGCCCGTCCTCGAACACGAACGCGTCGAACGCCTCCGCCCCCGCCTTCAGCATGAGCCCGGGCAGCGCGCGCATCAGCTTGGCCTCGGGGCGGTCGGTGCCCGAGGTCCACTCGGGGTAGGTGCTCATCGCCTCGAAGATCTTGCGCTCGTACGAGTCGGGGGACGACATCGGGAACGCCCTGAACGCCTTCGTCACGCCGAGCATCGACACGAAGAACAGCGGCGCCCCGCACCCGTCCACCCCGGATGCCGCCACCCGCTCCCCCGTCAGGTCCTCCACGGTCTCGCGGATCGCGCGCTGGAGCGGGTGCCTGGGCTCAAGGTAGGACTCGGTGGGCCAGTCGTTCAGCACACAGGTGGCCAGCATGGCAGCGTGCTTGCCCGAGCAGTTCATGTAGACGCGCCCGCGTTCGGTGACACTGCGGTCGTACGGGTAGTCCTCGGGGCACAGCAGCGCCGCTTCCTCCAGCCCGGCGCCCGCGAGGATCTTCCTGACGCCGTCCACGTGGAACTGCTCGCCCGAGTGCGAGGCGCAGGCCAGCGCCAGCAGCTCCCCCTCCAGGCCGAGGCCGGAGCGGAGCATGCCGAGCGCCTGGAGCGGCTTCATCGACGACCGTGGCGACGCGGGAACGTGCACCGCGCCCTTCGCCTCGACCGGGCGTCCTTCCGCGTCCACGGTCAGCATGTGAGCCTGATGCGTGGACTCCACGAACCCGGATCGGACAACTTCCACAATCATCGACATTTCGCCTCTCCTTTCGGCATGAGTCTACGGACCGTTCTCGCCGCTCTCTTACTGGTCCAGAATGGGGTGCCATGCGAGCAGTGGTGCAGAGGGTGAGTTCGGCGTCGGTGGTGGTCGACGGTCAGACGGTGGGGGCCATCGACGAGCCCGGCCTGCTGGTGCTGGTGGGCGTCACCCACACGGACACGCGGGCCGAGGCCGCCAAACTCGCGGCCAAGCTCTGGGGCCTGCGCATCCTGCACGGCGAGAAGTCCTGCTCGGACGTGTCGGCGCCGCTCCTGGTGATCAGCCAGTTCACCCTGTACGGCGACGCCCGCAAGGGGCGCCGGCCCACGTGGCAGGCGGCCGCCCCGGGGCCGGTCGCGGAGCCGCTGGTGGAGGCCGTGGTGGAGGAGCTGCGGGGGTTGGGGGCGCACGTGGAGACGGGTGTCTTCGGCGCCGACATGAAGGTGTCGCTCGTCAACGACGGCCCGATCACCCTCGTCCTCGACCTCTGAACGCGCCAAACCGGGCCCGCGGCCCCTTCCGGGGGCCTCAAGCCCGGCTTTCCCGATCTCTCAGCGGACGCGGCGGCGCAGGGCCGGGTCGATGGAGACGTTGCGGCCCGCGTCCGGCGGCACGATGACCTCCTGCGCGGCGGCCACCCCGCCGGCCAGCAGCGGCGCGTCCACCGGCACCGTGCGCTTGACCACGGCCAGCGCGATCGGCCCGAGCTCGTGGTGGCGGGCGGCCGACCCGACCACGCCCACCTCCTGGCTCTCGAAGATCACCGGATCACCGTGCGCCGGCAGCGTGTCGACGCTGCCGTCGAGGTGCAGGAACACCAGGCGGCGCGGCGGGTGCCCGAGATTGTGCACCCGGGCGACCGTCTCCTGGCCGCGGTAGCACCCCTTGCTCAGGTGCACGGCCGTGCCGATCCAGGCCACCTCATGGGGGATCGTCTTGTGGTCGGTGTCGAACCCCAGCCGCGGCTGGTGCGCCTCGATCCGCAGCGCCTCGTACGCCCACAGCCCCGCCAGCGGCTTGCCCAGGTGGTCGGGCAGCTCGTCGCGCGGCACGAAGAAGTCCTCCGTCGCCGTGGACAACACGGCCAGGTCGTCGGCCCGCGACACCTCGACCCGCAGCATGAACCGCATCCGGTCGAGATAGTCGATCAGGCTCTGCGCCGTGCCCGGCTCGACATGGGCCAGCAGGCTCTCACCGTCGTCGACGAGCGTCAGGTGGTGCAGCACATGGCCCTGCAGGTCGAGATCGAGCGTCTGCGTCCATTCGCCGGGGCGCAGCGTGTCGAGCTTCTGCGAGGTCAGGTCGTTGAGCCATTTCAGCCGGTCGACGCCGGAGATGCGGACCACCTCACGGTTGCTGCGGTCGACGACCGCCTCACCCTTGGCCAGCGCGCGCTGCTCGGCGAACAGGTCGCCGTAGTGCGCCGCTACGTCGGAATCCGGCTCGTCGGCCGCGACGGCACCGGGGAGATCGAGCAGAGGGCTACGCATGCCTTCCAGGCTATCCGCACCCACGCCGACGCCCGACTGCCGGATCGGCCTACCGGCAGTTGCGGCACCGGCCGAAGACGGTCAGATGGTGTACGTCGGCGACGAACCCCAGCTCCTCGTCCAGCCCCTTGACCAGCCCGTCGGCCAGCTCAGGACGCACCTCGAACACCTCGTCGCACCCCCGGCACACCAGGTGCACGTGATCGGCCTCGGCGGCCAGGTGGTAGGTCGGCGCGCCGTGCCCCAGATGCGTGTGGGTCACCATGCCGAGCTCTTCGAGCAGCTCCAACGTGCGGTAGACCGTGGAGATGTTCACGCCGCGCGCGGTCTCGCGCACCTTGACGCAGATCTCCTCGGGCGTGGCGTGCTCCAACGTCTTGACCGCCTCAAGGACGAGCTGGCGCTGCGGGGTGACCCGGTAGCCCTTGGCGCGGAGTTCCTCATGCCACTGCGTCTCCGTCATGCCCCGAGTCTACGACTCAGCGATATTCACTTGCCCCTTTTGAGCGAGAGCGCATAGCGTCTTTGGTACGCGGAAAGGAGGTGGTCCAAACAATGGTGAATCATAGTTGGGCTAGCGAGGTGGTTGTCCGCTAGCGTCGCGGACTGTTGTCTCGTGACGTACGCGAAATACGAGGCAACCACCGGGGCCCCCGGCAGCCGGAGGGCGGGACGCCGATCCCGGCCATGGTCCATCCGGCCCGCCTGCCCAGCAGGTGGAGTTAGCCTGGGGCCCTCTTCATGCCCTCTCAGTGCTCGCCGCGCGCCGCGATCCCGAGCTTGTCGCACGCGTCCCGGTAGAGCCGCACCACGGCCTTGCGCACCTGGGCCCGCTCGGTGAGCGTCTCCCCCCAGGGCACCCGCACCCGGTCGCCGCCGTCGACCGTGAACTCGATCGCCTCCGCGTCCACGTCACTCGTCACCGCCGAGGTGGCCTCGGGCCGGTCGCCGAGCGCCCGCACGATGATCAGCGAATCCCCGGCATGGTCGTCATTCATGTGGCGCTTGATCGCCTCGACGGCGTCAGCGGTGAAAGGCGTGCTCATATCGGCTCAAGCTACCTTCTTCAGCTCCGCCGACATATGGTCCGTGAGCGGGTGGCCCATGGCCGCCATCTCGTACGCCCACATCAGGTTGCCGTTGACCAACCCGTACAGCCGGTGCCCCGCTGTGTACTCCTTGGCGGAGGCGGTGCGGGCCACGACGTCCGTGCGCAGCTCGATCTTGTGGAAGACGACCTCGCCGATGTAGATCTCGACGATCCCGGTCGGGTGGGAGAGCACCACCTCGACCTGCCTGTCGGGCTGCGGGCGCCAGAACCCCGACTCGGTGGCCAGCGGCCTGACCCGGTTTCCGTCCTGGTCGAGCAGCCAGGTGCGGCTCACGTAGCTCAGGAACGGCTTCCCGTTGTGCCCGAACTCGATCTCCTGCCCGAAGTTGAAGCTCTCGATCGACGGGTAGCCGCCCACACCGGCGCCTTCCCACCGGCCGAGCAGGAACGCGATGGGCTCCAGGGCGGGGTGCACCTCAGGTTCTTCCATGTTCCCCAAGCCTAGTGCTCCCGACCCGCCGCACGGCCTCGATCCTCATGCTCCTCCTTCGCCGGGAGCCGGGGGGAGTTAGGGTGACGGCATGGAACGATCGCTGGTGATCAAGGTGACCGCCGGGGCGGACGCCCCTGAGCGGTGCAACCAGGCGTTCAATGTCGCGGCCGCCGCGCTCGCGAGCGGCGTGCCCGTTTCCCTGTGGCTGACCGGCGAGGCGTCGTGGTTCGCGCTGCCGGGCAGGGCCAAGGAGTTCAGCCTGCCGCACGCCGCGCCGCTCGCCGACCTGCTCGATGTCGTGCTGGCCGCCGGGCGCGTGACACTCTGCACCCAGTGCGCGGCCCGCAGGAACATCACCGTGGACGATCTCATCGACGGGGTCCGCATCGCGGGCGCTCCGGCGTTCGTCGAGGAAGTGGTCAGCGAAGGCGCCCAGGCCCTGGTCTACTGACGGCGCCGGGCGGGGCCACACCGCCTCGGGCGCGTACGGCCGGGGCGGTGTGGTGGAGCCGGGACGGTCAGCCCGGGAGGACGGCGGTCAGGCGTTCCTGACGGAGGGCCTCGTAGCGGGAGCTGTCGAGGGGCGCGAGGGCTCCGACGCGCCACGACAGCAGCAGGTCGGCCAGGGCCGGGTTGCGGGCCAGGGCCGGGCCGTGCAGGTAGGTGCCCACCACGTGGCCCGCGTAGCAGCCCTCGAAGCCGTCACCGTTGCCCACCCCGACGAGGGTCCGCGACAGCGGCTTGACGCCGGGGCCCAGGTGGGTGACGCCCATGTGGTTCTCGAAGCCGGTCAGGGTGGGGAGGTCGAGTGCGGCGTCGACCTCGGCGGCCAGCTCGCCGACCGCGCGGGCGGGGCCGCGGGAGCTGGCGATGTCCAGCAGGCCGATGCCGTCCACCGGCTGGCCCTCCTCGCCCCCGAACGTGCTGCCCATGATCTGGTATCCGGCGCACACCGCCAGCAGGGCGGCGCCCCGGGCGATGGCCTGGTGCAGGCCGCCGTCACGGCGGAGGCGCTCGGCGGCCAGGATCTGGGGCCGGTCCTCGCCGCCGCCGATGAGGTAGATGTCGCCCGTTTCCGGCACCGGGTCCGCCGAGCGTACGTGGATCGTCTCGGTCGCGATCCCCCTGCGGTTCGCGCGCTGCTCCAGGACGAGCACGTTGCCCTGGTCCCCGTACGTGCTCAGCAGGTCAGGGTAGATCCAGACGATGCGAAGGGCGCTGTCAGACGGCACGGCCGAACTCCGTTCGGATCTGCTGGAAGGCGGTGTAGTTGGCGATGACGTCGACCCGGCCGGCCGGCTGCATGGCCAGCGCCTCCGCGAACGTGCCGCACAGCGTGAACGGCACGTCCGCCACGTCGAGCCGGAGCGCCAGGTCGAGGCGGCGCTCGCCCGTCACGAAGACGGGGCGCCCGCGCAGGATGCGGTAGTCGACGTCCCACAGCCACGAGGTGTCACGCCCGTCGGGGCCGTTGGCGTTGACCGAGAGGATGATCGGCAGCTGCGGGTCGGCCACGTCGAACGCCTCCAGCCACCCCGCCGGGTTCTTGGCCAGCAGCAGCCGCGCGTGGCGGCCGTCGCGCTCGACGGTGGTGTAGCGGCCGGCCACCGAGGTGACCTCGCGCAGCCGGGGCAGCGCCCGCTCCACCGGCACCCCGAACGCCTCGGACACCGCCAGCGCCATCACCGCGTTGGACCGGTTGGCCAGCCCGGGAAGCTGGATGTCGAGCAGCCACCGCTGCCCGCGCGGGTCGACGGCCACGTCGTCGTCGAGCACCCACTGCGGCTCCGGCCGGTGGAACGTGCACTCCTTGCACGCCCAGTCGGCGTCCTTACGGTCGAGCGGGCCGCCGCACTCAGGGCAGCACCAGGAGTCTTCCTTCCACCGCTGGCCGCCGGAGACCCAGGTGACCTTGGCCGCCGTCGAGGCGCCCCAGGTCACCAGCGGGTCGTCGCAGTTGGCGATGACGTGGGTGGGCTTGCCGGACAGGGCCCTGCGCCACTTCTGCGCGAGCAGCCAGATCTCGGCGGCACGATCCATCTGGTCGCGGCTGAGGTTCATCAGGCAGACGACGCCCGCGCCGGTGGTGTCGAGGACCTCCGGCAGGTATTTCTCGTCCACCTCCAGCACGCCGTACGGGGCCGCCTTGTTCTGGGAGAGCGCCGAGACGTGGCCGGCGGGCATGTTGGCGCCCAGCGCGTTGGTGGCGACGTCTCCGAGCTCGAGCAGCGCCGAGGTGATCAGCCGAGTGGTGGTGGTCTTGCCGTTGGTGGCGCTGACCAGGGCCAGCTTGCGGTCGCGGGCCAGCTTGCGCAGGAGGTCGGGCTCAAGCAGCAGGCCCACTCGCCCGCCGATCACCGAGCCGTCCCCACGCCCGGTCATCTTGGACAGCGTGGCGGCACTGCGGCCCAGAGCGCTGGCGAGCTGGGCCCGCAGAGGAAGCTGGGTCATGCCCAAGGATCCTAGTCGGCATTGGCCCTTAGTCTGGAGATGCACACGAAAACGCGGCCCGGTCGGTAGCCCGGGCGAAGCATCACCGTATCCCCCTTCCATGGGATGTCCGGTGTGCCGGAAGCGGCCTCGACAGGCCGCCGGCGGCTGAGGTCCCCAGGAGTTCAGAGGTCAGGACGGGGAGGGGGCGGAGTCGGCGAAGGCGATCTCCGGGGCGCCGCCGTGGTCGAACGGCAGGACGAACCGGCGCGGCCATGACAGCACCCCTTCCAGCCACCCCGCCCCCATCGTCTGCCCCACGTGCCGCAGCCGCGCCGAAGACTCGATCCCGATCGCCACCGTCGTGATGTCCCGCTGCAGCCCCTCGTTCTCGTCGTCCCCCAGGATGACCCGCCAGGCCAGTGCCCGGTTCCGGTCCACCTCCATCGACAGCGGGTGGTGCCGCAGCGCCTTGGCCCGGTGCCCGAGGAGCTCGGTGTGGACGAGGTCGGAGTTGGCGCCGTTGCCGTTCGAGGGCTGGCGGAAGAGGGCGTACTCCATGGGCGGCGCCGGGCTGCGCAGGTTGGGGGCGGGGTGGCCGTACGGGAAGAGCCTGTCCACCTCGTGCAGCCACCGGACCTGCGGGATCACCCACGACGCCCCCGGCCGTTCGCCGCCCCCGTCGAGCCCGGAGAGCAGGCGCGTGGCGGTCTCGGCGGCCTTCTCCGTGAGCAGGGCCGGGTCGAACCAGCTGCGCAGCGACCAGGCGCGCCGCTGCACCGAGCGTTCGATCAGGGTCGCGAGCACACACTCCGCCCGCCGCGCAGGCAGGTCGGACCAGGCGGCGCCCAGGGCGCGCGGCACCCCGGGCAGCGGCCGGTTGCTGACGAAGGCGAGCACGACCGTGTCGCACCAGATGCGCAGCCAGGCCCACTCGGGGGCGTCGGCAAGGACGTCGGCCTCGCGCAGCTCGACCAGCGTGCACGCCTGCCCGGTACGGCAGGTCGCGCCGCAGGCCGCGGACCGGCGCCCGCGGATGGGCGGCGGCGGGCCGGGCAGCACCTTCTCGCGGGCCTCCCCCAGCGGTACGCGGACCCGCAGCGGCCGGTCCATCCCGTCGGCGAAGACCGCGGCCGAACCCGGCTGCAGGGAGACCACGTGGCGGGACTGCTCGTCGCTGAGGTTCATGGCGGCGCCGACGAGCTTCCTGTCGTCCTCCGCCGGGAGCCGGTGCACGACCTTCAGCGCGGTGTTCTTGACGACGTCGGAGACGAGCTTGGTCGGGATCTGCTCGGCCACCACGATGCCCTCGCCGTACGCGCGGATCTCCGCCAGCAGCCCGGCCAGCAGCTCCACCGCGTGCGTGGAGGCCCGGCCGTGGCCGCGGTCGCGCAGCAGCCGGTGCGCCTCCTCGATCACGATGACGTGGCGCAGCTCGTGGGACTTCTCCCGGCGGGCCCGCATGCGCAGGTGCTCGACGATCCGGATGATCAGCGTGCCCATGAGGAACGCCTTGTCCTCGTCGTTGGCCACGTCCTCGATCGCCAGCACGACGTCCCGCTCCAGCAGGCCGCCGATGTCGGCGGGGTGGCCGCCCTCGAAGAAGCGCCCGGCCGAGCCGACCCGCAGGGACCGGAGCCGGAGCGAGATGAAGCCCTCGACGTCGGCCTGGACCTCGCGGCCGTAGCCGATCTCCTTGATCACGTCCATGGCGTGCTGCTGGAGCTGTTCGAGGGTGGGGACGCTGGGCGGGACGTTCGAGCCCGGCACGGCGCCGCCGGTGACGACGTCCCAGCCGGTGGCCTCGTAGACGCGCTGCAGCGCCAGCGACATGATCTGCGGGAACGGCTCCTCGGCGTCGAACGCCGCCATGAACAGCGCCCTGACCATGTCGATGTGGGCCTGGACGGGGTAGCCGGGCTCGGGTTCGAGCGGGTTGATGCTGAACGGCACGCCGTCCGGGGCCGACGGGTTGATGACGGTGACCGGGTCGTCGAGGCGCCCGGCCATGGCGGCGTACTCGGACTTTGCGGGCTCGATGGCCAGCCACGGGATGCGGGCCCGGCTGAGCTGCTCCAGCAGGTGACGCACGGTCTGCGACTTGCCCGAGCCGGTCGCCCCGGTGACGAACGCGTGCCGGTTGAGCGTGGCCAGCGGCACCCGGAACGTCCCGACCCCCCGGTCCTGCCCGTCGAGGATCTCGCCCAGCTCCAGCTCGCCGCCGTCGGCCTCTGAGGTCACGTCGAAGAAGCCCGACTCCAGCACGCGTACCCCCGGGACCTCCCTCCTGGGCAGCCCGGCCAGCGCCGCGAGGGCGCCGGCGGTGGCGGCGAACGGGGCGGCGGCGCCGTCGGACGGGTCCTGCATGGTCATGGCGAGGGCCTCCGACAGCCCGTAGACCGCGCCGTGCGAGCTGCGCAGCCGGTACGGGTGGTGGCTCATCTCGACCGACCCGACCAGCACGGGAGCGATCTGCCGCAGCTCCTCGGCGGTGGCGCCCCCGGCCAGCACGCGTACGTTCCAGAGCCCCGCCTCCCTGAAGGAGTCCAGCTCCTGCATGCGCCGCTCGGCCCGCTCGGCGTCGAAGCGGGACCGCTCGGAGGCGTCCCCGTACTGCCTGAGCACGTTGAGCTGGGTACGCAGGTGCGCCACCTCGGCGTCGAGCAGGTCGGTCGGCTCGGCCACCACCAGCCAGGCGAAAGGCCGCGACATCAACGTCACCAGCGTCGACTCGAACAGCGTCGGCCGCCTGAGCTCGTCCGGGTCGAACTCGCGCCCCTTGCTCCCCAGCGGCGGCGCCTGGCGGCCCGGGCACGGCGTCCACACCAGGTCGGCCAGGTCGGCGAGATACTCCTCGTCGAGCTGGACCCCGCGCGCCCCACCCGGGAACAGCAGCGGCTGCGGCCCGCTCGGGCGGTCGGGCGCGTCGGTGGACCTGCGCGGCTGGCGCGGCGGCGACAGCGGTCCGGCGTTGGTGATGAGCTCAAGCGGCGCGCCGGATCCCCGTGACAGCCACCCGATGACGAACGGCCGGTCGCGTTGCGCCGCCGACAGCACCGCGGGCAGCACGGTGACGAAATCCCACTCCGCCGACGAGCTTCGCGAGGGTGCTGCGATCGACTGGATTCGATACCAGGGCCCACTCAGCGACACACTCGGCTGCATTTCATTCCCCCACAGACGGTTCTTTGTTAAATTCCGCCAACCGTCAGCTCGTCACGTTGACATTGACCATGTCATTGCCTGCCCTTGCGCCAGTCCAGGCGTGGCGGTGGTGGCCCGAGGTTCGGTGGGGGCTCCCCGTCGCCGTCCTGTGCCTGGGGGTCGAGCGCCAGCACGGCCTCGCGTACGTCCTCCAGCTCGCCGAGCGTGGTCTTGGGGAAGGTCAGGATGGCCGGGTTGGCGTCGGCGAGGCGTACGCGCCTGCCCTGGGCCGTGGCGTCGGTGACGATCACGGAGGTGGTGGGGAGCTGCTGGAGCTGGTGCGGCTCGACCAGGAACTCGCGAGAGCGCTGCAGCACCCGCTCCTTCTCCGAGATCTTGTCGGCGGTCCTGCCCCACTCGGTGGACTCGGTGATGTCGCCGGCCAGATCCGCGAGGTTCTCGTCGCGGTCCTCCCGGTCGTCGTCCATCTGGGAGATCGTGGAGGTGTAGCCGCCGTCGAGGCCCGGCAGCGAGTCGCTGATCGTCTCGGTGAGCTGGGCCAGCTCCAGCCGGTGCTCGGTGCCCACGTGCTCGCTGGCGACCCGCGCGTCCTCGGCGTTGCCCAGCCGCATGAACGCCACCGCCGCGTGCCCCCTGCCGAGCCGCTCCCGCACGGTGGGGGTCAACGACCGATACGTCAGGACCAGTCCGGTACGGGAGGTCTCGCAGGCGTCCATCAGCCGATCGAGCACGTCGCCCCTGAGCTTGTCCGCGCCCGCCACGATGATCGTGTGGTACCAGGGCCGGTCGGAGGCGGGTGACTGGCGCAGGATGTGGGTGAGCGCGGTGGCCACGTACGTGCCGAGCACCCGGTTGCCGAAGGCGCCCGCCTGCCGGTCCATGCTCACCACCCGCAGCCGGGCGGGCGGCAGCCGCACGGCCTGCGTGCCGAGCGACTCCAGCTTGCGCAGCTGCGACTCCAGCGCCCAGGCCCGCTCGATCACCACCCGCTCGCTCACCCCGCGGCCGAACAGCGTGCCGATGCGCTCCAGCTGGGCGGCCGTGATCAGCCCGAACCTCAGGTCGTCGCGCGGGTCGCCCACCTGCGCGAGCGCCCGCAGCGCGGCCGTGACCTGGCTGATCGTGGCGTTCTCGCCGAGCACTTCGAGCACCCGCTCCAGGATCGCGTTGTCGAAGCTGAGGTCGCGCGTGGTGCGGTGCTCCTCGCTCACGCTCACCACGTGCGCCAGCACGTCCGCGAACGCCTCCGGCTTGAGCGTGGCGCCCAGGTCGAGCCTGGGCAGGTCGACCGGCAGCACCCAGACCAGCGGGTCGTCGCCGCCCTTGCGGGCCAGCTCGACCAGGTCCTTGGCGATCGCGCCCTCGGACAGGTCGAGCACGGTCAGATGGCCGCCGCTGTAGAGTCGCGTGGCGCCGAGCAGCGTGATCAGCGCCGACCAGCCGGGGAGCGTGCCACCCGCCACGTCGATGCGGTCGATCTCGTCCGGCACGGCGACGGCGTACCACGAGAGCTGCCGGTCGTGGCGCTCCTTGGAGTCCTGCCACTCGCGGTAGCGCTGGGCGTGCTCCTCCTGCGCGCGGAACAGCTCCTTGTCACGTTCCTCGCGCCGGCGTTCGTTCCTGGCCTGCTGCTCCAGCACGCGGTACTTGACCGCCCGGTCGCCCTGCAACAGCGCGTAACTGCAGATGCCCGCCACGCCCACGGTCGCGATGAGCCCGGCGATCGCGAACGACCACGCGAGATAGCCCGCGATGCTCGCGGCCAGGATGAGCACGGCCAGCATCACCATGAAGGCCCGGACGAGGCGCACGGGCTTGTTGAGGATGTCCTCCTGGAGCCGCTCGCGGCGCATCAGGTCGGGGTCGACGGGGGCGGGCGTCTCGGCGGGATCCTCGAGCGGAGAGGGGCGCTTGGGCGGTGGGCCGGGGTCGGGGTGCAGCAGGATGTACTGCCAGCCCAGGTAGATGCGGTCCGCCTGGAGCTGGGCATGCTCGGGATGCACGTCCGTCACGTGACCCTCCGGCCGCCGATATGTCGTTAGGAGTAAGGGCCAACCCTTTCCGCTCCGTGACAGCGTATGAGCTTCGAGGCCCGTAGCGGCAGGGTTTCTCGGCAATTCTCCCAGTCCGATGGGAGTATTGCGGCAGATGGGACAAGCGAGACCTACTACCATCTTTGCCCATGACGGAACCCTCCGGCGCAAGCAGTGAAAAGCCCAGACGCCCGGTAGTGGTGCCCGCCGTTGCCCTGATGGCGTTCACCGCCATCGGCATCACCGCTCTGCTGGGCGGGCTGAGCGAGGCCCCCGAGGAGCCCGAGGCACTGGGCCCGGGCTCGGTGCTCGATCAGGGCCTGTACTCCACCAAGTTCGTCGAGTCGCGCATGGCGGTGGAGAAGGCCAAGGGGACCTGGGACAAGGACAAGCGGTTCGTGGAGCTGGTCTTCGAGGTCACCAACAAGGGCGACGAGACCTACCAGGTCGGCCTGCCCCCGGTGAAGCTGGAACAGGCCTTCACGAGCAACTCCTTCGCCGGCTCGCTGGTGAAGATCACTCCCGCCTTCCCCAAGGATTCGGGGCCGCTCACGTTCGCGCAGGCCAAGGGCGGCGAGACCGGCCAGCTCCAGCCAGGGGTGACCAGTCAGGTCATCGTCCGTTACCGGCTCAACGACACCGAGCAGCCGCCGGAGAAGATCACCATGGACGTGGCGTCGTTCGAGTTCGAGCCCGAATGGAACACCAACGTCCCGCGCTGGCGGATGATCGCCGAGGAGAATCTCGAGAACTACAAGTTCTACCCCGAGATCAAGGCCCGGGTGACTCTTGCGGTCAAGAAGGGTGACGCAACGTGACCGTCACACAGCAAAGATCAACAGTCGCGTCGGGCCGTCGCAGCAGGAGGGCCGGCCGGGAGCGGGGGATCGGCGCCCGGCTACTCAGCGTCGTCATCGGGCTGGTGCTGCTGGGCGGCGCCGTCTGGCTGCAGACCCTGCACATGGCCGAGGGTGAGATCACTGACCCGATCACGTACACGGGCGCCAAAGGCGAGATCGTGGACGCCCGGCGATTCTCCCTGCGGCTCGACTCGATCCTGGCCGCCAAGTCGATCCAGAGCAGCATGACGACGATCGGGACCGACGACGTCTTCCTCGTCGTCAACGTCTCGGCCAAGTCCAGCCTCAAGCCCTATCACCTGGCCCAGCCGGTACTGCTCACCGCCGACGGGAAGCGGTTCGACGCCACCGACCGGGTGAACGACGACCTCACGATGGCCGCGTCGTGGGTGCAGCCGGACATCTGGCGGAGCGGGCGCTTCTTCTTCGAGGTGCCGCCGTCCGCGCTGCCGGGGGCGCACGTCGAGTTCGGGCTGAGCAAGGGGTTCGTGGTGGAGCCGTACCAGCCGGAGGTCGAGGTGGATCTCGGCCTGGACGACGAGGGCGCGCGCAAGCTCGTGGCCTCGCCTCAGGACGTCTACTCGACCGACAAGAAGTGATCGCAGGATGAGCACGAACGAGCGCGACTGGTTCTCGCCCAAGAACGACCCGCGGCGCGAGGACGATCCGGCACCGCCCCCGCCCAGCACGGAGCCGCCCCCCGGCCTCGGCGCGCATTCCGGCCACGGCAACCCGCCGCCCGGCCAGGGGTGGCAGCCGCGCCTCGATGAGGATTTGTCGCCCGGTGCCGAGACGGCGCCGGTCCCCCGGGTGCCGTCGGCGGGCGACCTGCCGGGCCGCCACGGACGCCAGGGCGGCCGCGGAACGCCGCCTCCGGGCTACGACGCGCTGGAGGGACGGCCGGGTGTGCCGCCGGAGGCGATGGGCTGGCCGGACGCGCCCCATGAGCCCATGGGCCGGCCCGGCGCGACCCCGGAACCGACGGGCTGGCCCAGTGGGCCTCAGGAGGCCCTGGAGTGGCCCAGCGCGCCCCCGCAGGGCCCGACACCCGCCCAGGGCCCCACGCACGCCCAGGGCCCCACAGACGCCCCAGGCCGCCCGTACGCCCCGGGCCCGGCACACACCCAAGGCCCCACGTACGACCAAGGCGGCCCC
The DNA here is from genome assembly GCF_040605375.1 of Nonomuraea sp. NPDC005650. Lineage (NCBI taxonomy): Bacteria > Bacillati > Actinomycetota > Actinomycetes > Streptosporangiales > Streptosporangiaceae > Nonomuraea > Nonomuraea sp. NPDC005650. The sequence goes on from NZ_JBEXCR010000060.1 coordinate 28,060, forward strand.
GCGCCCGCTCAGGGACCGGCGCAAGGGCATGGCCCGGCGCACGCGCGAGGCCCGGCATACGACCAGCGGCCGGCGCACGACCAGGGACCGGCGCAGGCGCGAGGCCCGGCGCGGCGGCCGGGGCTGCCGCCTCGCCCCACCCCGCAGCAGCCGCGTGCCCGGCACGCCGCCCAGCAGGTCGACCAGCAGGTGTGGCCCCCGGCCTCGCGCGAGCCCGCGGGCGGCGCGACGCAGCCCCTGCCGGCCGTCCAGGTCCCCGTGTCCACGTCGCCCCCGCAGGGCGCCACCACGCCCCACCCCCGGCACCAGAACCCCCCTCCGCCGCAGGAGGCCCAGGAGGCGCCCGGACCGGAGACGGCGTCCGGCACCCCGCAGGACTCCCCGCCCGGGTCGCGGCGGGGAGCCGCCCCGGGAGGACGTAAGAAGCGCACGGTGCTGGTCGCCGTGGCCGCCGTCGTCGTGTCGCTGGTCACCATGGGCGCACAGTCGTACGACGGCTACCTGTTCTTCGAGAAGACCACCACCAAGGAGACCAAGGAGACCGTCGTCCCGGTCGGCCAGGCGGCCAGGGTGAAGAACATCGAGTGGCGGGCCACGGTCACGCGCATCAAGATGCCCGAGGGCCTCCCGTACGGCCCCGAGGTGGCCGCGCTGAGGGTGGACATCACCAAGAAGGTCCTCGACGCGGGCAGCGCCACCAAGACCGGCCTGTTCACCGAGGCCAAGCTGGAGGACCGCACCGGCCGCAGCTGGGTCGTGAACATCGACCCGCAGGCCAACGATCGGCCGACGGACCGGCTGGAGGTGGGCAAGGAGTACAAGATCCTGGCGGCGGCGGTGGTGCCGACCGCGGTGGCGGACGAGGTCGAGCTGTCCCTCAGGCCCAGCAACTACCGCTCGGACACGCCCACGGCGGACCTCTTCAAGCGGGACACCGTGAACAAGCTGGAGGAAGACGTGGACGTCCTGCGGTTCAAGCGGCGCTGACCGGCCGGCGACCGCCCAGGCTGACCGGCCGCGGCCGGCGACCGCCCGGACGGCCCGGGGACGGGCTCAGACGTCGTCGAACGGCTTGCCGTTGAGGCGGGCCCTGGTGGCCGCGAGGTCGTACGTGGCCGCCAGCAGCGCCATCGTGAGCACGGCCACGATCATCTCGCGCAGGAAGGTCAGCGGCGGCCCCTGGAACGTCCACACCCACTCCTGCTGGGTGCCGATGAGCCGGCGCAGCCCGCGCTCGGCGTACTCCCCTGCCACCAGCAGGCCCACGTAGCACAGGCACATCATGCCGAACAGCGGGGCGCCGGCCTTGACCACCATCCGCAGGGAGTTGGCCAGCGGCAGCCAGCGGTCCCTGAACCCGCCGGTGAGCTGGTCGAACGACTTCTGCGTGAGATCGTGGGAGCCCTCCAGCCGGTCCACGCCCCGCTCCAGGCGGGTGCCCCTGACCAGGGCGCGGGTCTCGTCGGAGTACGAGCCGAAGACGAGCATCGCCACGGTGAGCCAGGCCAGCGGGACGGCGACGGCGTCGAGGAAGAACGGCCAGACCTCACCGAAGAAACCGGTGACGGTCTCCCACAGCGGCACGTTCTTCTGCGCCTCGGCCCAGAACTCCTCCGTGCCGGCGACCACGTTGCGGTGGGTGACCCAGTCGGCGCGCGCGGTGCCGATGTAGAGGGTGGCGTTCAGGCCGTAGAAGACGAAGGCGAACTCCGAGAAGGCGGCGCAGAAGCCGTAGAACCTGCCACTGCCCCCGGTCTTCTCCAGGAGCTTGGCGAAGAGCAGCTTCAGCCCGAACATGGCGGCCATCGCCCCCAGCGACACCCGCCAGTCGAGGTCCGTGAGCCCCCGGCCGACCTGGGACTGCTCCCCGAAGAAGGACTGTTCCAGCTGGTCGTAGAGGTGATGGAAGATGTCCATCTGGTAGACGTCCCTGGCGTCCTCCGTCTGGAAGCCCCACGCCAGGTAGAGCACCGCGAAGGCCGGGGCCACCCGGTCGAGCACCCGGAAGAAGCGCTCGTCCCGCACTCCCTCCTCGGTCCTCGCGCGCATCTCCCACAGGGCGTTGCGCAGGGAGAACAGCATGCCGGCGGTGACCGTCATCGCCGACAGGATGATCAGCGTGAGGAACGTCATCACGAGGACCAGACGGACCTGCCGGAAGTCGCCGTAGGCGACCTCCGTGGCGGCGTAGAGCAGGACGAAGCGCGTCAGCTTGCCGGCGGCGTACCAGAGGATCAGGGGCAGGGCGCATTTCCCCGCCAACCGGAGGGCGTGCAGGGGCAGCGAGTACGGCGACGGCATCCCCTGAGCCGGCGTAGGCCCAGGTCGGGGAGGTGCCGCCACACCTGTCGAACCGGACATCTGCAGAATCGTAGCGGTCTGTCCCTTGTGTCGCACCAGCAACCCCTAGAAAGCGCGTTTCAGTGCGGGTGTGGTCCCTGGGCAGTGACAAAAGAATTATCGGCGGGGAAATGGCGGTCATGAGGCGCGGCGCGTGCCATTGCACTATGGAGCCGCGGCCCGCACTCGACGCCGATCCCCACGTCGTGGGAGATCGCCTCCGGCGGTTGCGGCACGAGCGGGGCGTGTCGCTGTCGGAGCTCGCCAATCGCGCGGGCATGGACAGGGAGGTCCTGTCGGACGTCGAGACCGGCAAGATCGACGCGTCGGCGGAGATGCTCTGGGCGATCACCGCCCAGCTCGGGGTGCCGATCGGGGCGATCCTCGACGCGCCGCCCGAGCAGCAGATCATGCGGGGCCGGGCGATGGAGGCCGAGCTGCTCGAGGTGTTCGAGGACGACCGGGTCACGTACGAGCTCTACCGGGTGACCGTCCCGCCGGGCCTCACCCAGACCTCGCCCGCCCACCACGAGGGCGTGAGCGAGCACGTCACGGTCTTCACCGGCACGCTCAGCGCCGGCCCCATGCGCGAGCCGCTCACGGCCGGACCGGGCGACCACATCTCATGGGTCTCCGACGTGCCGCACGGCTACCGCGCGCACGGCCCCGACGTCGTGCGCGCCACGCTCCTCATGCGCTACCCGATCAAGCCCTGAGCGCCGGCGGGCCGGCACGTGCGGCACGGCCGGTAGCCGGCGGCGCCGGCCTGGGCGAGGGTGCGGAAGCCGTGCCGGTGCCGCGGCGTGATGCGCCGGGCGTTGTGGCAGGTCGGGAAGCACACCACGCCCGTGGTGTCGCTGGCCAGGTAGAACACCCGGTCCCCGGCCAGCTCCCGCACCCGCTCCAGGTCGGCGCCCTCGGCCAGCAGCAACCGTTCCTTGGCCGCCGGGCCGAACACGTAGTCCCCCACGACGCCGTCCGACCGCGTGACGCGGTGACACGGGATGAGCAGCGGCACGGGGTTGCGGCCGAGCGCCGTGCCCACCGCGCGTACCGCCCGGGGCCGGCCGATCCGCTCCGCGATCCACGAGTACGGCCTGACCTCGCCGCGCGGGATCGTCCGGGCCGTCTCCAGCACGTCGCGCTGGAAGTCGCTCAGCCCGCGCAGGTCCAGCCGTACCTTGCCCAGGCGGCCCGAGCGCAGCGCGGGCAGCAGCCCGGCGGGCGGACGTCCGGCGGGCAGCAGCGGGCGGGCGAAGCGCCCCCTGAACGCCTCGGCGAACCCGTCGCCCGAGTGCACGTAAGCCACGCCCTGGTCGGTGAACGCGACCCGCAGCTCCCCTATCGGGCTCGGGACGCTCACCCAGCGGGCGGCGATCCGGTCGAGCAGCCCATCGGGCGCGTCGGTGGCCAGGGCGGCCAGCCCCGCCAGCAGCCCGTCGGACGCCCGGCCGGTGGACAGTGGATCGTGGGTCATCGGGCACCTCCCAGTGCGCGCAGCCGCCGCAGCCCCCGCGACACGTGCGACTTGACCGTGCCCTGGGGGATCCTGAGCACGGTGGCGATCTCGCTGACCGGCAGGTCGACGACGTGCCTGAGCACCACCGCGACCCGCTGCTCCTCGGGCAGCTGTTCGAGCAGCCCGGCCAGCTCGTCGCCGGTCTCGCGCCGCACCGCGGCCTCCTCTACGTCCTGACCGGGGTCGGCCTCCTCGACCGGCTGGTCCTGCAGCTCCGGTGGCGGCTTGCGGGACCTGGACCTGGCGCAGTTGCGCCAGATGTTCATCAGGATCGTCATCAGCCAGGCGCGCGGCTGGAGCGTCGCGATGCGGTCACGTTCGTATCCGGCCAGCGCCCGGTACGCGCGCAAGAACGCCTCCGCGGTGAGATCCTCGGCGTCGGCCCAGCGCCCGCTCAGCCGCAGCGCGGTCGAGAAGACCAGGCCGCGGTAGGCGCCGTACAGCTCGGCGAACCCCTCGTCGAGGTCGTCGAGCAGCGCCTTGCGCACCGGGTCTGGACAGTCGGTTTCTCTCACACTGGCTACAACACCGCCGCGTCCGGATCCGTTGCAGCGAAAGACCCGCGTCCGGACCGGACGCGGGTCTTTTACCTGAGCAGGCTCAGACGGCGACCGCGAGCGAGGAGACCTCGCCCAGCTTCGCCTCTACCTTGATGTCCCTGGTGACGCCGCCGCCCGCGATGATGCGGACGGTCCAGTCGCCGGGGGCGGCGAAGAAGCGGAAGACGCCCTCGTCGGACACCACGACCTCGCCGGTGAACTCGCCGGAGTGGTCGAGCAGCCGCGCGTACGCCGTGCCGGCGCCGGTCACCACGCCCTGGATCACGGCCTGGGTGGACAGGTCGATCCCGGCGGGCAGAGCGATCGTCTGCTCCGGCGCTCCGCAACCCTGTGCAGTCGTCATCAGCGGGCCTCTCCCAGCTCGATCGGCACGCCCACGAGCGAGCCGTACTCGGTCCACGAACCGTCGTAGTTCTTCACGTTGTCCTGCTCGAGCAGCTCGTGCAGCACGAACCAGGTGTGCGCAGAACGCTCGCCGATGCGGCAGTAGGCGATGGTGTCCTTGCCGAAGTCGACCCCGGCCTCGCCGTAGAGCGTGCGCAGGTCGTCGTCGGACTTGAACGTGCCGTCGTCGTTGGCGGCCTTGGACCACGGGATGTTGCGGGCGGTGGGCACGTGGCCGGCGCGCTGCGCCTGCTCCTGCGGGAGGTGCGCGGGAGCGAGCAGCTTGCCGGTGAACTCGTCGGGCGAGCGCACGTCGACCAGGTTGAGCTTGCTGATGGCGCCGACCACGTCGTCGCGGAAGGCGCGGATCTTGGTGTCCTGCTCCTGCGCCACGTACTGCGTCTTGGCCCGCTCCGGCACGTCACGAACCAGCTCGCGGGAGTCGAGCTCCCACTTCTTGCGCCCGCCGTCGAGCAGCTTGACATTGCCGTGGCCGTAGAGCTTGAAGTACCAGTACGCGTAGGAGGCGAACCAGTTGTTGTTGCCGCCGTAGAGCACGACGGTGTCATCGTTGGAGATGCCGCGGTCGGACAGCAGAGCCTCGAAACCGGTCTTGTCCACGAAGTCGCGGCGCACCGGGTCCTGCAGGTCCTGTCGCCAGTCGACCTTCACGGCGCCACGGATGTGGCCTTTGTCGTAGGCGCTGACGTCTTCGTCGACTTCGACGAGGACGACTCCGGGAGTGTCGAGGTTGGCCTCGACCCAGTCGGCGTCCACCAGGGCGGCGGAGCGGCTCATTTGGAAACCTCCATTTTGGCGGCGGGCAGTAGACGGCGAATGAGCAGGTACATCTCGCAGCCAAGGCAGAATCCGAAGGCTGCGTTGAGGAAGGCGGCGAGGAGAGCCGCAGCCGTGGCCACGAGGGCCAGCGGCGTGATCCCGGTGAGATATCCGACCAGGCCCGCGACCGCGAAGACCAGCCCCACCGCCTGCGCGAAACGCGGCGGGCGGGCGTCCTCGGTCTCCTTGGGCGCGCTCTTGACGAGCGAGCGGAAGAGCATCGTGTACGGCGAGCGCGACACGACGCCGAGTGCGAAGACCACCGCCTGGACGGCGAGAAGCCAGGCAGTCCCCGTCACCAGGACGAGGGCGAGAACCAGGGTGGTGATGGCCGCGCCGAAGCGCAGCGCTCTAGGATCGGCACGCATCGCGGGATGCTCCTGAAGGGTCGACGGGGCGGACCGGATGTCCGCGGGATCGTCCTCAGGCAGCGCGACAGAGCGCGGTGGTCACGCGGCAGAAATCAACCGCGCGCCGCTTCGTCAGCAGCTCTGTCGATGGGTTCATGCCGACGACACTACTCGGCGTCTCGTCATCTGTCACATCTCGTCCGGTTGGTGAGACGATTCGTGAGACGGCGGCGGCGACACGGCCGCGGCGAGGGCCGCCAGCACGTCCGCCTTGCGGGGCTGGCCGGCGGCCCTTTTCACGATCTTTCCGCTGGTGTCGAGCACGAGGACCGTAGGCGTGCGCATGATGTCCAGCCGCCGTACGAGGTCCAGCCGGGACTCGGCGTCGATCTCGACGTGGGTCACCCCCGGCACGATCCCGCTGACGTCGGCCAGGATCCGCCTGGTCGCCCGGCACGGCTGGCAGAACGCGGTGGAGAACTGCACCAGCGTCGCCCGCTCGCCCAGCCCGGCGCCGAGATCGGCCTCGGACAGCCGGTCGCCACCCGTGTCACGCACCCGTCCGTCGCGGCGCAGGCGAACCACCCCGATCACAGAACCGAGCGCCAGAGTCGCCAGCGCCACCCACCAACCAGTCATCGACTCATGCAACCACGCGAGCCCGCGTTTACTTCCGCACCGAGATCTTGATGAGCACCTTCTCCTGCTGGTCGACCACGTAGAACGTGGCGATCTCCGCCATCGGCAACGTCGTCGACCGCTTGAAGACGGCCTTGTCCTGGTACGCCTCGCGGCTGACCGTCCAGCTCTCCGTCAGGTCGCGCCGCCCGTCGGCGGCCACGACGAGGAGGCTGCAGGTCGAGTCGACGGGCACGCCCCGCACGCTCACGTCCAGCTCCGTGCCGCTGTCGCCGGGCCAGGCAGACACCGTGGCGCGGTAGCCCTCGGCCCTGTTCACGCCGGAGAACTTCAGGCCCTCGGCCATCATGAACGGCGACGCGCTCGGGGCCGTGGTGGGCCGCTTGGGCATGGCCGACGGCTCGGCCAGGCGGCTCAGCGGCGCCTGGTCGCTCTGCGAGGCCGAGTCCTGCGCACTTTCCGGTGACGCGCTCTGCGCGCTCCCCGGCTCCTGGGTGGGCATGGGGGCGGCCGCGGCGGACGTCCGCTGCTGCTGTGCGCCGCTGTTCACGACCGTCACGACCGTGCCGCCCAGCGCCAGCACCGCTACGGAGGCGGCCGCCACCAGCAGCAGCCGGCCGCGCCTGTTCCGTTTGGCGCGGGCGTTCAGCAGCCGGTCGAGCACCTGCCGCGGCGGGCTTGCCACCAGCTCCACGTCTCGCTCGGACACCTTGCCAAGAAAGGAGGCCACGCCTTCGAGGTCGAGCAGCTCGCGACCGCACTCCTCGCAGGTCGCCAGGTGGTGGTCCATCTCCAGCGCCTCGTCGGGGTCCAGCGCGCCCAGCGCGTGCGCGCCCAGGGCGAGCCTTACCTCCTCGCACGTCATCATGGCGCCAACCCCCGCTCCTCGAGGGCCAGTTTGAGCGCCCGCAACGCGTAGTAGGTGCGCGATTTGACCGTGCCCGGCGGTATGCCCAGCGTCGCCGACGCCTCCTTCACCGATCGCCCCCGATAGTAGACCTCCAGCAGCACCTCACGGTGCTCCTGCCTGAGCGCGGCCAGAGCCTCGGCCACCGCCCACGACTCGACGGCGCGTTCGAGGTCGTCGTCCGCCGGCAGGACGGCCAGCGCCTCGTCCCCAGTCTCCTGCGGTCTGGCCTTCTTGGCCCGATGCTGGTCCACGACGAGATTGCGGGCCACCGTGAACAGCCACGCGCGCACCGGCCGCCCCGTGAGGGCGTCGGGATGTCGCCAGGCCCGCAACAGGGTCTCCTGCACGACATCCTCCGCCCGCATGGAATCACCGGTCAGCCGCAGGACGTAGCCGTAGAGTGGCCCGGCATGCTCGTCGAAGAGGGTCTTCACGAGTTCCTCATCCGCGGTCGTGCCGGCTGCGCTCACAGGCCCTCCTTCGTCGGACCTGTGAGCGCTGCGCTGCTGTGCCGCTTGGCTCTCTCGCTGCGCTCGCTCACGTACCTCATCACGTACCGGCCCCGGGTCCGGTTCAGAGTCATCCACGGATCGGCACGTCAGACGCTTCGGCCGAGAACTCCAATCCATCGGCCACGCTTTTGACCCCGGTCACCTTCACGTCGAAGGGCAGCTTGCCCTTGAACGGGATCGTGTAGGAGACGAACTGCGCGAGCTGGTCGGGCACGCCCTCGATCTTCTCGGCCCGGATCTTGATGCCGCCGTCGGCCAGCTCGACCCGCATCTCGGCGTTGAACTTCACCTTCTGCACCCCGACCGTCACCTCACCCGACGCCGTGAGCCGGTCCCCGTTGCCGCCGATCTTGACGCCACGGGGGGCGTACTTGTCGATCGTCGCCCTGGTCAGGGTGCCGCTGACGGTCACGCGCCCGGCCTTGATGTTGGCTCTGTTCTGCAGGACGTCCGCCAGGGGCGCCGTCACGTCGTAGGCGGCGCCCCGGAGGTTCTTGACCGGCACGCCACCGTAGGTGAACGTGCCGAGATCGAACCGTACCTCGGGATAGTGCCCGGAGACCGCCTGGGTGAGAAAAGGGATGCCCTCGATCGTCACGGTCGGCGTGCCCGAGAGGTCGGACGCGGCCGCGATGCGGTTCGCGAGGTCGCGCTCCACCCCGGCCACGGCGACCCGGTCGACGGCGACAAGGAGAATGATCAGCACGATCAGGAAAATGATCAGCTTCCGCATGGGGCTCCCTGTCTATGGCGGGGGTCAAGAGCCTATCGACTGGCCTCACTCATTCCCCCACACAGTGTTCAATCACCCGCCGGCGAACGGCGGCAGCACCTCCACGGTCGCCCCGTCCGCGAGAACGACCTCGTCATGAGGGCGTCTGCCGACCGGGGAACCGTCCACGAGGAACGAACAACGCCTCACCACACGTGCCAGATCTGCATGGTTTTGTGTGATTTTCGTCATGAGTTCACCAAGAGTGACCGCGTCGAACGGCTCCTCCGCCACTCCGGCCGCCTCCTTCGCCGCAGCCCAATAACGTACTTTTCCCGTGGCCATGGGCACCTCACAATCGCTTTCCGGTCTATTGTGCGTCGCCCTTAACAAGGTTGTTTCGGGAGACGCGCTGTTCATCTGCTGGACGCGCAATGGACGCCACTTACTCGTGGGATATCCTCACCTACGGGACCTGGGCGACGTAGCCCCCGGGTCCTTGCGTGTTTGAGGAGGCCGTAATGAGCAACCTGCTCCTGCTGACCAACGCCCTCGAGCCGTCCGCCGAGGTGCTTCCGGCGCTGGGCTTGCTGCTCCACTCGGTCCGGGTCTCGCCCGCTGAGGCGTCCGCGCTGATCGACACACCTCCCGCCGACGCCGTCCTCGTCGACGCGCGGAAGGAGCTCGTGCAGGCCAAGAGCCTGTGCCGGTTGATCCGCACGACCGGCATCGACTGCCCGCTCCTGGTGATCGTGACCGAGGGCGGGCTGGCCGCGATGACCGCCGAGTGGGGCGTGGACGACGTGCTGCTCGACAGCGCGGGCCCGGCCGAGGTGGAGGCGCGCCTGCGCATGGCCACGGGCCGCATCTCCCAGGCCGCCACGGAGGACGTCCCCGACGAGATCCGCAGCGGCGACCTGTCGATCGACGAGGCCACCTACACCGCGCGGCTGCGCGGCCGGGTGCTCGACCTCACGTTCAAGGAGTTCGAGCTGCTGAAATACCTCGCCCAGCACCCGGGCAGGGTCTTCACCCGCGCCCAGCTGCTGCAGGAGGTCTGGGGTTACGACTACTTCGGCGGCACCCGGACGGTCGACGTCCACGTGCGGCGCCTGCGCGCCAAGCTCGGCACCGAGTACGAGTCCCTCATCGGCACGGTCCGCAACGTCGGCTACCGCTTCGTCCCCGACCGGCAGGACAGCGCCGCCGTCTGATCGTTGACAGAGGCGCCCGACGATGTGACAAATGGTCGTTGAGGCTGTTTCGCGTCTGTCATACGAGGACACCGCCGTCCCCGGATTGGGGGTTCGGGGTGGGTCTGTTCCGGTCGTTGGTGGACGAGGGCGCCAGGCCCCGCGTTTTCCGGCGTAACGAGACCATTTGCTCGCCGTTGCGGCCCGCCAACCGGGTTTACCTCATCGACTACGGCTACGCCCGCGAATACGCCCCCGCGGGCGAGCGTGAGGCCATCCACGACCTGCGCGGTGACGGCGACCTCGTCGGCGAGCTGGCCTTCTGGAACCCGGCCGAGCGCGCCAAGGTCGACGCGCTGACCGAGGTGCGGGCCTGGCCCATCGACATGCGCCGGCTGCGCGAGCATGCCGCCGCCGGCCCGGCCGTGGCCACGGCGATGGTGCAGGAGCTGTTCGCCAGGAACGTGGCCGCCCGCAGGCACGAGTCGCTGGCCCGCGCCCCCGTCGCCGCCCGGCTGGCCGTGTGGCTGCTGCACCTGGACGAGCGTTACACGCTGGCCTCGGAGTCGGCGCCGCCGCTGTCCATGGAGACGCTGGCCGACCTCGTGGGCAGCTCCCCCGACGTGGTGCAGCGCCAGCTCATGCAGTGGGTCCAGCGGGGCTGGCTGGTACGGCCCGGCTACCGGCGGCTGCGCATCGAGGACCCGTCCGCGCTGCGCGCCCTGGCGGGCGGCTGGGAGCACCTGTCGGAGCCGTGGCAGGGACGGGTGACGCCGTTCCTGACCAGGCCGGGGGCGCTCTCCGAGCCGCTGCCCGTCGGCGAGGTGCCGAAGCCGCGCCAGCTCCCCGCCGACGTGCCCGACTTCACCGGGCGGCAGCAGAGCCTGGACCTGCTCACCGCCTGGCTGGAACGGCCCAGGCGGACGAACACCATGATCGTTCAGGGCCTCCCTGGCGTGGGCAAGACCGCGCTGGTGACGCACTGGGGGCACCTGCACGCCGACCGGTTCCCCGACGGCCAGATCGTGATCGACCTGCGCGGGCAGTCGCCGAGCCAGCCGCCGATGTCGCCGGCCGAGGCACTGGGGCAGATCCTGCGCTCGCTCGGGGTCGGCGAGCACATGCCCGCCGACGACGAGGCCGAGTTGACGCTGCTCTACCGCAGCCGGATCGCCGGGCGCAGGCTGCTGCTCATCCTCGACAACGCCGCCGACCCCGCGCAGGTGCGGGCGCTGCTGCCGGGCGGCAAGGACTGCGTGGTGCTGGTGACCAGCCGCACGCGGATGGCGCCGCTGCGGGCCACCGGGCACGCCGACCTCATGGACCTGCCGGTGCTGGACCCGGGCAACGCGGTGGCGCTGCTGGTGGCCGTGCTCGGGGAGCACTCGCCGCGGGCCGCCGACCGGGACGCGCTGGCCGAGCTGGCCAGGGTGTGCTCGTACCACCCTTTCGCGCTGCGGATCTCGGCGGCCAAGCTGGCCGAGAACCCCGGGCTGAGCGTGCAGCACCGGGTCCAGGAGCTGCGCAGGCCGGGCACGCTCCTGGTGGGCGATCCGGAGGAGGCGTTCAGGTCGGCGCTCGACCTGGCGTACGAGTCGCTGAGCCCGGGGCAGCGGCGGGCGTTCCGGCATGTGGGGCTGCTGCCGGGCCGGGACTTCACCCCCGAGGTGCTGGCCGCGGCGCTCGGCGCCCCGGTCGGCGAGGCCGTGGTGGCGGTGGAAGGGCTGCACCGGGCGTACCTGGTCGAGCCGCTGGCCGGGCCGCGCTACCGGGTGCACGACCTGGTCAAGCGGCTGGCCAGGGAGCTGGGCAGGCACGCCGAGGCAGGCGTGCGGGAGGCCAGGGCGCGGCTGCTCGACCACTATCTGGCGGTGGCGATCGACCCCGCGACGGCGCCCGAGTGGTTCGAGGCCGAGCGGCGCTCGCTGGTCTCGGCCGTGCGGCTGGCCGAGGAGAGCGGCGCCCAGGGGATGGCCTGGCGGCTGGCCGAGGCCGTGTTCGAGCCGTTCAGGAAGCTGCGGTACAACGAGATCAACCTGGAGATCCAGCAGGCCGGGCTGACCTCGGCGATGCAGGTGAGCAACCGGCGGGCGATCGCGCGCATGCGCAGCAACCTGGGCTCCATCCACCGGGACATCGGGCCCTCGACGCTCGCGGCCAGGTTCATCGGGGAGGCGCTGGAGGAGTTCGCCTCGCTCGGCGACGCCGAGGGACGGGCCCGCGCGCTCAACGACCTGGCCGAGGTGCACGGCATCGCGGGCCACAACGAGGAGGCGCTGAAGTGCGCGGGCGAGGCGCTCGACCTCTACCGCGAGATCGGCGACCTGGCCGGGGTGGCGAGCTGCCTGCACACCATCTCGCGGCTGCACGTGACCCAGGAGCGGTACGAGCCGGCGCTGCAGCACGCGGGCCAGGCCCTGGAGGTGCGGGAGGAGCTCGGCGACCGCAGGGGCACCGCGCAGAGCCTGATCATCCTGGCCACGGTGCAGCGGAACCTGGGCGAGCCGAACGCGGCGCTGTCCGAGGGCCTGGAGGCGCTGTCGATCTGCCACGAGCTGGGCGACGAGCACGCCGAGGCCGAGACGCTGCTCTGCCTGGCCGAGATCTACGACCTGCTGCGGCTGCCGCACGACGCGCAGCGGGACGCCGAGCGGGCCCTGGCCGGGTACACGGCGACGGGCGACCAGCACGGCTGCGGGCGCGCCCTGTGCGCGCTCGGCCGGATCGCGCGCAACGGCTCCCGGTACGACGAGGCCCTCGCCTACTACGAGCAGGCGCTGGCCGTGCAGGTGGAGCTCCACCACGAGCAGGGCAAGGCGGAGACGCTCGGGGACATCGGGCTGGTGCACTGGCGGCTGTCCGACTACCTGCGGGCCGACGACTACCTCAACCAGGCGCTGACGATCAGCCGGGTGATCCGCGACGAGCCGGTGGAGGCCCGCATGCTCAACCGGCTCGCCAGGGTGCGGCGGCGGCAGGGGCTGCCGCACGTGGCGTTCGTGTACGCGCTCGAAGCCCTGGACATCGTGCAGGGCATGGGGAACCGGCGGGCCGAGGCGGACGTGCAGGAGACGCTGGCGAACACGTACCTGTCGCTGGGGCAGCACCGGCCCGCGTTGCAGGCGGCCAAGGCGTCGCTGGCGATCAGGGAGGAGCTGCGGGACAACCGGGCCAGCGCGCTGCTGTCGATGGCGCAGGCGCTGCACACGGCGGGCAAGCCGCAGGAGGCGCTGAAGCTCGCGCGGGAGACGGTCGAGCTGCAGAACGAGACCGGCACCAAGGACCGGTGGGCGGCGGCGCTCACGACGCTGGCCATGGTGCTGCTGGACCTGGATCTGGCCGAGGAGGCGCTGGTCTACGCGCGGCAGGCCAGGGACGTCCATCTGGAGTGCGGCACCAGGCGGGATCTGGGGTGCGCGCTGCGGGCGCTGGGGCTGATCTCGGCCAGGCTGGGGAACCGGGGCCCGGCCGGCGGGCAACTGCGGGAGGCGCTGCGGCTGCTGGAGGAGGTGGGGGACGTCTTCGAGGTACGGCGGGTGTCGGAGGATCTTCGCGAGCTGGGAGCCGGCCTCACACCCTGAAATATCGCTAAAAGTCGTGAAATCTCGGTTGTGAGGTCGCAGATCTTCTCCGGAAATTTCCGTTAGCTGGTGCGACCAGCTACTCCAACGGGGGTGATCCGGATGCTCAAGAACCATCTGCGTCGAGACCTTCAGTGGCTCAAACGCCAGGCGCGCAAGGACAGGCGGATCACGGTTGTCCTGCTCACCGGCGTGCTGGCCGCCTGGGTCCGCCAGCTCCCGCCGCCGGACCTCATGGACGGGTCCCCGATCCTGCTGGCGCTCTCGCTGGGGCTGCTCGGCGGGTCGGGGGTCGCCTGGGTGATGTCGGCGTACTTCGTCACCAGGTCCCTCAAGGCCCGCAGGGAGCCGGCGGAGGAGCTCCGGTGGATCTCCAGGATCAGCCGGGGCAAGGAGTGGGCCTTCTGCGCGCTGAGCGCCTATGTGGCCTGGCACCTGCTGCAGTTCGTCACGGCGGTGGTGCTGGGCTGATCTGGACGGCGGCGGGGCGCCACCCTCGGATTGGGGCCGGGTGGCGCCCCGCCGTCACGCCCGGCCCAGCCGGGCCTCCTCCAGCGCCTTCACGTGGATGCCGGAGTCCGCGAGGACGAACTGTACGATCTCCGCCGTGTCCAGCTCGGCCAGGCCGAGGTCGGCGTCGGCGTGGGCGTCGCACCACTCGACGATCCGGCGGGGGTTCGCGAGCGGGCCGGCGAAGTGGACGAGGCTGACGTACCAGCGGTCGCGTACGCGTCCGTGCTCCAGGTCCCGCACGCCGCGGGCGGCCATCGCGCGGGCGAACCGCTCCCACAGCCTGGCCAGCGTGTCGTCCTCGGGATGGCCGCAGACCAGGACGCCGCCGGGGTGGGGGCTCACGCCCGCCAGCCGCACCCGCGCGGGCCGGATGCCCCGCGCCGCCTCGGCCAGGGCGTCCCGGTAGACCGCGCGGAGCGGGTCGCCGGCCGGGATCCGGTCGCGGTAGGGCTCCAGGGACCTGAGCGTGACGTGCAGGGTCCGCCGGCCGTGCACCCAGTGCCCCGGCGCCTCTATGGTCCCGGCCAGCGCCGCCAGCCGGTCCAGCACCTCGCCCGAGGGGCGGAGCACGGCCGCCGCTCCCCACCGCCTCGCGCCCTCCACCATGGGACTGTCGTGGGTCGCCCGGCCCGCCAGCAGCGCCGCCCGCCCCTCGGCCTGAAAGTCGGCGAAATCGGACATCCGTGCAGTATGCCTGATCACGCCACGCCGGCGCGGTCCGGGCCCATCCCGGCGCCATGAGCCCGAGAACGAGGAGACGGGCCGATCGGCCCGGGAGGAGGCGCGGGATAGAGGCGGGCTCGTGCGGGAAGTGGCAGGTGGACGGCAGTCGCGGGCGGGGGTCCTTGAGCGGGCCGTCGCCGGCAGAAAGGTGGGGCACGTGTCCGGCGATCTGGTCGTTCCTGACGCCGCTCGTGGAGTGGTGGTGTTCGCGCACGGCAGCGGCAGCAGCCGGCTCAGCCCGCGTAACCGTTACGTGGCCGCGGAGCTCAACCGGGCGGGGCTGGGCACGCTGCTGTTCGACCTGCTCACGCCCGACGAGGAGGCCGACAGGGCGAACGTCTTCGACATCGGGCTCCTGGCCGAGCGGCTGCTGGAACGTACGGAACGGCTGCGCGGGCAGGAGGAGGCGGCGGGGCTGCCCATCGGCTACTTCGGGGCCAGCACCGGCGCGGCGGCGGCGCTGTGGGCGGCGGCCGAGCCGGACAACGCGATCTCCGCGATCGTCTCGCGCGGCGGCCGGCCCGACCTGGCCGGGCCTCGACTCGCCGCGGTACGCGCGCCTACGCTGCTCATCGTGGGCGGCCGGGACCCTATCGTGGTGAAGCTGAACGAGGAGGCTCAGCAGCGCCTGCGCGCCGAGAGCCGGATCACCGTGGTGCCCGGGGCGACCCACCTGTTCGAGGAGCCCGGCGCGCTGGAGGCCGTGGCCGGGCACGCCAGAGACTGGTTCACGACCCATTTCATGGGGCCGGGATGAGCGGGACGCCCAGGTTCAGGTGGTCGACCGTCTGCCTGGAGGCGCTCGACGGGCCGGCGCTGGCCGCGTTCTACCGCGAGTTGCTCGGCTGGCGGGTCAAGGCCGAGGAGCCCGACTGGGTGCTGCTCGCCCCGCCGGGCGACGGCCCGGGGCTGTCCTTCCAGAGCGACCCCGGCTTCGTCCGCCCGGCCTGGCCCACGTCGCCCGGCCGGCAGCAGCTGATGATGCACCTGGACGTCGAGGTCGACGATCTCGACGCGAGCAGCGCCCGCGCCGTCGAGCTGGGCGCGACCGTGGCCGATTTCCAGCCCCAAGACGACGTACGCGTGCATTTCGACCCGGCCGGGCACCCGTTCTGCCTCTGGGTGGCCACGTAGCGGAAGCGGTCAATCACGTTGCCGTGATCCACTCTTTGTGAAACCGTCGAAAGATGGTCGAGGATCCGCCGCTTCTTGAGCTGTCCGGCCTCGCCTGGCAGGCGTACGGGACGCGCCGTGGGCTCGCGCCCGATCCCCTGACCCTCGGCTCGGGGCGCACCGCCGTGGTGGTGGCCGCCGACTGCGCCGAGGCCGACACGTTCACCGACATCCTGATCGGCCTGGAGATGCCCGACGACGGCCAGATCCGGCTCGGCGGCCAGGAGATCACCATGCGGCTGCCGGCCGAGCGCGAGATCGGGCTGGTCCCGGCCGGGGCCGGCCTGCTGCCGCACCTGACCGTCGAGCAGAACCTCGCGCTGGCCGCCCGGGGCCAGGCGCCCCCGCCGGTCCGCGGCCTGGTCGCGTACATGGCCAAGCGGATGGACATCCAGGGCTTCCTGCGGTCGAGGCCGCACGAGCTGGCCCACGACGAGCGGCTGAACGTGGCGCTGGCCCGGGCCCTGTGCCGGCGGGCGCCGGTCAAGGTGATGGTGGTCGAGGACCGTACGGGCTGCGGGCCCTGCCACGCGGCCGTGAGCGCGGCGCTGGGCACCGACCCCAGCCTGGCCGTGCTGGTCGTCACCGACGACCGCACCAGGGTGGCCAGCCTCGCCTCCCCCTCGCGTTTCTGGGAGATCGCCGATGTCCCTGAGCCGTAGAGCGTTGCTGGCCGCGCTGCCGGCGGCGGCCCTCGCCGGCTGCGCCCGCGAGCGGCCGCTGCAGGTGGCGGTGGTGTGGAGCGGCGACGAGCTGCGGCGCTTCCTCGACGTGGTCAAGGAGTACGGGCGCCCGGTCCACGTCTTCTCGGCCGGCGACAACATCGCGGCCGTGCTGCGCGGGCCCGCCGAGGAGGTCGTGCCCGACGTGGCCGTGATCCCGAGGCTGGGCCTGCTCTTCGATCCCATGATCCGGCCGCGCATCCGGCCGTGGACGGGAGACCACAGGCAGCGGGAGTTCTGGCGCGGGCTCGTGACGCCGCCGGGGAGCTACGAGGAGCTGGGCGCCTGGTTCAAGCTCGCGCACAAGTCGCTCGTCTGGCACCGGGCAGGGGAGTACACGCCGCCCGCCGACCTGGCCTCCTGGCAGCCCACCCCCGGCAGCCTGGCGATCGGGGCGGCCGACGGGTGGGTGCTCAGCGACTGGTTCGAGAACGTGCTGCTCGCCTACGCCCCCGAGGTCTACGGCGGCCTCTTCCCGCCCGGGCTGCCGGGCAATCCCGACTGGTGGAGCGCGCCGCAGCTCGCGGACGCGCTGGAGCTGCTCGGCACGATCTGGCGCGGCGCGTTCACGCCCGAGCAGGCCCGGCGGGCGCTCACCATGCAGTTCCACGACTCGATCTTCGACGTCTTCGCCTACCGCACCGCGAGTGTGGTGGCCGCGCCGGACTTCGCCCTGCCGGTCATCGAGCGCTACGGCGGCAGGGGCGTCGCCGCGCACTTCCGCTTCCCCGCCTACGGGAGCAATCTGCCCCCGCTGGTCGTCGGCGGCGACGTGGCGGTGGCGATGAGGGACGGGCCGGCGAACGCGATCGAGTTCGTCAATTGGCTGACCAGGCCGCGGGCGAGCGGCGAGCGCGACGCGCTGACCGCCTGGATCGCCGACGGCGGTTTCCTGACGCCGTTCACGCCGCCCTCCCACGAGCTGCTGCGCGGCCCCGCCCAGGAGCTGAACGCCGCCGTGAACGCCCACTACGACCTGTCCGACCGGCTCATCGGCGGCCTGGAGGGCGGCGACGGGCGCGGGCTGTGGCGGGTGCTCACCGAGCTGTTCACCGCCGTCGCCGTCAACGCGGTCGACCCCGCCACCGCGGCGGGCGCGGCCCGCGACAAGCTGGTGGCGGGCAGCAAGGAGGGCGCGCTGTGAGCGAGCGGAACGCCTTCCTGTTCGAGGTCGCCACGCACCACGATGCCAGGATCCCGCTGGCCGGGCACGGGATCGGGCGCCTGCGCGCCTCGCTCTACCTGCTCCTGGCGGTCCTGCTGTCGGCGGGCGTCATCCTGGTCCCGCTCTGCGCGACGGTGGTGCTCAGCCTCTCCGGCGGGCTCGGCGCGTACGACGTGCTGCTCGACGGCCGGGTGCTCCAGTCGCTCGGCAACTCGTTCATGTGGCTGGTGCTGGCCGTGGTCGTGTGCGCCGTGGGGCTCGGCCTGGCCTGGCTGGCCAGGAACGCGGGCCCGGTGCTCGGCGGCGTGCTGCGCTTCCTGCTGGTGCTGCCGGCCGCGGTGTCCCCGCTCACCACAGGGGCGATCTTCCGGCTGATGTTCGACACCAACCCGCGCCGCGGCCTGGTCAACGCCCTGTTCGGCACGGACGTGGCCTTCCTCGGCCCCGTGTGGATCTGGGCGGTGTTCGGGCTCGCGCTGGTCTGGCAGTGGGCCGGGGTCGCGTTCCTGGTCTTCCACGAGGCGCTGGCGCGGCTGCCGACCAACCTGCTGCGGATGGCCAGGGCGTTCGGCGTCGGGCGGCGGCGCAGGATCTGGTCCGTCGTGGTGCCGGCGCTCGCCGGGCCGGCCGCGCTGGCGTACCTCTTCGCGCTGGCGGCGGCGGCCCGCGTGTTCGACGTCGTGCTGATGGGCGCGCCCGGGTCGATGCAGGCCGAGATCGAGGGCGGCGGGCTGTTCTGGTGGCGGCACCACGGCGACCTGGGCGTCACGCGGGCCTCCGCGCTCTCCGTGGGGCTGTCGGTCCTCGTGGCCGTGATGGCGGTGCCCGCCCTGTTCGGGCTGCGCGGGCGGGTGACCTGGGCCGAGCCCGTGGTCCCGCCGCCGCCCAGGAAGGGCTGGCGGATCTGGCTGCTGTGCGCGGCCGTGTCGGTGCTCTGGGTGCTGCCGTTCCTGGTGCTCGTGCTGACCTCGCTGCGCGACCCGGTCGCCGCGGCGCTGTCCGGGTGGTGGGACGGCGGGCCGTGGACGCTCGGCTCGTACACGCAGGCGCTGGCCGACGGCGGGTTCGCCGGCGCGCTCGGCACCACGTTCCTGCGGGCCGTCGTGGTGGTGTGCCTGGTGCTGCTGGCGGCCGTGCCGGCCGCGTACGTGCTGGCGCACGAGCACCTGCTGCCGCGCCGCGCCTGGCGGCCCGTGCTGCTGGTCGCGGTGGCGCTGGCCGTGCTGCCGCCGCAGGCGTTCGCGGTGCCGCTGCAGCGCTGGCTCAGCCCGGTCGTCGGCACCGCCCCGGCGCTGGCCATCGTGCACGCGGCGCTGGTGATCCCGCTGGCGGTGCTGGTGCTGTACAACGCGTTCGTCCGCGTGCCGGCCCCCATGCTGGCGCGGGACCGCTGGGAGCTGGTCCACGTCGTACGCGAGGCGCGCCCGGCCCTGGTGCTGGCCGGGGTCCTGGCGTTCGTCCTGGTGTGGAACGACACGGTCGTCGGGCTGCTGCTCAACTGGCCGTCGGGCGACCACCTGCCGCTGATCCTGCTGGAGCAGGCCCGCCACTTCATGAGCGCCGCCGGGCCGCTGGCGGCGCAGGCGGTGATCGCGACCGCGGTGCCCGTGCTGCTGGTGGTCGTCACCGGGCCCTGGCTGTACCGGGGGCTGACGCGAGGGGTGCGCCGATGACCGACATCTCGCGAAGGGAGCGGCTGCGCTTCCGCCTGTCCCAGCTCTCCCGGCAGGCCGGGGCGCACCTGCCCGAGCTGGGCCTCGGCGGGCTGGTGACCGCGGGCGGCACGGTCCTGCTGCTGCAGGAGAAGCTGATCGAGCGGGTGACGGAGTGGCTGCCGGCCTGGCTGCTCGTCATCCTGATCGTCTCCCTGCCGGTCGTGGCCGGCTGGCTCACCCACTTCGTACGCAGCCGCCGCAGGGCCACACCCCAGACGATCTTCCAGCGCCTGCCCTTCCCCGACAGGATCGACGGGCTCGTCGGCAGGGACGCTGAGGTCCAGCAGGTCAAGGAGCGCGCGAAGGAGCGCGGGATCGTCGTGGTGCAGGGCGCGATGGGCATGGGCACGTCCTCGGTGGCGATCCTGGCCACGTGGGACCTGACCGCCGACGCCCGCAAGCAGCGCTACGCCGACCTGCGCGGCCCCGACAGGGACCACGCGGAGACGCCGCTGAGCGTGGCCCAGCGGGTCCTGCGCACCCTCGACCGGCCGCCCGGCGCGATCCAGGAGCCGGCGGACGCCACCGCGCAGGTGATCGACGCGCTCACCGGCACGGACCGGGTGCTCCTGCTGGACAACGTCAGCACCTGGAGCCAGATCGCCTGGCTCCCGCCCCGGGTGCCGGGCGCGCACATCGTGGTGGCGGGCACGGTCGTCGACGAGCTGCCGCAGCACATCGAGCCGATCCAGCTCGGCCCGCTCGCGCCCGAGGCGGGGCAGGCACTGCTGGCCCGCCACGTCGGCGACGAGCGCGTCAACCGCGACCCGAAGGCGCTCGGACTGCTGGTGGACGCCTGCCTGGGCAGCCCGCTGGAGATCGTCAGGATCGGCCGCTGGCTGGCCCGCAACCCCGGCGTCGCGCTCCAGTCGCTGGTCGACGACCTGCGGAACCTGTCCGTCGTCAAGACCCTCGACTTCGTGCTCAACCTCAGCATCAGGCAGCTCAGGCCGACGGCCAAGCAGCTGTTCGTCCTGCTGGCCGGCCTGCCGATCGCCGAGGTCGACCACCGGGCGGCCGCCGCGCTGCTCGGCGTGCCCTCCGCCGCCGACGCGATCGGGGAGCTGGCCGACCTGGGCCTGGTGGAGAACGTACGGATGACGCGCGTCAGGGTGACCGGCGCCTTCCCCACCGGCGCCACGCCCGGACCGCCTCCCTCACCGAAGGACGCCGCGGCCTGGCGGCGGCTGGTCGAGCACTTCGCCGACGAGGCCGACTCGTTCGCCGCCCTGCTGCCCGGTGAGGAGGCCCGCGCCTGGTTCGCGATCGAGGACAGGGTGCTGCTGGAGGTGCTGGCGCACGAGAGCCCCGCGCCCAAGACCGCCCGGGCGCTGGCGCGGATCGCCGACGGGCTGGAGGCCTGGTTCCGGCTCGAACAGCGGCACGAGGACCGGCTGCGGGCCGCGGAGGCGCTGGCCAAGGCGGCCAAGGCGCTGCGCGACGAGCACGTGCAGGCCACGGCCGAGCTGCGCCAGTGCGCGATCCTGCTCACCTGGGGCGACCCGCCCACGGCGCGCCAGCACTTCAACCGGGCGGCCAGGCTGCGCGTCAAGGTGGAGTCGTGGCCCGCCGAGCTGCACCTGGAGCACGCGGCCATCCTCCTGGCCAGCGGCGACGAGTTCACCGCCGTCGAGTCGGCGCTCGTGCGCTACGGCCAGGCGCTGTCCGGCGGCGACCTGGCGGGGCACGCGCTGCGGCTGATCAACATGGCGGCGCTGCTCCTGCGCAAGGGGCAGACGCTCGACCGCGACGGGCGCGACCCCGAGGCGTACCGCCTCTATGCCGACGCCCGCGCCGTGCTGTTCGAGTCGCTCGACCTGGCGACGCGGGCCGGCGACGACGGCGCGGCGGCGCACGCGCACGAGCTGCTCGCGCTCGCGCACCACTACCGGAACCTGCGCTTCGACGCGAAGTCCCATCTGGAACAGGCCGAGCGGCTCTACGCGGGCACCGCGGACGAGATCGGGCGGGCCCGCTGCCTGGTGCAGCGGGCCGGGGTGCTGCTGGAGGAGCCCGATCACCGTCCCGAGGAGGTCGTCGCGCTGCTGGAGGAGGCCGAGCCGCGACTGCCCCCGCGGGGAGTGGGCACCGCGCTGGCGCACCTCCACCTGGCCCGGCTGCGGCCCGAACGCGCCGCCGGGCACCGCGACGCCGGGCTGGCTGCGCTGGCCCCCTGGGACGGCATCGCGGAGCCGCGGCAGGTCAGCGAGCTGCGCGCGGGCTTATCAGCACTGTGAGATCACACTGGGATGGTGGCCAGGCTCCTGCCGTCGAAGGTCTCTACCGTGAAGTGGTTCAGCTCCGACTCCGGGAGGCTGGTGCCGCCGTGCAGCAGCAGGGGGTCGGGGGACCCGGGCACGCCGTACCCCTTGTCGGGGACGCCCCAGCTCGCCACCACCTCGGAGCGGCCGTCGTTGCCCACGGCCAGGAGGCGGCACTGCAGCGGGCCCTTGACGCCCTTGAGCTCCAGCGCGACGTGGCTGCCCCAGCCCTTGTCCTCCAGGCCGACGAGGGCGGACACTCCGGTGGCCTTGTCGGTGGCGGAGTAGGTGTGGCCGGTCATGAGGAGCGCGCGGGCCGGGCTGTGGATGCTGTCGGGGTTCGGGCCGCTGGTCAATGAGCTGACCGCGAGGAAGACGCCGGCCGCGACGAGCACGCTGGCGGCGGCGGACATGAACGTGCGGTGCAGGCGCCGGCGGCGGCGTTCGATGCCCGCGCGATGCACCAGGAGGGATTCGACCTCGGGGTCCGGCGGGCTGGGCAGGAGGTCGTCCGGGTGGACGGTCTTGATCAGCTCCCCCATCGCCGCGAACCCGCCGGCCTCCGCCGAGCAGCTCGGGCAGGCCCGCAGGTGACGCTCGAACTCGGTCTTCTCCTCCCCGCTGAGCAGCCCGAGCGCGTACGCGGCCACGTCCTCGTGACGCACCTCGGTCATGGCCGCGTCACCCCCCTTTCGAGGCGACGCGGCTCCCTCATGAGCGCGTCACCCCCCTCGCGGTGGCTTTCGTAGTGACGCGCCTCCCACGTCATGGCAACGTCACCCCCCTTTCGCTGTGACTCTTGTCGTGACGCGCCTCCCACGTCATGGCAGCGTCACCCCCCTTTCCTCCAGCGCCACGCGTAACGCGCGCATGGCGTAGTACACGCGGGACTTCACGGTGCCCACGGGCACCCCGATCGTCTCCGCCGCCTCCTGGAGCGAGCGGTCCAGGAGGAACGTCTCCGTGAGCACCTGGCGATGGGCCGGCGACAGCGACATCATCGCGTCGGTCACGACGATCTCGCGCAGCAGCCGCTCGTCCTCGGCGGCCACCGCGTTGACGCGTTCCGGCACGTCCTCGACGGTGTCGAGCGGACGCGTGCCGGAACGGCGCCGATTGTCGATGACGACGCGGCGGGCCACCGTCGCCAGCCAGGGCATCAGGGAACCTGAATCGGTACGCAGGTCGGGGAGGTTGCGCCAGGCGCGCACCAGAGTCTCCTGCACGACGTCCTCGGCCCAGCGCCGATCGCCACCCGTCAACCGGACGGCGAAGGCCATCAGTGGGGCGCCGTATTCGCGGTACAGGGCTCGGACCATGGCCTCATCGGTCACGCGGTGATTCACCCGCGACTCCTCGCGCTGCGGATACCAGGGAATATCCCGCCGATATTGGAACCCTCACTCTAGCCACCCAAGGGGGGCAGGTGATGGCACTTTGCCCTTCTCGCGCACCACCGGATTTACCGGCTAAATCATGCCTTGCCCACGGCGGTGCGCCGACTTAGTGATCTTCGGGCACGGCGGTGAACAGCTCGTAGCTGTGACCGTTGGGATCGCGCACGTAGACGCCCCGGCCGCCCGCCAGGTGGTTGATGGCACGGTCCCAGCCGTTCATGGGGCCGGAGCCGTAGTCGACCGCCGGGTCCTTCCCGAGCCGCTCCATGACCGCGTCGAAGGTGGCGTCGTCGACCAGGAAGGCGTAGTGGCCGGGGTGGGGCTCGCGGCGGTCGTCGAAGTCGAGCGTGAGGTCGTCGTTGACGCTGACGGGCGCGAACGGCCCGGCGGGCGGGCCGACCCGCAGCCCCAGCAGGTCGGCGAAGAATGCGGCCGCCGCCTCGCGGTCGGCGGCGGGGACGATCAGATGGTTCATGACGATGGCCATGACGGCATCCCTTCGGAGAGGTTGTATGCGACTCGCACATAATCATATGTGCGTATCGCACGCAAATTGCCGTAAGGTGAGGACATGAGCGAGCGAAGCGAGCGACCAATCCAACACAGCCGAATCTCGCTCATGCGACCGACGAAGGAGGGCGCATGAGCGAAGAGCCTGACGGAGGGCCGGCGCTGTTCCGCCTGGTGCGCTTCTGGTCCCGCCGCTGGGCCGGGCGGGCGTCGGAAGAGCTGACCGGGGAGTCGCGTCACGTGCAGCACATCCTGGTGGTGGAGGCCGTGCACACGACCGCGCGCGCCGACGGGGGCGCACCCGAGCCGCCCACGGTGGGCACCGTCGCGCACCAGCTCGGGCTCGATCATTCGGGCGCCAGCCGCATGGTCAGGGACACCGTCGAGGCGGGCTATCTCGCCCGCGACACCTCCGAGCGCGACCGGCGCCGCGCCTCCCTGCGGCTCACCGAGAGCGGGCACGCGCTGCTGGCCGGGTCGAGGCAGTGGCAGCGCCGGGCCTTCGAGGAGCTGACCGCCTCCTGGGACGAGCGCGACCAGCGGCAGTTCGCGACCTACCTGCGACGGCTGGCGGACGACCTCGGCGCCTGAGGCTCCGGCCGGGCGCCTCAGGCGCCGCCCGGCTCCAGCAGCCGATCGAGCCTGAGGCCGAGGTCGATCATCTCGCAGCGCAGCGAGTCGATCTTCCCGAGCAGGTCCGACTGGGTGGTCTTGAAGTTCTGGTTCATCTGCAGGCGGAGGCCGGCGACCTCCATGATCAGAGCCTCGAAGTCCTGGCTCACCTCGGTGCGGACGTCCGCGATCTCGGCCCGCAGCTCGGCCACGTCGATCGACGTCTGCGTGACGTGGGCCGGCAGGTCGCGCCGGTGGGGGCCGGACTGGGCGGGGACGATGTCGTTGTGCCGGGGGCGTCGGTCAAGGCCGCCGTCGGAGCGCAGGGCCGCTTCGAGAGCTTCCACCCGGAGCTTCAGCTCGAGGATCTCCGCCTCTACGTTCACGCACTCCTACCTTCGCCGCGGTCGGAAGGATCCCGTCCTGGGCGGCCGGGGCCCTGCTTCGTGTGAGCACATGATGGCAAGCCGTTCATGATCAGGGGCGATTGATCGTCGAAGCGGGTACGGTTTTTTCCCCGCCGGCAGGTGTGCTGTCCTCCCGAGACGTGCAGATTCGACCCCGTTCGCAACGGTGATGCCGGAATGGTGACGGCCATCGCATGGACGCTCCCGCGAAAGAGCCACGTTTCACGTTTCGCGGAGAGCCGGCGATGGCCGCACGCAACAGTCTGCTGTCCGGCCGATCTCCGGTGAAGACTCACCGTGACCGGTGACTCCTACTTGTTGGGCCCGCGCCGCATGACCGTACTTTCGGCCGGTGTGGCCGGCGGGTGGCGGCTCCTAGCCTGGGCGGTGTGCGGGTGCGGGAGTGGCGGGCCGGGACGGCGGCCGACGTGGGGCTCGGCGCGGCCGCCGCGGCGGTGCTCGCCTTCTACGTCTACCGGGTGGGCGCGAGCTGGGGTGGCGCGTACGGGGTGTTCGGGTGCGCCGCCGGGGCGGCGGTCTGCGCGCTCGCGCTCGCGCGCCGGCGGAACCGGTTGCGGGCGGCGGTCGTGGGGCTGGTCGTCGCGGCGGTCGCCATCGTGGTCGCCCGGGTCGCCCGCCTGCCCGCCGAACCCGGTCCCGGCGTGACCCTGGGGCTGTCCGTGCTCGTCGGGTCCGCCGTCCGGGTGCTGCCGCCCCGTCCGGCCTGCGCTGTGGCCGGCGGCGGGCTCGTGGTGGTGGCGGGGGCCTTCGCCGTCAGCCCCCAGGCGGTTGTGGGGGTCCTGAGCGCCACGGGCTGGGCGGGCGCCGTCGCGGCCGGGCTGTGGCCGCGGTTGCTGGCGGCCCGCCGCCGGGCCGTCGAGGAGCGCGTACGCCGTGCCGAACGCCTGGAGCTGGCCAGGGAGCTGCACGACGTCGTCGCCCACCACGTCACGTGCGTCGTGCTCCAGGCGCAGACCGCGCGGCTGCTAGCCGGCAAGCGGCCGGAGCGGCTGGCGACCTCCCTGGCCGACATCGAGGCGGCCGGCTCCGACGCCCTGGCCGCCACCCGCCGCGTCGTCGGCCTGCTCCGCGACCCCGCCCGGGGCCTGCCCGCCCTTGAGCGCCTCGACGAGCTGGTCAGGCGCTTCGGCGGTCACGGGCCCGACGTACGGCTGCGGCTCCCCGACGGCGAGGACGCCTCGCTCTGGCCGCCCGAGGTGACCACCACCGTCTACCGGATCGTCCAGGAGTCGCTGACCAACGTCTCCCGCCACGCCTCGCAGGCCCGTTCGGTCACCGTCACCGTCGCCAGGTCCGGGGAGTCGGTCACCGTCGAGGTCGCCGACGACGCCCCGCCCGTCCCGGCCCGCCGGCGCGGGCGCACCGGCTACGGCCTGGTCGGGATGCGCGAACGCGTCGAGGCCCTCGGCGGCACGCTGCGCGCCGGCCCGCGCCCCGGCGCCGGTTGGTCCGTGCTCGCCGACCTCCCCGTCCCTGCGCGGGAACGGCCATGAGCGCCACGGGCATCACCGTCATGCTGGCCGACGACCAGGCGATGATCCGTGACTGCCTGCGCCTCATCCTCGAGGACCAGCCCGACATCAGCGTCGTCGCCGAGGCCGCCGACGGCGCCGAGGCGGTCGTCCTGGCCCGCCGGCTGCGCCCCGACGTGTGCCTCGTGGACATCCAGATGCCCGGCCTCGACGGCATCGAAGTCACGCGGGCCCTCGCGGGGCCGGACGTCGCCGCCCCGCTGCGGGTGGTCGTCGTCACCACCTTCGACCTCGACGAGTACGTCTACGGCGCCCTGCGCGGCGGGGCGATCGGCTTCGTGCTGAAGGATGTCGGCCCCGACCTGCTCGTCGAGGCGGTCCGGGCCGCGCACGCGGGAGACGCCCTGATCTCCCCCTCGCTCACCCTGCGGCTGCTGCGCCGCCTCTCGGCCATCGCCGCCCCGGCCACCCGCGCGCCCGCCCAGCCGCTGTCGGACCGGGAGTTCGAGGTCGTCCGGGCCGTCGCCAGGGGCCGCACCAACCAGGAGATCGCCGCCGAGCTGTTCATCTCGCTGAGCACCGTCAAGGGCCACGTGTCCGGCATCATGACCAAGCTGGGCCTGCGCAACCGGGTCGAGATCGTCGCCTGGGCCTGGGAGCACCGCCTGGTGGACTGAGCCGTCACAGATCGGCCGGCCGGCCCTCGGCCAGGGCCCGGAGCTCCCTGCGTGACGGGAGCCCCAGCTTGCGCAGCGCGCTGGAGATGTGGCTCTCCACCGTCCGCCTCGACAGGAACAGCTCGGTGGCGATCTCCTGGTTCGTCTTCCCCTCCGCCGCCAGCAGCGCCACCTCCCGCTCCCGCGACGACAGCGTCTGCCCGTGGGACGGCCGTCCGCCCCGCCACGGATAGGGGATCGGCACCCCGTTCTGCCGCATGATCCGGGTGATCCGGGCGATGTCCCGGTCGGCCCCCATCGCCGCGTACAGGCGCAGCGCCGCTTCGAGCAGGGGCCCGCCGTCGCCCGTGCCGCGTTCGCAGCGCCAGCGGCCCAGGCGCTCCCCGGCCTGGGCCTCCTCGTAACGCAGCCCGCTCTCCTGGAGGGTGGCGAGCGCCGCGTCGAGCAGCCGGTCGGCCTCCGCCGGGTCCTGGGAGACCAGGGCGCGGGCGGTCAGCAGCGCCGCCCGCGCGATCGGGGCGTCGGCGCCTTCGAGACCCACGCCCAGCTCGTCCACGAGCTCCACGGTCCCGGCCGTCCGGCCGAGCGCGTCCACCAGGCACAGGACGGTCTCCGCGCCCCACACCCAGTTGCCCTTGGCCCGTACGAGGGAGAGCGCGGCGGTGGCGTGCCCGGCGGCGCCGGCGACGTCGTCCAGGGTCAGCAGCAGGCGGGACAGCGTCATCTTGGCGGGGATGAGCGGCCACACGGCGCCGACCCGCTCGGCGACGGCGATCACCTCGCCCAGGCGCGCCACGGCCTCCTCGGCCGGGCCCGTCGCCGCCAGCAGCGCGCCGCGCAGCAGCCCCGCCTCCATCGACGCGGCCGGGAAGGCGGCCGTCCCCGAGCCCGGGGAGGCGGCCCAGCCGGGCGCGCCGCCCAGGCGGCGGACCCGGGCCTCCAGGCCCTCCCACCGTCCCGCCGCCCGATCGACCGCGGCCGTCACCAGCTCCACGACCTCGGCCACCCGCAGGTACTCGGCCTGGTCCGCCACCCGCCGGCCCTCCGCCAGCAGCGCCTCCGCGCGCTCCAGCCGTCCGATGTGCAGCGCGCCCTGGGCCCAGTTGAGGCAGGCGCGGGCGTGCTCCCGGGGCGCGCCGCGGAGCCGGTCGTCGCGCAGCAGGTCGTCGATGAGCCGCAGGCTCCGCGGGTCCCCCTGCTCCAGCAGCAGGGACGCCCGCGCGATGCGTACCGCGATGTCCACGTCGGGGTCCCCGCTGCGGCGGGCGGCCTGCCCGGCCTCGTCGCACCTCGCGGCGTGCTCGCTCACGTGCCGGTCGACGACGGTCTCGGGCGCGGCGAGCACCGCCAGCGCGCGGCCCAGCAGCGCGGGCCGGTCGCCGAGGTCGCCGACCGCGCGTTCGATCTGCAGGTGGCCGGCCCGTGCCTCCCCCTGCTGGCGCAGCAACCGGCCGAGCGCGAAGCGCAGCTCGCCGCGCAGGTGGGCGGGCAGCGGCTCGGTGGCGAGGAGGCGTTCGAGCATCGGTACGGCCTGCGCGTGGGCCAGGCCGTCCACCGCCACCCGGCCCAGCTCGACGGCCAGCCGCACCCGCGTCTCCCGGGGCGGCGAGCCGGCCTCCAGCGCCTGGAGCAGGAAGCGGGCCGCCGTGGCGTCGTCCCCGTGGGACCGGGCGGTGCCGGCGGCGGCCTCCGCGTTCGCCACGAACTCCTCGGTGCGGCCCGCGAGCCTGAAGTGGTGGGCGAGCCGGGCCACCGGCCTGGGATCCGGCCCGGCCTCCAGGGCCTGCGCGGTCCTGAGATGCAGCCACCGCCGCTCCGGCGCGGTCACGGACTCGTACACGATCTGCCGCGCCAGCGCGTGCCTGAACCGGGACCGCCCGTCCTCCTCATGCAGCAGCCCCACGGCCTGCGCCGACGCGAGAGCCTTGACGATCTCCAGGGGGCCGCGGCCGGTGACCTCCGCGAGCAACCGGTCGTCGGGCGTCGTGCCGATGACCGCGGCGGCCCCGAGGATCTCCCGCGCGGGGCCGTCGAGGGAGGACAACCTCCGCAGCACGACGTCGCGCAGCACGGTGGGGACGGCCAGGGCGGCCAGGACGTCGGGGCGGCCGGGGATCTCACCGGCGGGCAGGTGTTCGAGCAGCGTGCGGAGCACCTCCTCGACGACGAACGGGATGCCGCCGGTCTTCTCGTAGAGCAGAGCGGCGAACGTGCCGGGGAGCTCGGCCTTCAGGATGCTCCGCGCGAGCTCCTCGACCTCGGGCGGGCTGAGCGGCGTGAGACGGACCACCCGCGCCGGGCCGGACGGCGCGCGGGCGAACGCCTCGCGGATCGGCAGCGCCCCCGACCCGGTGCGGACCGTGAGGATCACCGAGACGTCGCGGGGCTGGTGGGCGGCGAGGAAGGCGAGGAAGTCGTGCGTGCCGCCGTCGGCCCAGTGCACGTCCTCCAGCACGAGCACCAGCGGGCTGAGGTGGTCGAGCAGGGCCACGGCCGCCCTGAACACCCGGTGCCGCTCGGCCCGCTGGTCCGGCAACGGGGGCAGCGGCGGCGGCAGGCGCTCGGCGAGCTCGGGGAGGAGCGGCGCGAGCGCCCCCACGACCGGGCTGACCGGCCGGGACGTGGTGAGGTCGCCCGCCAGGCGGAAGGCGTCGAGCAGCGGGGACAGCGGCAGGGGCTCCTGGAGCTGCTCGCACTGCCCCACGAGCCGGCGAGCCCCGGACGCGGCCAGCAGCTCCCCCACCAGGCGGCTCTTCCCGATGCCCGCCTCCCCCTCGATGACGGCGAGCGAGGGCGGGGCGGCGATGACGGTACGGAGGAGGGCGAGCTCGGAGCGCCGCCCGATCAGCACGTCGGAGAGGGAACCCGAGGGGGCGACGCGGGGCATGCGGACAACCCCCTACCTGCCGATATATCAGAGAAAAACAGGCTACCGGATCTCCATCTCGCGATAGGTGCCGCCCAAAAATCCGTATGCGGTACGGATGTCCGTCTCGGCTGTCCTCATTAGCGTCGGCGATCGTTCCGCGTGATCAGCGGGCGATGTACAGAGGGGCGACGATGGACCTGTCCGAACCTACGCGTGGCCGCCGCTTACTCATAGCGGCGACCGCGCTGATCGCGGTGGCCTGGCCGGGCGCGGCCGAGGCGCAGACCGCGCCCGAAGAGCAGAAGACCTACATCGTGCAGATGGCGGCGGACCCCGTCGCCACGTACGAGGGCGACGTGGCCGGGCTGTCCACCACCAAACCGGCGCAGGGCGAGAAGATCGACCCGGGCTCGGCCGACGTGACGAAGTACGTGGACCACCTGCGCGGCCGGCACGACGCCGCGCTCAAGAAGGTCGGCGGTGGCCGGAAGCTCTACGAGTACGTCTACTCGTACGGTGGCTTCGCGGCCAGCCTGACCGGCACGCAGGCCAGGGAGCTGCGGGCGATGCCCGACGTCGTGGCCGTGACCGAGGACAGGAAGGTGACGGTCCAGACATCCTCGACGCCGCACTTCCTGGGCCTCGACGCCCGCGGCGGCCTCTGGGAGCAGCTCGGCGGCCCCACCGGCGGCAAGCACGGCAAGGGCGCCGGCGACGGCCTGGTCGTCGGTGTGATCGACACCGGTGTCACGCCGACCGCCAAGAGCTTCGCCAACCCCGACGGCAGCGGCAAGCCGTACAAGCCGATCCGCGGCTTCCACGGCGCGTGCCCGCAGGCGAGCCCGGCGGTGTGCAACGGCAAGGTGGTCGCGGCCCGGCACTTCGACGCGGGATGGGGCGGCGACGCCGGCGTGAAGGAACTGCTGCCGTGGGAGTTCACCTCGCCGGTCGACTACAACGGGCACGGCACGCACACGGCCTCGACGGCGGCCGGCAACCACGCCGTGCCCGCGACGGGGCCGGCGGCGGCGTTCGGCGCGATCAGCGGCATCGCGCCGCGCGCGCGGGTGGCCGTCTACAAGGCGCTCTGGTCGGCGCAGGACTCCTCGACGGCCAACGGCTACTACTCCGACCTCGTCGCCGCCGTCGACCAGGCGGTCGCGGACGGCGTGGACGTCATCAACTACTCGGTCTCGGGCACGAGCACGGACTTCCTCGACCCGGCCGAGATGGCGTTCCTGGCGGCCGCGCAGGCCGGCATCTTCGTCTCCGCCTCCGCCGGCAACGACGGCCCCGCCGCCTCCACCGTCAACCACCCCTCGCCGTGGGTGACCACGGTGGCGGCGGGCACGCACAACCGCGGCACGCAGGGGTCGGCGACGATCGGGAACGGCACGGCGTACAGCGGGGCCTCGCTGGCGGCGGCCAAGGCCGGCCCGGCGCCGCTCATCGACGCCACGGCGGCAGGGCTGCCCGGCGCCGACCCGACCATGGTGGCGCAGTGCTACGCGGCCAGGAACAACGGCGGCAAACCGGTCCTCGACCC
Source organism: Nonomuraea sp. NPDC005650 (assembly GCF_040605375.1). NCBI lineage: Bacteria > Bacillati > Actinomycetota > Actinomycetes > Streptosporangiales > Streptosporangiaceae > Nonomuraea > Nonomuraea sp. NPDC005650. The sequence continues at coordinate 59,383 of NZ_JBEXCR010000060.1, forward strand.
CGCCAAGGTGCAGGGCAAGATCGTCATCTGCGACCGCGGGGTGACGCCGCGCGTCGACAAGAGCCTGGCCGTGGCCGAGGCGGGCGGCGTCGGCACGATCCTCGTGAACGTCGACGAGAACTCGCTCAACGCCGACTTCCACCCGATCCCCACCGTGCACCTCGCGGTGAAGGATCGGCAGGCGGTCAAGGACTACGCCGCCACGAGCGGCGCGACGGCCACGATCGACCAGGCGAAGATCACCGACGACGTCCCGGCGCCGTACCTGGCCGCGTTCTCCTCCAGGGGACCGCTCAGCGCGGGCGGCGGTGACCTGATCAAGCCCGACCTGACCGCTCCCGGGCAGGACATCCTGGCCGCGACGGCGCCGCCGGGCAACAACGGCGCCGAGTTCGGCCTGTCCAGCGGGACGTCCATGTCCGCCCCGCACGTCGCCGGGCTCGCCGCGCTGCTGAAGGACCTGCACCCCGACTGGTCGCCCATGGCCGTCAAGTCGGCCCTGATGACCAGCGGCACCGACGTCCTGGACGGGCCCGGCACCGACCCGAAGGTGATCTTCGGCCAGGGCGCCGGCCACGTGGCCCCGAACAGCGCCGCCGACCCCGGCCTGGTCTACGACAGCGGGGTGAAGGACTGGGCGGCGTTCCTCTGCGGGACGACCCAGGGCATCGACCGGAAGGTGTGCGACGCCCTGAAGAAGAAGGGCTACTCACTGGACCCCAGTGACTTCAACGGCCCGTCGATCTCGGTCGGCCGGCTGCCCGGCACGCAGACGGTGACGCGCTCGGTGACCAACGTCGGCCGCTCGACCGCCACGTACACGGCCTCCACCGCCGGGCTGGCCGGGATCACGGCCAAGGTCACGCCGAGCCGGCTCACGGTGCGGCCGGGGCAGACGAAGTCGTTCACGGTCACGTTCACGCGGACCACGGCCCCGCTGAACGCCTACACGGGCGGGCAGCTCACCTGGAAGGACGGGCGGCACAGCGTACGCATGCCGGTCCTCGTCCGGCCGGTGCCCGAGAGCTGGTCGGCCACGTACGGGGCCGCGGGCGGCTCCGACTCCGCCGAGTTCATCGCGCTCGCCCCCAAGGGTGAGCGGGTGTACGTGACGGGCGCCAGCTTCGGGACGTCCCCCGGCGCGCTCAGCCCGAGCATCGCCACCGTCGCCTACGACGCGGCCACCGGCGACCGGCTGTGGAGCACGGGTTACAAGGGCCCCGCGGGGACCTACGACGAACCGGCGGCGGTCGCGATCAGCCCTGACGGGAGCAAGCTCTTCGTCACCGGCATCAGCGCGGGCACCGACACCGGCAACGACGCCGTCACCCTCGCGTACGACACCGCCTCGGGCGCGCAGCTGTGGGCCGCCCGGCACACCGGGCCCGGCAACCTGTCGGACTTCGCCAACGCGGTCGCGGTCAGCCCGGACGGGAAGAGCGTCTACGCCACCGGCATGAGCACGCTGGCCGAGGGCGGCAAGGACGACTACTTCGTCGTCGCGTACAACGCGGACAACGGAGAGCGCACCTGGCTGCGGCACTATGACGGGCCCGGCAGCGGCACCGACGACGCGCGGGAGATCGAGGTGACCCCGGACGGGTCCAAGCTCTTCGTCACCGGCCAGAGCCAGGGCGTCTCGGGCACGGGCTACTCCGACTGGGGCACCGTGGCCTACGCCGCGGCCACCGGCGACCAGCTCTGGACCGCCCGGCACAACGGCCCGGCCAACGGGATGGACATCCCCTCCGGCATGGCCGTGGACGGCCAGGCCGTCTACGTCACCGGGTCCAGCGAGGGCCGGGGCACGCAGACCGACCTGGCCACGGTCGCCTACGACGTCGCCACCGGCAAGGAGCTCTGGACCGACCGCTACGACGGGCCGGCGCACGGCAGCGACACCCCGCACGCCATCACCCTCGCCGCCGGCAAGGTGTACGTGACGGGCAACACGGAAGGCGAGGGCACGGGGTCCGACTTCACCACGATCGCCTACGACCCGGCCACGGGTCAGCGGGCGTGGGTGCAGCGTCGCGACGGGCAGGCGAAGGGCGAGGACTACGCCTGGGACGTCGCGGCGACCCCGGACGGCTCCAGGGTCGTCATCACGGGCGAGAGCGCCGATGACGAGGCCGAAGGCAGCGACTACGTGACGGTCGCGTACGACTCGGCCACCGGCCGGGAGGTGTGGACGGGGCGCTACGACGGGGCGGCCGGGGCGTCGGACCGCTCGCACGCCCTGGCCGTGGACGCGGCGGCCGGCATCCGCATCTTCGTCACCGGGGCCACGGCCACGGCGGGGAGCGCGATGGGCTCGTTCGACATCGACTTCGGCACGGTCGCCTACTTCAACCCCTGGAGGTGACCCTGCCCTCCTGAGGGGGCCTTCGCCCACGGGCGAAGGCCCCCTCGCCGCGTCTCCCGTCCCCAAGGACCCCAGCCGAAGTGCGACGGGAAAGCCCGGCGACGTTTCGGAGGCGTCACCAGCGGGTAAGGATGTCGTTAAATTTCTGAGCTACCTGGTTTTCAGGAGCCACAGATGCCTCGTGTCACGCTCACGCCGGCCGCCCGTGAAGCACTGCGCGACGACGAAGTGGTGTTCTTCGACTGGCACGTGACCGGCCTCTGCTGCGCCGACGCGGGCGAGTTCTCGGTCAGGTCGTTACGCCGCTCCCGGCTCCCGCGCAGGGCCCGCCGGCTCGGCTCCGACCAGGTTTACGCGCATCCGACCGCCTGGGTGCATCTCGCCGAACTCCCCGTCACGATCGACTGCCGCCCCCTGTGGCGCTGGCGGCGGTTCACGTCCGATCTGCCGCCGGACGCCGGACTGCGCTGCTGCCTGGGGCGCCCTCTGTATGGCCCTTCACATATGGGAGGTAACCGGTGAAGTTACGTTCCATCATCATCTGGACGGCGGTCGCGCTGGTCGGGGCCGCGGGGTGGGCCGTACTGGCCCTGTCCAGAGGGGAGAACGTCAACGCGGTCTGGCTGCTGGCCGCCGCACTCGGTTCGTACGCCATCGCCTACCGGTTTTATGCCCGTTTCATCGTCCGCAGGGTGCTGGGCGCGGACGACCGCAGGGCCACCCCGGCCGAGCGGCTCGACAACGGCATCGACTACCAGCCGACCGACCGCCGCATCCTGTTCGGCCACCACTTCGCGGCCATCGCCGGGGCGGGGCCGCTGGTGGGGCCCGTACTGGCCGCGCAGATGGGCTACCTGCCCGGCACCATCTGGATCGTCGCGGGAGTGATCTTCGCGGGGGCCGTGCAGGACATGGTGATCCTGTTCTTCTCCATGCGGCGCAACGGGCGCAGCCTCGGCCAGATGGCCCGCGAGGAGATCGGGCCGATCGGCGGCGTGGCGGCGCTCATCGCGGTCTTCGCCATCATGATCATCCTGCTGGCCGTGCTGGCGCTGGTCGTGGTCAACGCCCTGGCCAAGTCCCCGTGGGGCGTCTTCTCCATCGCCATGACCATCCCAATCGCCCTGTTCATGGGCTTCTACCTGCGGGTGATCAGGCCGGGCAAGGTCGTCGAGACCACCGTGATCGGCGTCGCGCTGCTGCTGCTGTCGATCGTGGCCGGCGGCTGGGTGCAGGAGTCAAGCTGGGCGCCGTTCTTCACGCTGAGCCCGTCCGCGCTGGCGCTGTGGCTCATCGCGTACGGGTTCGTGGCCGCGGTGCTGCCCGTCTGGATGCTGCTCGCGCCGCGCGACTACCTGTCGACGTTCATGAAGATCGGCACCATCGTGCTGATCGCGATCGGGATCGCCGTCACGATGCCCACGCTGCGGACGCCGGCGTTCACGGACTTCGCGTTCAGCGGCAAGGGCCCGGTGTTCGCCGGGTCGCTGTTCCCGTTCGTGTTCATCATCATCGCGTGCGGCGCGCTGTCGGGGTTCCACTCGCTGATCTCGTCCGGCACGACGCCCAAGATGATCCAGAAGGAGACCCAGGTCCGGATGATCGGGTACGGCTCCATGCTGATGGAGTCGTTCGTGGCCGTCATGGCCATCACCGCGGCCTGCGTCCTGACCCCCGGGCTCTATTTCGCGATGAACGCCCCGGCCGGCGTCGTCGGAGCCACCGTGCAGAGCGCGTCGCAGGCGGTCACCGCGATGGGCTTCGTGATCACGCCCGAGCAGTTGCAGGCCGCGGCGGCGGCCGTACAGGAGCAGACCCTGATCGCCCGGACGGGCGGCGCGCCCACGCTGGCGGTGGGGATCTCGCAGATCTTCTCCGGGTTCATCGGCGGGGCGGGGCTGCAGGCGTTCTGGTACCACTTCGCGATCATGTTCGAGGCGCTGTTCATCCTCACGACGGTCGACGCGGGCACGCGGGTGGGGCGGTTCATGCTGCAGGACACGCTGGGCAACCTGTGGAAGCCGATCGGCCGGGTGAGCTGGTGGCCGGGGCTGGTGGCGGCCAGCGCCGTCGTCGTGGCGGCCTGGGGATACTTCCTGTACGTGGGCGTCAACGACCCTCTGGGCGGGATCAACCAGCTCTTCCCGCTCTTCGGCATCGCCAACCAGCTGCTCGCCGCGGTGGCGCTCACGGTCGCCACGACGTTGCTGATCAAGAGCGGCCGGCTGAAGTGGGCCTGGGTGACGGGGGTGCCGCTGGCCTGGGACGCGGCCGTCACGCTGACGGCCAGCTACCAGAAGGTGTTCTCCCCCGACCCCACGCTCGGCTTCTTCGCCCAGCGCGACCGCTATCAGACGGCGCTGGACCAGGGGAAGCTGCTCGCGCCGGCCAAGACCCAGGACGCGATGGAGCAGATCGTGCTCAACTCCACCGTGGACGGGATCCTGTCGGCGCTGTTCGCGGTCCTGATCATCATCGTGCTCCTCGACGCGCTGCGCGTCTGGGTGAAGGCGGTCAGGTCGCGCGAGCCGCTGCCGACCTCGGAGGCGCCGTTCGAGGAGTCGAAGATCCTCGCGCCCGCCGGGCTGATCCCCACCCGGGAGGAGCGGGAGATGATGGCCAAGTCCCCTTAGAACGCGTCGATGACGCGGCTCAACGTGGTGTTCAGCTCGGCGAGGCCGTCCTTGCCGAGCAGGGCCGCGAGGCGCCGCTCGACGTCGTCGATCGCGGCGTAGCCGACCCGCAGCGCCTCGTCGCCGCGCTCGGTGAACTCGATGAGCTTGGCGCGGCGGTCGGCCGGATCGGGCACCCGGCGCAGGTAGCCCAGCTCCTCCAGGTCGTCGACCAGCGCCCCCATCGCCTGCGGGGTCATCTGCGCCTTCTCCGCGAGCCTGCCCAGCCGGATGCCGTCGTGCTCCATGTGGAAGAACACCGCCGAGTGCGCGGGCCGGATGCGGGCGTCGTACGTCCTGCCGGCGTCGAGCACGACGTCCTGCAGGCGCAGATAAGCCTCGTAGAGCAGGGCTATGACGTGCGGTGGATGCGTGGCGGCCAAGGCCCTTCTCCAATTGCTCAGGAAGCCTTATATTAAAGCCACCTTAGCAATTGGGGTTGCGATGAACCAGGAAGACATCTGGGCCGCCCTCGAGATCGAGCGACGTGGCGTGGCCGACCTGCTCGGCGCGCTGCCCGCGGACGACTGGGAGCGGCCCTCGCTCTGCGCGGGCTGGCGGGTCCGCGACGTGGCCGCCCACCTCGCGCTGGCCACCAGGGTGAGCGTCCCGCGGGCGATGGTGGACTTCGTCCGGGCGCGCGGGAGCTTCGATCGTTTCGTCCGCGACACGGCGATCCGGCACGCCAGGCTGCCGGTGGGCGAGATCGTCGCACAGGTGCGCGAGTCGGCCGCCTCGCACCGCAGGGCGCCGGCGACCAAGCCGCTCGACCCGCTCTTCGACGTGCTGGTCCACGCCCAGGACATCGCCGTGCCGCTCGGCCTCGACCGGGCCATGCCGCCGGAGGCGGCCCGCGCCTGCGCCACCCACATCTGGGAGCGCGGGTTCCCCTTCCACCCGCAGCGGCGCCTGCGTGGGCTCCGGCTCGTGGCCACGGACGTGGACTGGTCGGCGGGCGAAGGGGACGTGGTCGAGGGGCCCGTACAGGCGCTGCTCCTGCTGCTCAGCGGGCGACCGGCCGCGCTGCCCAGCCTGCGCGGAGCTACAGGCGCAGCTCGGGCGGGAATCCGGTCCACCTGAGCTCGGGTGGCAGGTGTGCCATGTCGTTGTAGAAGAGCAGCGAGGACGGGCGGTCGGACGCGTACCGAATGACGGTCAGGGCGGCGTTGCAGTGGTTGAGCCCCAGCCAGCGCCAGCCGGGGGCGTCCAGCGCGGCGCGGACGAGCCAGCCGATCAGGAAGTTGTGGGTGACGACGAGCTCGTGACGCTCCTCCTCCACCGGACCCGTGAACAGCTCCTCGGCCTGGCGCACGAGCTCCGCGCCGCCGTCCGCCGGGAACTGGCCGAGGAAGCCCAGGAACCGGTCCGCGTGCTCCGGCGGCAGCTCACTCCTCACCGGCACGTAGGGGAGGTAGTCGCCGGCCGCCTCCGAGACGCACACGGGCACGCCGGGAAGGTGCTCGGCGATCAGGCGCGCGGTCTGGGCGGCCCGCGGGAGCGGGCCGTGGTGGACGGCGGAGAGGGGGACGTCCTTCAGCCGCTCGCCGAGCAGCGCGGCCTGGCGGCGGCCGTTCGCGGTCAGGCCGGTCTCATCCGGCGTCGCCTCGCCGTGGCGGGTGAGGTAGAGGTAGCGAGTCATCGGGCTCCAGTTGTTGACCTCGGACAAACGTCTTGGGCATCGTAGGGCGGGTGGCCGGCGATGAGACGCGCGACGGAGTGTCGCTCACCAACCTCGACCAGCCCCTCTTCGACGGGGCCGGTGCGACCAAACGCGACCTGGTCGACTATCTCGACGCGGTCGCCGACCGGATCATCCCGGTCCTGCGCGACCGGGCGCTCTCGGTCATCCGCGTACGGCCGGGGCAGGAGCCGTTCGTGCAGAAGAACCTGCCCAAGTACGCCCCGGAATGGGTGCGGTCGGTCTCCGTGTGGGCCGAGGCGTCGCGCAGGCAGGTGACGTACGCGCTCTGCAACGACCGCAGGACGCTGCTCTGGTTCGCCAACCAGCGGGCGGTGGAATATCACCCGGGGCTGTTCGTGGGCTCTCATCCCACCCACATGATCCTCGACCTCGACCCGCCCGACGGCAGCGACTCCTTCGAGCTGGCCGTGCGCGGGGCCTTCCTGGTGCGCCAGGCCCTGGACGACGCCGGGCTGGCGGGCGCGGTCAAGACCAGCGGGGCCAAGGGCGTGCACGTGTTCGTGCCCGTGGCCGAGGGGACCGGCGTGGAGGACCTGGCCGCGGCCACGCGCGCGCTGGCGGCCCGCGCCGAGCGGGTGGACCCGGCGCTGGCCACCACGGCGTTCATCCGCGAGGACCGCGCGGGCAAGGTGTTCATCGACTCGACCAGGGCGGGCGGGGCCACGGTGGCGGCCGCGTACAGCCCTCGCATCCGTCCCGGCGCGCCGGTGTCGTTCCCCGTGGCCTGGGAGTCGCTCGATCAGGTCGTGCCCGCGGACTTCACCGTCCACACGGCCGCCGCACTGCTCAAGGACGCCGACCCGTGGGCCGAGTCGATGCCCGGGCCGCAGCGGCTGCCCGCCGACCTGGTCGAAGAGGGGCACACGATCCCGATCGCCCGCGTACAGGCGATGCACGAGGGCAAGCGGCGCGCCCGCGCCCGCCGCTCATCTTCGTGATTTGTCCGGATATTGACGCACTAGTGGGCCTTCTCAGTGATCCCCTGCCGGGTTACGTTCACGTGGCGGCTCGGGGGAATCATCGTATTCGTCCACCAGGGGAACCCTCATGCGTCGAATCGCCATCGCACTGATCACCGCACTGGCCCTATCGCTGGCTCTGACCACCCCGGCCAGCGCCGGGGGCCTCGACGACGTCTTCGCCAAGTTGCTCGTCAAGCAGGTGAAGGGCCCGAACGCCAAGAAGCACCTCAACGCCCTGCAGGCGATCGCGACCGCCAACGGCGGCACCCGCGCGGCGGGCACCCCCGGCTACGACGCCTCGCGCGACTACGTGGCGGGCAAGCTGCGCAAGGCCGGATACAAGGTCACCCTCCAGCCGATCAACTTCGTCGAGAGCTGGACCGAGAACTCCCCGCCCACGCTCAACCTCACCGCGCCCGGCTCGAAGACGTACGTGCCGAACGAGGACTTCTTCTCCTTCCAGCCCTCCCCCGCGGGTGACGTGACCGCGCAGGTCCAGGCCGTGGACCTGACGCTGCCGCCGACCCCGACGCCCACCTCGACCAGCGGCTGCGAGGAGTCCGACTTCGCCGGCTTCGTGGCCGGCCGGATCGCGCTCATCCAGCGCGGCACCTGTGCCTTCGCCCTGAAGATCCGCAACGCGGGGCGTGCCGGGGCGTCCGGGATCATCGTGTTCAACGAGGGCCAGCCGGGCCGGACGGACGCGTTCCCGCTCGACATCGGTGAGTGGCGGGCCGGGGTCCCGATGGTCTTCGCCGACTTCGCGGTCGGCAACGAGCTGGCGGCCACGGCCGGGGCGACCGTGCGGCTCAAGGTGGACTCCACCCTCGTGCTCGGCACCAACGACAACGTGATCGCGGAGTCCCGCTTCGGCGACCCGCGCAACGTGGTGATGGCCGGCGCCCACCTCGACAGCGTGCCCGCCGGGCCCGGCATCAACGACAACGGCTCGGGCTCCGCGTCCATCCTGGAGGTCGCCGAGCAGATGGCGCACTTCCCGGTGAAGAACAAGGTCCGCTTCGCCTTCTGGGCGGGCGAGGAGATCGGGCTGCTCGGGTCCGACCAGTACGTCGCGTCGCTGTCCGAGGCGCAGCGGGACCGGATCCGGGTCTACCTGAACTTCGACATGGTGGCCTCGCCCAACTACGCGTACAAGCTGTATGACGGGGACAACTCCGACAACGAGGGCTCCCCGGCCGGGCCGCCCGGATCGGCCGAGATCGAGAAGCAGCTTGAGGCCTTCTACGGCTCGCGCCACCTGCCCACCGTCGGCACCGACTTCGACGGGCGCTCCGACTACGACCCGTTCATCGACGTCGGCATCCCGGCGGGCGGGATCTTCACCGGCGCCGAGGGCATCAAGACGGCCGAGGAGGCGGCGATGTTCGGCGGCACGGCGGGGGTCGCGTACGACGCCTGCTACCACCAGGCGTGCGACACGACCGCCAACATCAACAACACGGCGCTGGACGTGGACCTGGACGCGATCGCGGACTCCGTCGCCCGGTTCGCCTTCAACCTGCGCTCCATCCCGCCGCGAACCGCCGCCGCGGCGGCACCCCTGGCCGCCAAGACGGCCGCCTGACGGCTCCACACCGGGTGGGCAGCACCCCTGCCCACCCGGGCACCACCTTGGCACCACCGCACTTCGGCACTTCGGCACCACGGCACTGGCACCACCGGTTCCAACGAGCACCATCTCGGGATCTTCCACCCTCGACCCTCGGATGGAGGCGCCGCAATGCGATCGATCATCGTCGCGGCAATCACGTTATCCCTGGCCATCACCACCCTGACGGGCCTGCCGGCCCAGGCCGCCGCAGCGGCCCCGAACATCTCCGTCACCAACGTCAAAGCCCACCTCACCCAACTCCAGTCCATCGCCACCGCCAACGGCGGCAACCGGGCGCACGGCCGCCCCGGCTACCTGGCCTCCGCGAACTACGTACGCGGCCAGCTGGACGCCGCGGGCTTCACCACCACGCTCCAGTCGTTCACCTACAACGGCGCCACCGGCTACAACGTCATCGCCGACTGGCCGGGCGGGGACCCCAACGACATCCTCATGATCGGCGCGCACCTCGACAGCGTCACCGCCGGTCCCGGGATCAACGACAACGGCTCGGGCAGCGCGTCCATCCTGGAGACCGCGCTAGAGGTGTCCCGCCAGGCCCTCCAGCCGGCCAAGCACCTGCGCTTCGCCTGGTGGGGCGCGGAGGAGCTGGGGCTGCGCGGGTCGCAGTTCTACGTGAACAACCTGCCGGCCGCGGACCGGGCGCGGATCAAGGGGTACCTGAACTTCGACATGGTCGGCTCCCCGAACCCCGGATACTTCGTGTACGACGGCGACAACTCGGACGGCACCGGCTCCGGTCCCGGCCCGGCCGGATCCGCCGAGCTGGAGAAGGTCATCCAGGACTACTTCACGTTGATCGGCGTGCCGACCCGGGGCACCGACTTCGACGGGCGCTCGGACTACGGCCCGTTCATCGCGGTCGGCATCCCGGCGGGCGGCACGTTCACCGGTGCCGAGGGCATCAAGAGCTCGGCCCAGGCCACGTTGTGGGGCGGCACCGCCGGGCAGGCGTTCGACGTCTGCTACCACCGCTCCTGCGACACGACGTCCAACATCAACGACACCGCGCTCGACAGGAACGCCGACGCGATCGCGTACTCGGTGTGGACGATCGCCACCGCCGTACCGCCCGCCGTGGTCTGGCAGGACACGTTCGAGACGGCCACCGGCTGGACGGTAAACCCGTCGAGCACCGACACCGCCACCACCGGCCAGTGGGAGCGGGGCGACCCCGAGGACACCACCTCCAGCGGCGCCAAGCAGCTCGGCACCACGGTGAGCGGCACGAACGACCTGGTCACGGGCCGCCTGGCGGGCACCGCCGCCGGTGACTTCGACCTCGACGGCGGCGCCTCCTCGATCCAGTCGCCGCCGATCACGCTCCCGTCCACGGGGCCGCTGAACCTGTCGTTCTCGTGGTATCTGGCGCACGGCTCGAACGCCTCCAGCGCCGACTACTTCCGGGTCCGCGTGGTCGGCAGCACCACGACCACAGTCCTGAACCAGGCGGGCGCCGCCTCGAACCGCAACGGCGCCTGGGCCACCGCGACGGCCAGTCTGAACGCGTTCGCGGGCCAGACGGTCCGCATCCTCATCGACGCCGCCGACGCCTCGGGCGCCTCCCTGGTGGAGGCCGGCGTGGACGACGTCAAGATCACCCGCTGACGGCCGGGGCGGGCCGGGTCGCACCAGACCCGGCCCGCACCCCCTCGCGGTCCGGCCCGCCCTTTCCTCGGCACCCGGTCCCCCGCCCCCGATCAGGCAGGCTCCGCGGTCCTCTCCGTCCGATCACCACGCAACACCGCCACCACCTTCTCCGGCTCATCCGCGAAGAACCGGATCGAGGTCGCCTCACCCCGGCCCCCGAACGGGCGCACGAAGGCGACGGGCTCGGTCAACTCGACCGTCATGTTCGTCTGCGAGGAGACCGCCACCCCGAGCCGCCCGTCCTTGACGGTGACCATGCCGCTCTCGTTGTAGTTGCGGCTGGTCCGCACCGCCGCGATCCGCTCGACGGGTACGCGTACGTCGAAGTACACGCCGAAGCGGATCCGCAGTTCGCCAGGGGTGATGACATGCGGCCTGGTGGCACAGGCGGCGGCCAGCATGACCCCGAACAGGAGCCCGTACACGTCGGCGATCAGCACCGCGAACCGCAGCCACGCCGGCACGTCGAGCGCGACCAGCAGCAGATCGACCACCACGGTCTCGACCGCCATCGCGAACATCATCAGCGACAACATGAACGTCTGCGCCTTCGTGTACGTCACGACGGTCGCCCCCGCGGGCACGCCATGACGGCGCCGCACCAGCCACTGCCCGATGGCGAACAGGCCTTTCAGCTCGAACACCACGATCCGCAGCACGGCTCTGACCATCGGTCCCCCACTCTCGGCTCTCCGGGCTCGGTCAGCCCCGATTAGACACGTTGACGTCGCGTCAAGGTCAACCCGAAGGGATCCGGTCTTCCTGACTGGTCAGGGGAGGAACAGCGGGTCCGGCATCCACGCGACGCGGATGTATTGGGACACGGCCTCGATTTCCCTGCACTGCGCCGCACGATGGCGCGATCACGCCGCAGCGGCGCGTGGCGGAAGAGCGGTCGACTCGGTGGCGGCGGAGCGGTCAGCTTATGTAAGACTCCAGCCGGTCCAGCACGTTCTCGACCGTGCGCACCTCGGCGCCGCCCAGTATCTCCCGAACTGCCCGGCTGAGGAGAAACCTCATGGCACGCATCCGTAGCTGTGCCGGGTTCCGTCATTGCGTCCACCAGGGGTAGGCATCAGAAATAGCCGCCGTCGGCGGCCAGCGTGCGGCCTGTGAGGTACGAGGCGTCGGTGCTGGCCAGGAAGGCGTAGGCAGCGGCGATCTCCTCCGGCTCGGCCAGCCGACGAAGAGCGATGTGCGTTCGCATCCAGGCTTCCAAGGGCAGGCCGAGATCTGGGTGTGGATAGGACTTGGCGTGTTCGGCGGCCATGTCGGTGGCGGTACCCCCGGGAGCGATGGCGTTGATGGTGATCTCTCTCTTGCCGAGCTCCGCGGCGAGGTTGAGCACCATCGCCTCCACGGCCGCCTTGCTGGCCGCATAGAGAGTGTGGTGGAAGACCGCCCGGGAGGCGCTCACGGACGAAGTGAGCACGATCCGGCCGCCCGAGCGCATGTGCCGCACGGCGTGCTGGACGGCGAACAACTGTCCACGGGTGTTGACGCCGAACACCCGGTCGAAGTCGGCGGGAGTCAACTCCTGCAGCGTTCCGAAGTGCTCGATGCCAGCGCAGGAGACCAGTACGTCCAGGTGCCCGAAAGCGGCGACGGCCTCATCCATCAGGTGGCCCAACTGCGCCGGGTCGATCACGTCGGCCTGCACGGCGATCGCCTGACCGCCGCCTGCGGTCAGACGTGAAACGAGGTCCTCGGCGGCGGGGCGTTCGGAACGGTAGCCGATGGCGAGGGTCGCGCCCTCGGCCGCCAGTCGCTGCGTGACCGCGGCTCCGATCCCTCTGCTGCCACCGGTGACCACGACCACCTTGTCTGCGAACCGTCGATTCATCGCGCCCCCGCCCCCTGCCTCGTCCCCGCCGCGTCTGAGGCAAGTGCGGCGGGTTGTTCATGATCTGGTGCCGGAAGAATCCGTCATGCCAGGCCATGCCCCTGAACTGGAGGAACACACCCGTAGCGGCAGAGGTCCAAGTTGGCGGATAGACCGGGTGCCCGAGAGCGGAATTCGTACTCGGGAACCACCATGAACGCGGTCATCAACGGCACGAACCGGCGCCCGAGGCCCGAGCTTTTGCTCGCCGTCGTGGGCGCACTCGGCGTCGAGGAACGAAACTGGCCGAGGTGGCAGGACGCCTGGGTACGCTGCATGGAGCACGAGCGATCGGCACGGGCACCGACGACCCCGCAGAGCATGGGCCAGACCGTCGCGCCGCCCCGCGCGAGGCTGGCGAGAAACTGCGGCAGCGTCGGGCTGCCCCGGAATGGTTCCGGGCCTATCCACAGGCTCCTGTGCGGTCTCGAACAGGACCGGTCACGTAGCCGGTCCGGCGGCAGGTTCTTGCGTGGCCGCCAGGTGCAGATCTCGGCCAGGACCTCGGCGACGTCGTCCGCTGAGGCGGGGCGGGGCAGCGAACGTATGGGGCCGCCGGCCGCTACGGGGCGGGTGCCTTGAGCCCGTCGAGCATGACCGTGGTGAGGGGGTCGTCGGCGCGGGCGCCGGGACGGCAGATGACGACGTTGAGCAGCCTGATGACCTGCTCCGGCGTGAGGTCGCGACGCAGGCTGCCCTCCTGCTGCGCCTGCTCGACGAGGTCCCCCAGCAGACTGTCGATCTCCCGGACGAGCCCCTGGCGCGTGTCCGACTGCGGCGAGGCTTCCGGCAGCGAACTGAGCAGCGCCAGGGGCCGCCCGGCGCAGTGGCGCACCATGCTCAGCAGCACCTCCCAACGTGGCACTTGCTCGGCCGCGCCAGCCCGGAGATGGTCACGCAGGGCGGTCAGCGTGCTCTGCGCGATCTCCTCGATCAGGGCGCGGCGATCGGGGAAATGGCGATACAGCGTGCCTACGCCGAGGTCGGCGGCCTGGGCGATCTCCTCCATTGACACGCCTGCCCCGCGCTCGGCGAACAGGCCGAGCGCCGCCCCGACGATGCGCTCGCGGTTGCGCCGGGCATCGGCCCGCATGGGTGCTCGCGCACTATTCGGAATCACGGATTCAGGTTACTGTACGTCGTTGTTGAACATGAAGCGGAAGGTCCGCTTCATGTTAGGAGGCGATATGCGCATCGGCATTTACCTCAACACCTTTGGCATGGACCTGGACACCCTCCTGAGCAGGTTGCGCGCCGCCGCGGAGGCCGGGCTCAGCAGTGCTTTCCTCGCCCAGCTCACGTCACTGGACGCGATCAACGTGGCGGCACTGGGCGCACGGGAGGTCCCGGGCATCGAGGTCGGCACCGCCGTCGTCCCGACATACCCCAGGCATCCCCTCGCCCTGGCCGTGCAGGCCATGACGGCGCAGGCGATCAGCGGGAACAGGTTCACCCTCGGCGTCGGGACCAGCCACCGGCAGATCATCGAGGGCTCGTACGGACTGTCCTTCGACCGGCCCGCCCGCCACACGCGCGAGTACCTCAGCGTGCTGGTGCCGCTGCTGCGCGGCGAGGCGGTCGAGTACCACGGCGAGACCCTTTCGGTCTCCGGCCAGGTCGAGGTGCCCGGCACCACCCCGCCGCCCGTCCTGCTGTCGGCGCTCGGCCCCGCCATGTTACGCATCGCGGGCGAACTGGCCGACGGCACGGTCACCACCTGGACCGGCGCGGCCGCCATCGCCGGTCACATCGCGCCACGCATCACCGAGGCCGCCCGGGCGGCCGGCCGCCCGGCTCCGCGCATCGTCGCCTCCGCCCTCGTGGCGGTCACGGACGATCCGGAACGGGTACGGGACCAGGTCGCCGAGCGGCTCGGCTTCGCGGCGGGCTTCGCCAGCTACCGTTCCCTGCTGGAGCTGCAAGGACTGTCGGGGCTGCACGAGACGGTCATCGCCGGGGACGAGGGCATGGTGGACAAGGAGATCGGCCGGTTCGCGGAGGCGGGCACGACGGACTTCCTGGTGAGCCCGGCCGGCGACGAGGACGACCAGGCCCGCACCCTCGCCTTCGTCCGCGACCGGCTCGCCACGGCCCCGTGGGCTCTCTCGACTGCTCAGAAGGGGAGTCAGGGGGGTTATCGGTGATCTTCGGGAGCCGAGGGCCCGGTTGTCGCGCCCGTCTCTTCAGCTCACCTCGCGTGCGTGGCGGCGTGGCGCAGTGAGCGGCAGGTCACCACGGCCCATGCGACGACGAGCAGCGTGTTGAGGATTACGGCGAACCAGACGAACGCTTGCGAGCCGGTACGGTCAGCGCCGCAGCGAGTGCCGGCCACAGCATGGCGAAGCCCTACACCCCGACTCCGGCCAGCAGCGCGAAACCCGACGCGCCGAGCGCGTACGACGCGGGCAGATCGGGTTTCCGGCACCTGCAGGACCCGCCGCCCGCACCGCGGTTCCTGCACACGTGCGGTGCCGACGTCGAGACGCGGATCGTCCGCGCGGCGTGCGGCGAACCCCTTGGGGGAGGCGGACTGGTGACCGTGCTGGAGGACGAAGCCGTCTGGCATTGATGTCGGCTCTGACGTGTCCCAAGTTCGGTGGAGCCGCGTTTCTGGATCGTCATGCCATGGCGGGCGCGTGCTCGAACCCGGCGATGAACATGCTGACCCGCTTGTCCGGCACATCGATCGTCACAAGGTCGTGATCGACGTGCCGGAGGGCGCTCCGGCGGGGAAAGTCCGGTATGGCGCGGCCTCGCTGGTCGGCTCGCGGAAAGCCTTGGCGATGCCCGGACGTGCTCTTCGTGTTCGCCGCGCCGCGATCCAGTGTGCGGGTTCTAGAGCCAACGCCGTTCAGTTAAGGGAGAGGGCTGTTCGTCAAGAACAGTGAACAAAGCAGCGGAGCCGCTGTAGAAGAGGTCTGTCACTCCAAGACATC